>NZ_JBEZKE010000002.1:64593-482431 GCF_040651555.1 Streptomyces sp. NPDC048424 | reverse complement strand
TCGGAGAGCTCGGCGGCAGTGCGTTCGACGCCCTGCGGGGATCACCCCGACACACACCCGACCCCGCCCCAACCGGCCCGCTTCGATCCCAGCCCCTGCCACCATTCGGCTACGCCGCACAAATCCAGCCTCGCCGCACCACATTCAGCCCCTCCGGCGTTTGAGGAGCGGGGTCCGGGGCGGAGCCCCGATCTTTGAGCCGCACCACCTCCGGCTTCGCCGCGCTATTCCAGCCCCGCCGGCGTTTGAGGCGCGGGGTCCGGGGCCACGCCGGTGGAGCCAGGGGCGGCTAGGTGGTCGGGGCGGCGACGGCGCTGTACGTGCGGCCGGCCGCGACGTACTCGCCCAGCGGGACCATGCCGAAGCCGTCGACGTGCACCTTCCAGGACGGCACGTTGCCGGCCTCGATGAACGCCACCACCGCGTCGGCCCGCTCCGAGGCCGCCGCCACGGCCATGGTGAACAGGGCCCGGGCCACGCCGCGCCCCCGGTACCCGGCGTCGACCACGACCGGCCCGTACAGCAGCCACCGCACCTCGCCGAGGGGGTGCCCGTCCCACTCCAGGGTGTCCTGCGCGCGGAGCAGGCCCTCGACCGGCGGCGGGGGATCGGCCAGGTCCGCCGCCACCGACAGGGCGAGCAGGCCGGCGACCCGGCCGCCGTCGTCCGCGACCAGCAGCTCCCCGGCCCGGGCCATCGCCCGCAGGACGCCGGCGTCGAAGCGGCCCTGTACGAAGCCCTGCTCCGCCCGCTGCCGCTCCGTCAGGGCGTCGTGGTGGTTGGCGGCGAAGAGCTCGGCCATGGCGGGCGCGTCGGCCTCGGTGGCGTACCGGTACTGCATGCCGCCGATCGTGCCACGCCCCCACGGGCCCGACCCGGAAAGACACCGCCTAGGGGTGAAGGAGGGCCCGGGCCCGGGTGGGGTCGACCTGGGCGCCGGTGCCCACGGACAGGAAGCAGTCGGCCTGCCAGGCCTGCGTCGCCCGGGCCTGCCGGCTCTCCACCGCGACCCACGGCGGGTAGACGCGGAAGGCGCGCTTGCCGCCGGACCCGTCCACGGACAGGATGCCGCGCTCGCGGAGCACCTCGCGGGAGAAGACGAACTGCCCGAAGCCGTCCGCGTCCCGGGTGCTGACGACGACGAGGTCGACGGGGTCCGTCACGTCGAAGGGCCGGATCGGCCCGCCGTCGGAGCGCTTCCACACCGTGACGAACTGCCCGGCCTTCGTCGGGGTCGTCCTGGCCGCGCGGAAGGTGACGCGCAGGCCGTCCAGCGTGAACGTGTACGCCCCGTACTCGGTGCTCTCCGCCTCGGCGACCGGCCGGGAGCACGTGAACCCGCAGCGGTCGTAGACCAGCTCCTTCGCCGCGAGGAGATCCTCGTGCACCGCGCCCGCCCAGGACCCGCCCCCGGGCACCTCGGGCTCACGCATGGTCGTAGACCGTCACTTCCACGTCCCGCGCGCACAGCGCGTCGGTGATCAGCGGCTCGATGCGCGGCCACTTGCCGCCCGCGAGCCCGCACCCGATGCGCGGCATGTGGACGCCGGCCCCCAGCTCGACGGCGTGCCCGGCCAGCGCGTCGAGGCAGCGCTCCACGGCGTCGTAGCGGATCGGCGGCCCCCCGCTCCCGGTGCGTATCCCGCGCTGCCCGACCATGTTGGCCACCCAGGTGTCGGGCTTCACCCGCACCACCTGCACGGCGCCCAGTCCGAAGTCGTTTCCGCTGCGTCCCCGGTGCCAGTCCCGGTACGCGGCCTCCGGTTCGGGCCACCGCTTCGAGACGGCCAGGACGAAGCCCTTCCCCCACCCGCCGAGGTCGTTGCAGACGTGGGCGATGATCTTGGGCCCCTTGGCCTGGGGACTCGTCGCGTCTCCGGCGATGATCCTGATCGGCTTCATGTACCGAACGGTAGGCGAGACCACTGACAACGCCCCGTCATCCCTCACAGGTACTCGCGCGCGAACTCCACCGCCCATTCGACCGCCGCCACCGGGATCGCGGCCGACTCCGGGGCGATGGTGATGCGGGCGGACTCCCAGCCCTCGTCGTGCTCGCGGAAGATCGCGAAGTGTCCTTCCTCCGCGGCCCCTTCCGGCCTGACGAGGAACTCGATCGCCCGGTCGTCGCCATCCGTGCCGACCGTGGTGATCTCCATGTCACCGACTACGAACTCCACTGCTCGCGCCCCTCAGTAGCCGCTGTTCAGGAACACCAGGTAGAGCAGCACGATCAAGATCGCCCCTGCCGCCATGAGGACGCCCGCAGCGGCCACGATCACCGTGCCCACGCGTTCCGTGCGCCGGCGGTGGTCCGCCGGCTTCCACTCTCCCTGGTTCATGCGCCCAGCCTCCACCGCGCCCCGCCCCGCCGCATGAGTGCGCGTACTCAGCCGACGTACTCAGCCGACGCAGCCGACGCACTCGGCCGGCACGCACGGCGGAGCACTCGGCCGGAGTAGTCCGTCACCCCGGTCCTCACCCGTCCACCGAGGTGACGAGCGCAACATCCCGCGTTTTCGTCGGCCCCGCCCCCACCCATTCCGCAGGCCGGACGCCGCGCGCGGCCCCGGATTCCAAGGGGGGACCCCACTGCCACCCACCCATTACCCGAAATAGGACATTTCGCTCTTCGAGCCTGTCTTCGAAAAGGCACGTCAGGCCCGCGCCGGGGCCCGTAAGCTCCCGTCATGCAGGTGATCCAGTCAACCAAACTCGCCAATGTCTGCTACGAGATCCGCGGCCCCGTGCTCGAAGAGGCCATGCGGCTCGAAGCAGCAGGTCATCGCATCCTCAAGCTGAACACCGGCAACCCCGCGGCCTTCGGCTTCGACTGCCCGCCGGAGATCCTTGAGGACATGCTCCGCAACCTGGGCAACGCCCACGGTTACGGTGACGCGAAGGGGCTGCTCTCCGCGCGCCGCGCGGTCATGCAGCACTACCAGACCAAGGGCATCGACCTGGACGTCGAGGACATCTACCTCGGCAACGGCGTCTCCGAGCTGATCCAGATGTCGATGCAGGCACTGCTCGACGACGGCGACGAGGTGCTGGTCCCGGCGCCGGACTACCCGCTGTGGACCGCGTCCGTCTCCCTCGCCGGCGGCACGGCCGTGCACTACCGCTGCGACGAGCAGGCCGACTGGATGCCGGACCTCGCCGACATCGAGCGCAAGGTCACCGACCGCACCAAGGCGATCGTGATCATCAACCCGAACAACCCCACGGGCGCGGTCTACGACGAGGAGATGCTGCGCGGGCTGACGGACATCGCCCGCCGCCACAACCTGGTCGTCTGCTCGGACGAGATCTACGACCGGATCCTCTACGACGGCGCCGTGCACCACAACACCGCCGCCATCGCCCCCGACCTGCTGACGCTGACCTTCAACGGCCTTTCGAAGAACTACCGCGTCGCCGGCTACCGGGCCGGCTGGATGGCGGTCTGCGGCCCGAAGAAGCACGCCTCCTGCTACATCGAGGGCCTCACGGTCCTGGCGAACATGCGCCTGTGCGCGAACATGCCCTCGCAGCACGCCGTGGCCACCGCGCTCGGCGGCCGCCAGTCGATCGAGGACCTGGTCCTGCCCGGCGGGCGGATCCTGGAGCAGCGCAACGTCGCGTACGACATGCTCACCCAGATCCCGGGCGTCACCTGCGTGAAGCCGAAGGGCGCGCTGTACGCCTTCCCGCGGCTGGACCCGACCGTCTACAAGATCAAGGACGACCGGCAGATGGTCCTCGACCTGCTGCGGGCCGAGAAGATCATGGTCGTGCACGGTACGGGCTTCAACTGGCCCGAGCCGGACCACTTCCGGATCGTGACCCTGCCGAACGCGACGGATCTGGCCGATGCCGTGACGCGCATCGGCAACTTCCTCGACGGCTACGGCCAGCCCTGACGGTGGGCGCGGACGACCAACAACAGGATTCAGCTCAACTTTAGAACCAATCCAATGTAGGATGGTCTCCTGACCACGCAGGAGGCCACCTCATGTACGAGCCGATCCGCACCAAGTCGGTCGTCCACCGCATGGGCGCCGCCCCGTCCGACTATCCGCACAGCAGCCGCGGCGAAGCGCTGGACATCCAGCTCGCCGGCCACCTCGCGGCCCTGCTCGCCGTCACCGACGAGCTCGGGCTCGACGAGGCCGCCGCCGAGATCGCCGTCCAGGTCGGCCGGCTGCGCGGGTCCCAGCCCGCACGCGCTCCGCAGCGCGCGGCCGCGGACACCGCCGCGCTGCACCAGCGCGCGCACGACCTCGCCGCCCGCGCGCTCCTCGTCGCCGCGTCCCGCGCCGACACCACCGCCGCGATCCTCGCCGCCGAGCGCATGGACGCGCACGCCGCCGCCCTGAAGTCCGCGGACCTGGCCGGCGCCCTCTAGACGGCCCCGGTCCGGGGCCGCGGAGGCTCCGGACCGGGTGCCACATCCCGGTGTCGACCGGGCTCGCGCGGCACGCTCCGCGGCAGGTTCCGCGGCCCGTGGCAGGGGCGGGAATTGGACAGAATCCGGTGCTCCGAACACGATGAGGGCTGAAAGTTCGCGGCAGCACGGGGGAGGCCGCTCACATGGTCCATCTCCTCCACGCCGCTTCGTCCCCGTTTCAGCAGCCTGGAGAGACTTCACCGATGAGCTTCGGCGACCCGAACAACCCCTACGGCCAGCAGCCCCCGCAGGGCCAGCCCGGCTACCCGCAGCAGGCCCCGCAGGGCGTCCCCCCGCAGTACGGCTACCCGCAGCAGCCCCCGCAGGGTGCGGCTCCGCAGTACGGCTACCCGCAGCAGGCGCCGCCGCCGGCCTACGGCTACCCGCAGCAGCCGGGGATGCCGGGCATGCCCGGCATGCCGGGTGCGGGCATGCCGCCGCTGGCCCACTGGGGCCTGCGCGTCGGCGCGTACCTGCTCGACGCGCTGATCATCGCTGGCCCGATGTACGCGCTGGCCGGCATCGGCGCGGCCATCGCCGGCGGCGACTCCGACTCCGCGGCGGCCGGCGTGCTCGGCCTCATCGGCATGCTGTACGCCCTCGGCATGTTCTTCTTCCAGCTCTACAAGGAGGGCACCACCGGGCAGACGATCGGCAAGAAGGTCGTCGGCATCAGCCTCCACAAGGAGGCCGACGGCGCGACCCTCGGCTTCGGCATGGCCTTCGTCCGCAAGCTGGCGCACATCCTGGACGGCATCCCCTGCTACATCGGCTGGCTGTGGCCGCTGTGGGACGCCAAGAAGCAGACCTTCGCCGACAAGGTGTGCGGCACCGTCGTCGTCAAGGTGAAGTGACCGGTTGAGCGCACACCGGCCCGCGCCGCACGGCGCGAGCCGGTGACGCGTCAGGGCGTGTCGGGCGTTCGCTCGAACTCCGCGCCCGCGACCCCGCACCACGGCACCGTCGCCACCGGCCACACCGGACCGACCGCCTCCCCGTGCTCGGTCGCGCCCGGGGCCACGCCCGGAATCCTCAACAGCGCCTGGGCGGCCCGGCGCTCCGGGTCCGGTTCGACGCCGTCGCGGAACTCCACCGTGACGACGTACGCGCCGATGCCCTCGGCCCGCCCCGCCGCCTCCACCGCGGCCACCACCCGCCGGCTCGCCGGATCGATTCGGCACCCGGTGACCCGTACGTCCTCCAGGGCCGCCCTGGGCGGCGCCCCGGGAGGTTCGCCGCCGCTCGCCCACACGTACAGGCCCAGCGGGGCGAACACCAGCAGTCCGGCCAGCGTCACCAGACCGACCAGCCAGCCCTGCCACTTCAACGCGCTCACGCCCATGCCCCGATCCTCCCGGGCGGCCGCCCCGCCCACCAGCACCCACGGGCTCACACAGCATTTCGAAGTGGGACCGCCTGGACACCTGACGTTCATTCAACTCGTCGCGGAATGTGGGTTTCCGCGAGCACGCTGCACCCGTGAGACGCATCCTAGGAATCGTCCTGGGCCTCCTCCTGATCGGCGGCGTGCTCTACGTCGTCGCCTTCCAGGGGAAGGATCACCCAGAAACCACGGCAACGAAGACCGTGCGTGGCGTCATCGGCTCGGAGAAGTCCGAATTCTTCCGCGACCCCGACGTCGTCAAGGCCCTGGCCGCCAAGGGCTACACCGTGAAGACGGAGACCTCGGGCTCCTGGGCGATGGACCAACTCGCCCTCAAGGAGTTCGACTTCGCCTTCCCCGGCAGCAGTGAACCCGCCAAGGAGGTCGCGGCCGCCGCCGGGCTCAAGGGGGCCCAGGAGACCAAGCCCTTCTACTCCCCGCTCGTGGTCATCGCCCGCCGGGGCGCCGCCGAGGTGCTGGCCGACAACGGCCTCGCCAAGATGACCGGCAAGAACCTCGGGACCCTGCTCATGGGCCCCTTCCTCAAGGCCGCCGCCGAGGACCGCACCTGGCAGCAGCTGCCCGGTTCCGCCGCCCACGCCGAGCTGACCGGCACGGTGTTCATCAAGACCACCGACCCGGCCTCCTCCAACTCCGGCGCCCTCTTCCTCGCGGCCACCTCCAACGTCGCCAACGGCAACACCGTGGTCGCCGACGACGCCGGGATCGAGCGCACCGCACCGCTGATGCGCAAGCTGATCTCCGTCCAGGGCGCCCTCGAACAGAGCACCGACGACCCCTTCCGGGCCTTCATCAGCGGCAGCGGCGAACCGCTCATCCTGGTGTACGAGTCCCAGGTGGCCTCCCTGCTGCTCCAGCACCAGGACCCCGGCGACATGGTCGTGCTCTACCCGGACACCACCGTCAACACGGCGCACACCTTCGTCCCGATCACCGAGCAGGCCAAGGAGCTGGGCACCCTCCTCGCCACCGATCCGCGGCTGCGCGAGCTGGCCGTACAGCGCGGCTTCCGCCCGCAGGACGGCGTGCCCGAGTTCACCGCCGCGACCGCACCGCACGCCGGCTACCTCAACCCCGGGCTGACCGGCATCCGTCAGGTCGGCACACCCACCGTCAAGATCCTCATGGCGCTCGCCCAGCGCGCCAAGGGTTAAGGGGCCCACACCATGACACTGACACCACCCGAGGACGGCACGTTCGTCCTCAGCGCGCCGGAGCCGGTCCCGCCCGTCCGCCGCGAGCAGGCCGCCGGGCTGGTCCCGCTGCAGGACGACGTACGCGACGAGATGGCCCGCCGGGCCGGGGAGTACGTGGGCTCGCTCGCGGGGATCGACACCCGCTCCCCCGAGTTCGCGCACCGCATCGGCGAGATCTCCGGACTCGGCGCGGCCGACATCCGCAGCGCCGCCCAGCAGTCCAACCGGATGCTGGAGCGGGCCGTACGCTCCCTCGGCGCGGACGGCGGCGGCGACGC
This sequence comes from Streptomyces sp. NPDC048424, assembly GCF_040651555.1. Lineage (NCBI taxonomy): Bacteria > Bacillati > Actinomycetota > Actinomycetes > Kitasatosporales > Streptomycetaceae > Streptomyces > Streptomyces sp. NPDC048424. The sequence goes on along the minus strand of NZ_JBEZKE010000002.1, from coordinate 475,123 downwards.
CCAGGCCCGCGTCGCCGGCTCCCTCGTCGAACTGCGCCGCACCGTCGAGGACCTCGACCCGCGCGACACCCCCGGCAAGGGGCTCGGCAAACTGCTGGCGAAGCTGCCGGGCGGCAACAGGTTCCGCGACCACGTGGCGAAGTACGCCTCCTCGCAGGCCACCCTCAACAAGATCGTGGGCTCGCTGCGCAGCGGCCAGGACGAGCTGCGCCGCGACAACGCGGCCCTGCACACCGAGCGGGCCCGCCTGTGGGAGACCATGGGCAAGCTCCAGGAGTACGCCGTCCTCACCGAGGCGCTGGACGGGGCCGTCGAGCAGCGGATCGCCGAGGCGGAGCGCACCGACCCGCAGGCGGCCGACGCGCTGCGCGCGGACGTGCTGTTCCCGGTCCGGCAGAAGCACCAGGACCTGCTGACGCAGCTGGCCGTCTGCGCGCAGGGCTACCTGGCGATGGACGTGGTCCGGCGCAACAACGACGAGCTGATCAAGGGCGTCGACCGGGCGGCCACCACCACTGTCTCGGCGCTGCGGATCGCGGTCATGCTGGCCGCGGCCCTCGACAACCAGCGCAAGGTGATCGAGCAGGTCAACGCCCTGAAGGGGACCACCGAGGACCTGATCCGGGGCAATGCGGAGATGCTGTCCACGCAGAGCGGCGAGATCCAGCGGATCGCGGCCGATCCGGCGGTGGGGGCGGAGACGCTGCGGACGGCCTTCGCGCAGATCTACAAGACCCTCGACGCGATCGACACCTTCAAGGTGCAGGCCACGGAGAACATGGCGGCGACCGTGGAGTCCCTGGCCGGGGAGTTGCAGACCGCCTCGGCGTACCTGGCCCGTACCCGTAACGCCGGTGCGCTCGAAGGCGGTGCCCGGTGAGGCGCGGGAGGCGGGGCTGGATCGGTGCGCTGATCGCACTCGCCACGCTCGCCACGGCCACGGCCTGCACCTCCGAGGGCCCGGCCGAGCCCGCGGAGTCGAAGTACAAGGAGGGCCACCTGCGGGTGCTGGCCTCCAGCGAGCTCTCCGACATGGAGCCCGTGCTGAAGTCCGCGAAGGCGGCCACCGGGGTGAGCGTCGAGCTGACCTCGTCCGGGACGCTCGACGCGGTCGAGCAGATCGCCTCGGGGAAGGCCGACGGGAAGTACGACGCGATCTGGCTGTCCTCCAACGACTACCTGCGGCTGCGGCCCGAGGCCGCCGGGAAGCTGTCCAGCGAGACCCCGGTGATGTCCTCGCCGGTGGCCATCGGCGTGAAGCCGGAGGCGCTGGCCCGGCTGGGCTGGAAGCCCGGCGAGGTGACCTGGTCGGCGGTGCACGAGGCGGTGGCCGGCGGGAAGCTGACGTACGGGATGACGGACCCGGTGCGCTCCAACTCCGGTTTCTCCGCGCTGGTGTCGGTGGCGTCGGGGCTGTCGGGCGCGCAGGCGGCGCTGAGCGACGCGGAGGTGAAGACGGCCCAGCCCAAGCTGAAGGAGTTCTTCTCCGGGCAGAAGCTGACCTCGGGCTCCTCCGGCTGGCTGGCGACCGCGTACGGAAAGCGCGGTGACGTGGACGCGCTGGTGAACTACGAGTCGGTGCTGCTGTCCATGAACCGGGACGCGAAGGACGTGAAGGCGCCGCTGACGGTGATCCGGCCGCGCGACGGCGTGGTCACCGCGCACTACCCGCTGACCCTGCTGACCTCGGCCCCGGAGGGGGCGCGCGATGCGGGGCGGGCGCTGACGGACTACCTGCGCGGCCCCGAGGCGCAGAAGGCGATCACCGAGCAGACCTTCCGCCGGCCGGTGGCGGCCGGGGTGGCGCCGGCCGCCGGTCTGGACCCCGAGAAGCGGCACGAGCTGCCCTTCCCCGGTTCGCGTTCGGTCGCGGACGGGCTGCTGGCCTCGTACGAGAACGAGCTGCGCCGGCCCTCGCGGACGGTGTACGTGCTGGACACCTCGGGTTCGATGAGCGAGGAGGACCGCATCGGGCGGCTGAAGTCGGCGCTCACCGATCTGACGGGCAGCGGGAGTTCGGGCACGGGGCAGCGGTTCCGGGACCGTGAGGAGGTGACGTTGCTGCCCTTCGGTTCCAAGGTGAAGAAGGTGCTGACGCACGTCGTCGAGCCCGGCAGTCCGGGTCCGGCGCTGGACGCGATCCGCGGCGACGTGAAGTCGCTGGAGCCGGAGGGCGGTACGGCGGTCTACGGCAGCCTGGAGGCGGCCTACCAGCACCTCGGCAAGGGCGGCACGGACGCGTTCACCTCGATCGTGCTGATGACGGACGGGGAGAACACCGAGGGCGTCGGGGCCAAGCACTTCGACTCCTTCTACGCGGCCCTGCCCGAGGCGCAGAGGCGGACGCCGGTCTTCGCGGTGCTGTTCGGGGACTCGGACCGCAAGGAGCTCACCCACATCACCGAACTGACCGGCGGGCGGCTCTTCGACGCCACCGGCGGGAAGGGTTCGCTGGCCGGAGCCTTCGAGGAGATCCGTGGCTACCAGTAGGGGCGGCCGCCGGGGCGGCGGCGTGGCCGGCCGGGTGCTCGGCTACCTGGAGTCGAGGAAGAACCTGACCGGCTCCGCCTGTGGCGTGGTGGGGCTCGGTCTCACCGTGGCCGGGGTGGCCGGCGCGTACTGGCCGGTGGTGGTGGCCGGGCTGTACGGGGCGGGCGCGCTGATCGCCCCGCCGGAGCGGGTGGCGCCGCCGCCGTTCGACCCGAGCGAGGAACTCGACGTACTGCGCGGGGACTTCGCGCGGCTGCGGGAGTACCTGTCCGAGGTGGAGCTGCCGGCGGCGGCCGGGAGCCGGCGGGCCGGGCTGCTGGAGCTGTACGGGGCGCTGCTGGAGCCGGGGTGGGTGGCCGAGGTCCTGGTCACCGAGCCGGAGGCGGTGCACGCGCTGTCCCGGGCGATCCGGCGGGACGTGCCGGAGTGCGTGGACACGTACAACCGGACCCGCTGGTGGAACCGGCTGACGCCGGGCGGGGAGTCCCCGGAGCGTCACCTGGAGCGGCAGCTGGACCTGCTGTTCGAGGAGGCGGAAAGCGTGACGGCGGACCTCCGCGAAGCAGAGGCCCGCCGTCAGCAGACGCACACGGCCTATCTGGAGGAGCGCGGACGCTCCTGAAGACAGGCCGGTGCAGCGGTGGGAACCGCTTGGTCGGGGGCTCCCACAGCGGTGGGCGCCGCTTGGTCGGGGGCTCCCACGTTCATTGGCCCGGTGTCACCGGGCTCGGGCTCAGCCCAGGCGCTCGACGAGCGCGTGGTACTGGTCCCACAGTTCCTTCGGCGTGTGGTCGCCGTAGGTGTTCAGGTGCTCGGGGACCAGGGCGGCCTCCTCGCGCCAGACCTCCTTGTCGACCGTGAGGAGGAAGTCGAGGTCGGCGGCCGGCAGGTCCAGGCCGTCGAGGTCGAGGGAGTCCTTGGTCGGCAGGATGCCGATGGGGGTCTCGACGCCCTCGGCGGTGCCGTCGAGGCGCTCGACGATCCACTTCAGGACGCGGCTGTTCTCGCCGAAGCCGGGCCACACGAACTTGCCCGCGTCGTTCTTGCGGAACCAGTTCACGTAGTAGATCTTCGGGAGCTTCGCCTGGTCCTTGTCGGCGGCCACCTTGACCCAGTGGGCCATGTAGTCGCCCATGTTGTAGCCGCAGAACGGCAGCATGGCGAAGGGGTCGCGGCGCAGCTCGCCGACCTTGCCCTCGGCGGCGGCGGTCTTCTCGGAGGCGATGTTCGAGCCGATGAAGACGCCGTGGTTCCAGTCGAAGGACTCGGTGACCAGCGGCACGGCGGAGGCGCGGCGGCCGCCGAAGAGGATCGCGGAGATCGGGACGCCCTTGGGGTCCTCCCACTCGGGGGCGATCGTCGGGCACTGGGAGGCCGGGACGGCGAAGCGGGCGTTGGGGTGGGCGGCGGGGGTCTCCGAGTCCGGAGTCCAGTCGTTGCCCTTCCAGTCGATGAGGTGCTTGGGCGCCTCTTCGGTCATGCCCTCCCACCACACGTCGCCGTCGTCGGTGAGCGCGACGTTGGTGAAGACGGTGTTCGCGTACATGGTCTTCATGGCGTTGGCGTTGGTGTGCTCGCCGGTGCCGGGCGCGACGCCGAAGAAGCCGGCCTCGGGGTTGATCGCGTAGAGGCGACCGTCCTCGCCGAAGCGCATCCAGGCGATGTCGTCGCCGACCGTCTCGACCGTCCAGCCGGGGATCGTGGGCTCCAGCATGGCGAGGTTGGTCTTGCCGCAGGCGCTCGGGAACGCGGCGGCGATGTACTTCGCCTCACCCTGCGGCGGGGTGAGCTTGAGGATCAGCATGTGCTCGGCGAGCCAGCCCTCGTCGCGGGCCATGACGGACGCGATGCGCAGGGCGTAGCACTTCTTGCCGAGCAGGGCGTTGCCGCCGTAGCCGGATCCGTAGGACCAGATCTCGCGGGTCTCCGGGAAGTGCGAGATGTACTTGGTGGTGTTGCACGGCCACGGCACGTCCGCCTGGCCCTCGGCGAGCGGAGCGCCGAGGGTGTGGACGGCCTTGACGAAGAAGCCGTCGGTGCCGAGCTCGTCCAGGACGGCCTTGCCCATGCGGGTCATGGTGCGCATGGCGACGGCGACGTAGGCGGAGTCGGTGATCTCGACGCCGATCGCGGAGAGCTCGGAGCCGAGGGGGCCCATGCAGAACGGGACGACGTACATCGTCCGGCCCTTCATGGAGCCGCGGAAGATGCCCTGCTCCCCCGCGAAGATCTCCTTCATCTCGGAAGGAGCCTTCCAGTGGTTCGTCGGGCCCGCGTCCTCCTCCTTCTCGGAGCAGATGAAGGTCCGGTCCTCGACGCGCGCGACGTCGGAGGGGTCGGAGGCGGCGTAGTACGAGTTCGGGCGCTTCGTCTCGTCGAGCTTCTTGAACGTTCCCTTGGCGACGAGCTCCTCGCACAGGCGCTCGTACTCGCCCTCGGACCCGTCGCACCAGACGACGCGGTCCGGCTGGGTGATCGCTGCGATCTCGTCCACCCAGGAGATCAGCTCCTGGTGAGTCGTCGGGATGGAAGTGGGAGCCGCGTTGTCGCGCGCCACGATTGCTCCTTGTTGAGGGGTGTGTTTGGTGTTTGCCCCGTGGGGGCTGCGACCCGGACGCTTCGCGCTCCGCTCATCCGGTGCCGACCGCACTCATCTGATCATCCGGTGGATGTGCGCATATGTCCAGAGGGCCTCTCACGTGAGCATTGCCACGTCCGTCAATCTTCCGTAAAGACGATCGACGGATACCTACGGTCCCGTAGGTAGCATGGCGCCCATGACTTCTGACCCCGCCGCCGTCCCGGCCGCCGAGGCCACACCGGTAGTCGAGGCCCTGGAGGCGGCCGAGACCGCCCTGGAGGAGAAGCCGCTGCTGCGCGGCTGGCTGCACCTCGGAATGTTCCCCGCCGTGGTCGTCGCCGGCCTGGTGCTGATGGCCTTCACCGACTCGACCCGGGCACGGGTGGCCTGCGGGGTCTACATCCTCACGGCCTGCCTGCTCTTCGGCGTGAGCGCGGTGTACCACCGCGGCACCTGGGGGCCGCGCGGCGAGGCCATCCTGCGCCGGCTCGACCACGCCAACATCTTCCTGATCATCGCGGGCACCTACACCCCGCTGACCGTCCTGCTGCTCCCGCCCTCCACGGGACGGACCCTGCTGTGGGCGGTGTGGATCGCGGCCGCCGCCGGCATCGCCTTCCGCGTCTTCTGGGTCGGCGCCCCGCGCTGGCTCTACACCCCCTGCTACATCGCCATGGGCTGGGCCGCGGTCTTCTTCCTGCCCGACTTCATGCGCACCGGCGGCATCGCCGTCCTGGTCCTGGTGATCGTCGGCGGCCTCCTCTACAGCGTGGGCGGGGTCATCTACGGCATGAAGCGCCCCAACCCCTCCCCCCGCTTCTTCGGCTTCCACGAGGTCTTCCACTCACTGACCCTGGCCGCCTTCGTCGCCCACTACGTCGGGATCTCGCTGGCCGCGTACTCGCACTGAGCCCGGAGAAGGGGCCCGGCCGCGAGCGTGCGGCCGGGCCCCTTCCCGTCGGGTTCAGCAGGCGTGGCCGTCGCGGTCGGGGTCCAGGCGCAGCGGGTCGCTGCCGTTGACCTTCAGCCGCTTCGGGTACTGGTGGGAGGCCAGCCAGTCACAGCGGGCCTTGGACGTCTCCTTCACCTCGGCCGGGAAGCGGGTCGGCACGCACACGTTGACCGTCCCGTAGTGCCGGTCACAGCCGGCCACGCCGGGCGCCACCGGTACGGAGTCCCGCTTGGCGGGGTTCTGCTTGGCCGGCCCGAGCTTGTCCGCGAAGGAGTGCTCGTGCGCGGACGGCTGCTCCTGGGTGGCCGCCAGGGCCGACGGACCGCCCAGGTGCACCCAGGTGGCGATGGACGGGACGCCGTTCGCGTCGACCGCGAAGAGCATGTACCAGCCGGGCGGCGCCAGGTTGGGGTTGCTCGTCACGTTGAGGTCGATGTTGTTCCCGTTGACGGTCATCGGCAGGTCCACGAACCGCTGGTTGGGGTCCGAGGAGTGGGTGACCGCCGCCGGACGGATCAGCTCCGCCTTGGCGACGGGGCGGTTGACGGTGATCCGCTGCGTGTCCCCGTACACCCACTGCGTGTCGATCACCGAGGTGATCTGCGGACGCGCGCCCTTGAACAGGTACGGCGGGGTGTAGATCGACACGTTGTGGTTGTAGGTGCCGTTGCCCGGGTTGTCGCCGACCGACATGACCCGGCCGTCCGGCATCAGGAACGACGCCGAGTGGTAGGTCCGCGGGATCGGGTCGGTGGCCAGGCCCGGCTGGTAGGTGTTGGTCGTCGGGTCGAAGAAGGAGGCCTCGAAGACCGGGTCGGCCCGGTCGTGCAGCCCGCCGCCGGTCTCCAGCACCTTGCCGTCCGGGAGCAGCACCGCCGACACGTACATCTTGCCCTCGGCGCCGGTCTGCGGCCGCTTGCCCGTGCCCGTGTCGACCAGTCCCTGCGGGAGGTCCGGGCCGGCCGTGTAGCCGGGGCTCGGCTTCTTCAGGTCGATGATGTCGGTGATCCGGTTCGCGGCCGGGTTGGTCTCGTTGTTGCCGCCGCCGATGGTCAGGACCCGCTGGTCCTGCGCCGGGGGCAGCAGCACGCTCGCCGACTCGTCGCGCTGGTCCTTGTTCCGCAGGCCCGGCACGTCGGTGACGGTGTTGGCGCCGTAGTCGTAGATCGAGGCGCCGGTGCCCGGGGTGCCGTTGCCGAAGGTGTGGCTGCCCGAGTAGAAGAGCCGTCCGTCCTGCATGAGGATCATCGACGGGTACAGGCCCCAGTACGACCAGGTCTGGTTGACCTCGTTCATCGGCAGCCACTTGTTCTGCGCAGCCGAGAACTTCTCCGCGGTCACGTTGCCCGTGGAGTCCTCCTTCAGCCCGCCGAAGGAGATCACGTCACCGTTGCCGAGGACCGTCGCCGACGGGTACCAGTGCCCGCCGTTCATGTCGTTCGTCTTCGTGTAGGCCTCGGTCGCCGGGTCGAAGACGTAGCTGTCCTTCAGCCCCTGGTAGCCGATCGTGCCGTCGGCGGACGGGTACCCCTTGTTGCCGCTCATCACCAGCACCCGGCCGTCCGCCAGCTGCACGTGGCCCGCGCAGAACATGTCCACCGGCGTCGGGATCGTCTTGAAGGTGCCGTTCGCCGGGTCGTAGACGGCCGAGGTGAAGGTGCCCGCGTTGAACTGGGCGATGTCGTTGCCCGAGCCCGCGATCAGCAGCACCTTGCCGTTCTTCAGCACGACGGCGTGCATCGAACGCACCGGGTTCTTGGCCGGGATCACCTCCCACTTGCCCTTGGCGCACTCCTGCGCCGTACCCGAGCAGACCGGCTGCGGCGGCACCGCGCCCACCTCCTCCAGCGCGTAGTCGTCGGTGGTGAGCGTGCCCACCCCGTAGACCGACAGCCCCCACGCGATCTTGTCGGTGTTGGGCGGCACGGCCGGCGTACGGACCTCCGTACGCGCCCAGCCGGCACTGACGGGCGGATTCTGCAGGTCGGTCCAGTACTGCCAGCCGGCCGTCGTGTCGCGGCGGAACACCGTCACCGACACGTCCGGGGTGTTCGACTTGTACCAGGCGGACAGGTCGTACTGCTTCCCCGGAGTGACGGTCGGGGCGCACGTGCTGTTCTCGGTGACCAGGGCCTTGCGGTCGCCGTCCAAGCGGCGCGTGAGGGACACCTTCATCGCCTTGGTGCCGGTGTGCGCCTCGGCCACGGTGGCGAAGGTGAAGTCGTTGTCGCCCCAGCCGGACTTGGACCAGCAGGACGGCATGTCGGCGCCGGCCGGACCGGCCGTCTCGAAGCCGGGATTGGAGAGCAGATTGGGCGGACCGGCCGTGGCCTGCTGTGGTGCGGTGAGCAGCAGGCCCGCGGTCATCGCCCCGACGGCGAGCAGGGCGGCCCGCCGCCCGGCCCTGCGCCGGATCGTCACACGCATGGAAAGGATCCCTTCTGTGCGGCTCAACTCCTGGAGTGGCGGCCCGCCTTGGGCGGGGCACCCGGGGTGCGCGCGGTACGCGACCGACGCGAGGTGCGCGGCAGGTAGACCAGGGCCTCGGTGGCCGCGAACCGCAGGACGAAGGTGGTGACCAGGGCGAGAGCGGTGGCCGGCAGCACCTCCATCCCGAACCGCGCGACGAACACCGCGATCAACGGGATGCGCAGCAGCAGATCGGCATTGGCCAGCAGGGCGAAACGCCCCACCCGGTCCGCCCAGTGCCGGTGCCGGCGCCGGTCACGGAAGAGCAGGGTCTCGATGAGGAGGAAGTTCCACAGCACCCCCGCCTGGTTGGCGACGATCTCGGCGCGGAGGTAGTGCATCCCGGCGTGCGTGAGCAGCCAGAGCGCGGCCAGGTTCGGGACGAAACCGGAGAGCCCGATCAGCCCGAAACCGATCATGCGGGCCAGTGGGGTCGCGGAGCGCAGCGAGGCGAGGTGCGCGAGGAAGCGCATGCCCTCGCGGGCGGTGGACTTGGACTCCCCCGAGAAGCGGTCCTGGAAGACGAACGGCACCTCGGCGACCTTCCGCGGACGGCAGCGCACCGCCAGCTCCAGCAGGATCTTGTAGCCGAGCGGCTTCAGCGCCTCCGCGGTGACGGCCGAGCGGCGCATCGCGAAGAAGCCGCTCATCGGATCGCTGATCCCGCGCAGCGCCCGCGGGAAGAGCCCCTTGGTCAGCCAGGTCGCCCCGCGGGAGACGGCGATCCGGTAGCTCCCGGCGAGCCCGGCCCGGCTGCCGCCGGCGATGTAGCGGGAGGCGACGACCAGGTCCGCGCCGGTGCGCTCGCCCTCGCCGACGAGCTCGGGCACCAGGTGGGGCGGGTGCTGGAGGTCGGCGTCCATGACGACGATCCAGTCGGTGTCCGCCCGCTTCACGCCCTCGACGACCGCGCCGCCGAGGCCGCCCTCGGCCACCTCCCGGTGCAGGACGGAGACCGGGAACGGATGGTCGGCGGCGGCCTTCTCGATGGCGGCGGGGGTGTCGTCCGTGGAGTCGTCCACGAACAGCACGGCGCAGGGCAGGTGGTCGGGGAGCGCGTCACCGAGCCGGCGCAGCAACTCGGCCACGTTCCCCGACTCGTTGAAGGTGGGGACGATGAGGGTGACGCTGCCGGTCAGGGCCTGCGGAGCGACAAGCTCCGCATCGATCGGGGCATGGAGGGACCACAGGTCCTCGCTCATGGTGACTCAGCTCCCACTCGTGCGGTCGGCGCGGTCGGTCCCGGTGGCGCGGTCGGTCCGGCGGATCTCGATGCGGTCCTCGCCCGACCCGAAGACGGCCACCACGCTCGAATGCTCCAGCGCGGCCTTCACCGTGGGCAGGTCCACCGCGTCGCGGCGCACCGTGGGCGAGGAGACCACGTAGTCGATGTCCTGCCAGCCGCGCGGCAGGGTCTTGGTGACCGCGGGGTCGAGGTCGGCCTTGTAGAACCAGATCGCACCCGGGCCCGGCTCGAAGCCGTGGTGCACGGCGTCCAGCCACAGCGCGTCGTCGAGCAGCACCCGGGTCCGCGCCGGATCCTCGACCTCGCTGCCGAGCCAGGCCGCGGCCTGCCGGTACGGGGCGTTCGCGTCGACGGTGAGCGCCGTGCGGTTGCCGTCGTACCAGCGCGGCAGCACGTACACCGCGGCGCACGCGGCGAGTACGCCGAGCACCGCCCAGCGCACCCACACCTGCGCCCCGCGCTCCCCCGGGCCGCGCCGGCGGCGCAGCACGGCGTGCGTGACGCTCGCCGCGCCCCCGGCGAGGACGAGCGCGAGGAACGGCAGCGCCTGGATCACGTACATCGCCGGGAGGTAGCCGGAGGGCCGCATCGCGACGACGGCGAGGATGACGGCGGCCAGCGCGGGGCCGGCGAGCGCCCGGGCGGTGACGGACCAGCGGACAGTGGCCAGCAGCAGGACGGCGCCGGCCAGGCCGCCGAGCGGCAGGACCGTGTCGTAGTACAGCCAGGACCGCAGCACGCCGTTCGAGCCGGTCCCGGCGTCGAGGATGAAGCCGGAACCCGGACGGCTCATCTGGTAGGTGATGCCGTCGATGAGCGAGACGTGCCCGGCACCGGGCAGCAGCTCGCTGTTGAGGAGGGCGTACAGCGGGTACGAGAGCCCGATCAGCGCGCAGGCGGTGATGGCTCCGGTGACGGCGAACTTGCGGGTGTCGCGGTGACTGTGGCGCCACATCGTCACCAGCAGCGCCGGGAGCACCACCAGCATCGTCTCCTTGGTCAGGACGGCGGTGGCGGCCGCCAGCCCGGACCCGAAGTGGTGCCACAGGTGCCGGCTCGGTGACGCGGCGAGGCAGAAGGCCAGCAGCATCCACATCACGGCGAGGTTGTCGAGGAAGATCTCGCGCTGCAGGACGACGGAGAGCGGGGACAGCCCGAAGAGCGCCATCGCCAGCCCGGCCGCCCAGCGCGGCAGCCACAGCCGGCGCGCGAGGACGTACATCAGCACGGAACTCACGGCGGAGACGGCGAGCATCGAGAACCGCATCGGCGCGACGGTCATCCAGTCGGGCACGAAGAGGGACGGCAGGTACGTCAGGCCCGCGACCTGGATCCAGCCGAGCGGCGGATGGTCGTACCAGTACGTGTAGTGGGCGAGGCCGTCGCCCTGCTGGACGGCCCACGCCTGGGCGAGGTAGGTGCCCTCGTCGTCGCTCAGCGTCGGGAAGTGGGTGATGTTCCAGCCCTGGACGAGCAGGATCACGAGCAGCAGCGCCCCGCACAACAGCAGGTCGGGGCGGGAGGAGCGGAACCTCACGAGCGGCCGGACGGGGGCGGCGGGGCGGACGCCGAGTCCCCCGACGGGGCTGCGCTGGGCGGGAACGGTGAGGGTCTCGGTCTCGGGCTGGGGATCAGTGGCCGTGGGCAGGGTGGCGGTCACTGGCGGCTGTCCTCTCGGATCGCGACGGAAGCGGAGGCGGAGACTGCGGCGGGAACGGCGGTGGCGGTCGCGGCGGGGACGGCGGCGTTGGCCGCGGTGGCGGTCGCGCCCGTCAGGTGGGCGCCGGTGTGGCTCGTCAGCTCCCACTCGCCCTGGCCGCGCTGCTCGCGCCAGACCGCGCGGATCGCCGCGCCCGCGAGCATCACCTGGTAGAACGGGCCGCCGACGACGAGCTTGACGTAGTGCACGAAGCGGACGCGCAGGCCGTACTGCCGGCCGAAGTCGTGCAGGCCGACGATCTCGAAGACGAAGGTCACCATCGCCGTGATCATGGGAAGGAAGGTGATGATCGCGATGCCGACCGGTACGTCGAGGAAGACCGCGACGGCGAAGTTGAGAGGGATGATCACACCCGACGCGGCCTGCATGAACGGCGTCATCAGCGTGTAGCGGGCCAGCCAGCGCTGACCGCGCCCCGGCAGCTGCTGCCAGTCCTTCTTCCGGTACACCTGGAGGAACCCCTGGTTCCAGCGGGTGCGCTGCTTGAGCAGGCTGACCAGCGAGCCGGGCGTCTCCTCGCGGGTGACCATGTCGGAGTCGTACGCGACGACCACCTTCTTGCCGACCGACGACAGCCGCACCCCGAGGTCGCAGTCCTCGGCGAGGCAGTCCTGGTCCCAGCCGCCGGCCTCGCGCAGCACCTCGGTGCGGACGAAGACGGTGTTGCCGCCCAGCGGGATGAATCCCTTCTCGGCGTGCAGGTGCAGGCGGGAGCGGAACCAGAAGAAGTACTCCAGGCAGTTGCGCAGGCTGTACCAGCTGGAGTGGAAGTTGATGAGCTGGACCCCGCCCTGGACCACGTCGGCGCCGGTGGAGCGGAAGGCGTGGTCGACGTGGGCGAGCAGCTCGGGGTGGACCTGGTCCTCGGCGTCGAAGACTCCGACGATGTCACCGCGGCAGGACGGCAGCGCGGTGTTGAGGGCCTTCGGCTTGTTCTTCGTCTCGTGGTGGTCCACGACGACCCGTACGCGGGCCGGCTCGCGGGCGGCGGCCCGTTCGGCGACGGCGGCGGTCTCGGGGTCGTCGTGCCCGACGATCACGATGATCTCGTAGTCGGTGTGGCTCGACTCCAGGAGCCGGTCGATCGTGTGCTCCAGCACCGCCTGCTCGTGGCGGGCGGGCAGCAGCAGCGAGAAGGCCAGGCGGCCCTCCCCGTCGGGACGGTCGAAGCGGGTGGAGGCGAGTACCTCGGGGGTCCGCCACGCGTGCATCTGCCACCAGAGCGTGAAGGCGGCCATCCAGAAGAGTGCCAGCGAAATGACAACAATGAACACAGATGTGTACAAAATGTCCCCCACAGACCCGCCGCCCCCCGGCGGCGATCAGCAAACCCCCCGGGAGCGCACGGCGGGCCCCCCGGCCCGCTGCTCCCGCTTCCCCCTTGCGCGCACCCCCCAGTGCGCCATCCCGGTGACTCCCGAAAAGAGTGACTCACCAACGACACGAGACTAGGCACTGAACATGACAGTCAGAAGCGGCGCAGATAAATAGCACGTTTCTGAACCGATCTACGGCAACCGGAATTGACGGTACTCCGACCCCTTCAGGGACGAACCGTGCCCAACTGCTCCGCCAGCTCGACCGGATCCGTCGTAGGCCGCGCGCAGACGAAATGTCGACAGACATACGCCGTCGGAAGGTCGCGTACGAGTGTGCGCTCGGCAAGAAGGGGGAACTCACCGCCGCTGCCGTCCGCCGCACGCGGCAGACCCACCGCCACCACCGCACCAGGAGCCGTCCCCAGCAACGCCGTCCGGTGCAGCTCCGCGAGCGTGGGATCCTCCGGATGGCCGACGACCGCCACCTCGCGCGGCCCGTCCAGCAGCGCCTCGGCCACCGACAGCCCGTGCCCGATGAAACGCGGCACGCGCGGACCGAGCGCGTGCACCACCCCGAGCGCCCGCTCGGCCGCCGTCCGGTGGGCCTGCGACCCGGTGTGCGCCGCGTACGAGAGCAGCGCGCCCGCAGCGGCCGTCCAACCCGACGGGGCGGCCGTGTCGGTCGGATCCTGCGGCCGCCGGATGAGCCGCTCCGCGTCGTGCGCCGTGTCGTACAACGACCCGTCCTCGGCCGTGAACTGGTCCAGGACCAGGTCGACGAGGAACCCGGCGAACTCCAGCCAGACGCCCTCGCCCGTCACGGACGCCAGCGCGAGGAAGCCTTCCGCGACGTCGCCGTAGTCCTCCAGCACCCCCGCGTTCGGCCCGACCTGACCGTCCTTGCTGGTACGGGCGAGCCGCGCCTTGCCGTCCATGTGCACGCGCACCAGCAGATCGGCCGCCTCGGTCGCCCGCTCCACCAGGTCCGGCCGCTCGAAGTACGCCCCGCACTCGGCGAGCGCGGCGATCGCCAGCCCGTTCCACGCGGCGACGATCTTGTCGTCGCGGCCGGGCGCCGGCCGCCCGCCCCGCTCGGCCAGCAGCCGCTCCTTGATGGAGGCGAGCCTGCCCGCCTCCACCACGGGCCCGTCCTGGGGCAGTTGCAGCACCGACTTCCCGTGCTCGAAGGTGCCCTCCTCCGTCACCCCGAAGTACGCGGCGGCCAGGTCCCCGTCGTCCTCCCCCAGCACCTCCCGCAACTGCGCCGGCGTCCAGGCGTAGTACGCGCCCTCCACGTGCGCGCCGCTGACCGGGTCCTCGCTGTCGGCGTCGAGCGCGGAGGCGAAACCACCCTGCTCGGTGCGCAGTTCGCGGACCATGAAGTCGGCGGTCTCCAGGGCGACCCGGCGCGCGAGGTCCGACCCGGTGGCCCGCCACAGGTGCGCGTAGACCCGGCAGAGCAGGGCGTTGTCGTAGAGCATCTTCTCGAAGTGCGGCACGACCCACTCCCGGTCCACGGAGTACCGTGCGAACCCGCCGCCGAGCTGGTCGTAGATACCGCCCCGGGCCATGGCCTCGCACGTGTCGGCGGCCATCTGCAGCGCACCCTCGGACCCGGTACGGGCGTGGTTGCGCAGCAGGAACTCCAGCACCATGGACGGCGGGAACTTCGGCGCCCCGCCGAACCCGCCGCGCACGGCGTCGTACTCCCGCGTCAGCCCGAGCAGCGCCTGCGTGAGCTCCTCGGGCCCCGGGGTGCCGGCCTTCCCGTAGTCCAACTCCCGCCCGGCGAGGTCCCGTACGATCCGCTGCGCGACCTCGGCGACCTCCTCGGGCCGCCCCACCCAGGCGGTCCGCACCCCTTCGAGCACCTGCATGAAGGAGGGCATCCCGTGCCGGGGCTCGGGCGGGAAGTAGGTCCCGAAGTAGAACGGCTCGGCGTCGGCGGTGAGGAAGACGGTCATGGGCCACCCACCCTGCCCGGTGGCGGCCTGCACGGCCTCCATGTAGACGGCGTCGACATCGGGCCGCTCCTCGCGGTCCACCTTGATGTTGACGAAGTGCTCGTTCATGTAGGCGGCGGTTAGTTCATCAGTAAAGCTTTCGGCTTCGAAAACATGACACCAGTGGCAGCTCGAATAGCCGACGCTGAGATGCACGGGCACCCCCCGCTCCCGTGCCTCGGCAAAGGCCTCGGGCGACCACGGCCACCAGTCGACGGGATTGTCGGCGTGCTGGAGCAGGTACGGCGAGGTCTCGTTCGCGAGGCGATTCGGCATGATCCCATCCTGCCCCACGGGATCCGGTCACCGCCGCAGGACCGGTGCCAGGTCGCGGATCCAGGCGTCGCGGGTGCGGGGCCAGGTGGTGGCGCAGGGGGCGCGGGTCGGGGTGGCGAGGGTCGGGTGGCGGGTGGGGGCCTCGGCGTGGACGGCGCAGCGGTGGGCTTCCGCGCGGGTGGCGTGCGGGGCGTGCTCGTCCTCGGGGTCCGGTTCGGGGTCGGCGGCTGCCGCGAGGTCGTAGGCGCGGGCGGCGGTGAGGAGGGTGTCCTCGCCCTCCGGGCGGCTGCGCAGCAGCATCAGCCGGGCGAAGTCGTCGGCGGCGTCCTCCTCGGCGCGGGCCCCGTTGTCCGGGAGGTCCAGCGCGTGCACGAGGGCGTGGCCGGCTTCGTGGTAGAGCGTCTCGCGCACGACCTCGGCGAGTTGGTCGTCCGGTGTGGGGGAGCCCGCCTGCTCGAACAGTGCGCGGTCCTCGGCCAGGTCGTCGTAGCAGAGCTCGATGCGGTGTGCGGCGGGGTCGTAGCCGGTGCCTTCGCCGGAGCAGGAGCGGGCGACGACGGTGACGCCGTAGGGGAGGGCGAGGTAGGCGTCGAGGGCCGCGAGTACGGGGGCGGCGACGGCCCGGTCCCGCAGGAAGCGGTGTGCGGCCCGGTCGGCGGCGGCCGGTTCTTCGTAGTGGAGAGCGAAGCCGTGCACCGGTTCCGGCTGCGCCGACCGGCATCCGGTCGTCACCGGCAGCAGTGCGGCGGCGCACAGCGCCAGGGTCCCCCACCACCGTCTGGTCATCGGGTCAGCGTACGAGTGCACGGGCCGCGGCGGTCTTCCGGGCCCGCGTGCGGAGGACCTTTGGGTTCGTCAATTGCGGTCTCTTTCACTCCAGTTAGCTCTGATCTCGCTCAGATTCCCTCGCGTTCGTGTCTCTCACGCACGACACTTGGGAATCGACTCGACCGGAGCTCTCTGAGGGGGATGCCGATGCGGGACAGCCATCGAGGTGAGGCCGAGCAGCTGTTGGGGCGGGCCGTGGACGAGGCGGCGCGGCGGGCGGCGGGTGCGGCGGTGGACAGAGCGGCGCTGCTGGCGCGGGGCAAGGAGGCCCTGGACGCGCTCGCCGCGAGTGCGGCCCCCGAGTACGAGGCGTACGTACGGGCCCTGGACGAGGCTGCGGCCGGGGACGAGTCGCTCGGTGAGGCCTTCCGGCGCGGCAACACCTCGACGGCGGCCCTCGTGACGGCGGTCGCCGCGGCCGCCGCCGTCGGGGCGGACCTGTCGTTCGGCGTCGCCGCCGGCACCGCCCTGACCGTGGGCGCGGTCGTGGGCATCGCGGGGGCGGTGGCGACGGTGGCGAAGGCGACGGCCCTGCACCTGCCGGCCGCGAACCGGCGGGCCGGTGAACTGGGCCGCCCCGGCGGGCCGGAGCAGCTGCGACTGCAGTGGCTGTCGGCGCTGGAGGTACGCGGGATACGCCCCTTCCTGGAACAGCAGCGCGCGGTGGCCGCGGCGGCGCGGGCGGCGCGTCCGGTGGCCCGGCCCGCGGCCCTGACCACTCCGCTGCGCGGTACGGACCGCAGCGCGGAGGCCCGGCGGCGCAGTGCGCTGGAGCAGTCGTTCGGGCAACTCCCGGATCCGTCGGGCCCGTTCACGGGCAGGCGCGCCGAGCTGACGCGGATCGCGCAGTGGGTGCAGGCGGCGCGGGCCAGTACGGAGACCCGCCCGGTGGTCGTGGTGCTGCACGGTGAGCCGGGAGTGGGCCGTACGGCGCTGGCGCTGCGGGCGGCGCACGCGCTGCGGGACCAGTTCCGGGGCGCGTGCGTGGTGGACCTGCGGGGCGGGTCCACCGGCGGGGACCCCGGGGAGGCGCCGCTGTCGACGCGGGAGGCGCTGCTGCACCTGATGAACCGGCTGGGGGCGCCGCGCGAGCAGTTGCTGTTCCGCGAGGGCGCCTCGGCGGAGCAGCAGGTACGGCGCCTTGGCGAGCTGTACCACCAGCACCTGCAGGGGCTGCCGGTGACGGTGCTGCTGGACGACGCGGTGGACGCGGCGCAGGTGCGGGTGCTGGTTCCGGAGCGTTCGGAGAGTCTGGTGCTGGTGACGGCGCGGGAGCCGCTGGAGCTGCCCGCGGACTTGGCGGCGTGGGTGTACCAGCTGCCGGTGGAGCGGCTGGCGGCGGAGGAGGCGGCGGAGCTGGTGGGGGCGGCCGGGGTGGCCGGGGCCCGTGGCGAGGCCGAGGGCGGTGCCGAGGGCGGGGCCGCCCGCGCCGGGGCCGTGGCCGGGGCCCGTGCCGAGGCGGAGGCCGGGGCCGGGGCCCGTGTCGCCGCTGCCGTGCTGGAGCTGAGCGGCGGGCTCCCGCTCGCCCTGCGCATGCTGGCCCCGCTGGTCCGCGACGGCGCGCTCCCCGCGGCGGACGGCGCCGCGCACCCGGTGGAGGCGGCCCTGCGCGCCGCCGACGCCCGTCTCGCCGAGCCCGCGCGGCAGCTGCTGCGGCGCCTGCCGCTGGCCGGGCGGGCCTCCCTCGGCGGTGCGGCGGCGGCCGCGCTGGCCGACGTACCGGAGCAGGCGGCGCTGCGGACGCTGGAGGAGCTGTGGGAGGCCGGGCTGATCGAGCGGGTGCGCGGCCAGCGGTTCCGGATGCACGACGCGGTGCGCGCCTACGCGGCGCGGCGGTCGGCGGCGGACGAGGACCGGGCCGGGGCCGCGGCGGCGCACGAACGGCTGATCCGCAACTACGCGCAGCTCGCGGACTCGGTGATCCGGATGGTCGACGGGAAGATGTCGACGCGGGCGAACCAGTTCGGCGGCCACGGCTTCGTCTCGCTGGACGCGGCGCTGCGCTGGCTGGACGACGAGTCGAGCTTCATCACGGCGGCGCTGCGGCATTCGGAGGGGGTGGACCAGCAGGCGGTGCTCGACCTGCTCGGCGCGCTGTGCGACTTCTGTCTGCTGCGCGGGGACCTGTACCGGCTCGGTGAGATCGACGAGCTCACGCAGGCCGTGGAGGCGGGGCGGAAGGGGCCGGAAGGGCAGACGGGGCAGCAGGGTCGGCTGGTGCGGTCGGTTCAGTGGCGTACGGGTATCGCGGCGCGGCAGCTGGGCGAGCTGGACAAGGCGCGCACGACGCTGACGTCGGTGGTGGACCAGTACATGGAGGCCCATCAGGAGGCGGGGGCGGCGATGGCGCTGGTCTCGCTCGGCATCACCCTGCACCACCAGGGCAATCTTCCCGAGGCCGCGGCCCGCATCCGTGAGGCGCTCGTGCTCCAGGAGCCGGCGGAGCTGGCGGGTGACCGGGCGTGGGGGTTGCACGCGCTGGCGGCGGTGGAGCGGGACCTGGCGCACCTGGCGGAGGCGACGCGGCTGCTGGAGGTCTCGCTGGCACTGCACCGGGAGAGCGAGAGCGTGCACGGTGAGGCGTGGGCGCACTTCCAGCTGGGGCAGGTGCACCTGCGGTTCGGGGACGTGGGGCGGGCGGAGGAGGAGCTGCGGCTCGCCCTCGACCTGTACGGGCGTACGCGCGACGACCGCGGCGAGGCCTGGGCGCTGACCCAGCTGGGGCGGGCGCGGGTGGTGGACGGGGATCCGGGGCCGGCGGTGGAACGGCTGCGGGAGGCGCTGGCCCGGCACCGGGAGGCGGAGGACGCGCGCGGCGAGGCGTGGACGCAGTACTACCTCGGGCAGGCGCTGGAGGAGGCCGGCGGGCGCGACGAGGCGGTACGGGAGCTGGAGCGGGCGCGGACCATGTTCTCGCGGATGCGGGACGTGTACGGGCTGGCGCACGCGCGCCACCACTCGGGCCGGGTGACGCGCGACCAGCGGGCGGCGCAGACGGGCAACCTGCGCAACTCCGGCTTCGCCCGTCAGCTGCTGGTGGACGCGCGGGCGGACTTCCGGCGGATCGGGCTGGCCCACGGCGAGGCGTGGACGTGCCTGGAGCTGGCGGTGATCGACGCGGGCAACGGGCGGCTGTCGCAGGCGCTCGGCCTGTGCGAGGAGGCGGTGCGGTTGTTCATCTCGTACGGGGACCGGCGCGGGGAGGACTGGGCCCGCTTCCTGCGGTGCACGATGCTGCCGTACGCGGTGCCGGGCGCCCCGGAGGAGGCGCGGGTGGAACTGGCCCGGCTGGCGCAGTCGGCGCATCCGGCGCGGGACGGGCGGCTGGAGGACTGCCTGGAGACGTACGGCGTGATCCTGGGCCGTGGCGTGGACCCGGCGGAGGGCTGGCAGGCGTGGCGGCTCGGCCTGGTCCCGAACCTGCACTCGCGGGAGATCATGGGGGTGCCGGGGGCGGCCTGAGCGGGTGCCTCCGGCGGTTCGGCGGGTCGGGCCGGTCGGCGGGGCCGGACCGGTTGGCTGCGCGGGTCGGCTGCGCGGGTCGGCTGCGCCGCTCGGGCGGGGTACGGGGGGCCCGTTGTGCCGGTTGGCTGCGCCGCTTGGGCCGGGTGCGGTGGGGGCCGGTTGTGACGGGGCCGGGCGCCGGTTGGCTGCGCCGCTCGGGCGGGGTGCGGTGGGGCCGGTTGTGGCGGGGTCGGGCGCGCGCCGGGGTGTCTCCTCGGGCGCCGAACGTGTCGGGGGGTCGGAGAGCTCGGCGGCAGTGCGTTCGACGCCCTGCGGGGATCACCCCGACACACACCCGACCCCGCCCCAACCGGCCCACTCCAGCCCCGCCGGCGTTTGAGGCGCGGGGTCCGGGGCGGAGCCCCGATCTTTGACCGGCACCCGTCCGGCCTCGCCGCACCAAAATCCAGCCTCGCCGGCGTTTGAGGCGCGGGGCGGCGCCCCGGGCTTTGAGCCGCACCAGTCAGCCTGGCCGCACCACCTCCGGCTTCGCCGCACTACTCCAGCCCCGCCGGCGATTGAGGCGCGGGGTGCGGGGCGGGGCTCCGGCAGGGCTGCGGTGCGGCCGGCCAGGCCAGGGGCTACGCCCGGGTGGCGTCCTCGCCGGGGGCGGCGGCCGGCGGGGCCGCCGGCTCGGGGGCTTCCTGGAAGTTCACCCGGCCCATGTGCCGGTTCATCGACTTCATCAGGGCCCACACGCCAATGGCGAGGGCCGCGAACACGACGAAGCCGAGGAGGCCGGGCGTCACCTTGTTCTTGTCGAAGGTGTCACCCGCCAGCGGGAGGAGCTGGGTCAGTGCTGCCTGCGTAGCGCTCATAGCTACGCATTCTCCCGGATGCCCGCGAAGAGGTCGGACTCGGGGAGGGAAGTGTCGACGAGCGACTTCGCGAGCTCGTACTCCTCCGTGGGCCAGACCTCCTTCTGGACGTCCATCGGGACGCGGAACCAGCCGCCGTCCGGGTCGATCTGCGTGGCGTGCGCGATGAGCGCCTTGTCACGGATCTCGAAGAAGTCGGCGCACGGCACATGGGTGGTCAGGGTCCGCTCCTTGCGCTCGAACTCCTTCCACCGCTCCAGCCACTCGCCGTAGGGGGACTCCATGCCGCGCGCGAGCAGTGCCTCGTGCAGGGCGATGGTGCGCGGCTTGTTGAAGCCCTGGTTGTAGTAGAGCTTCTGCGGCTGGTAGGCCGGGCCGAACTCGCCCTCGGGGTACTTCTCGGTGTCGGCCGCACCGTCGAAGGCCACCATCGTGATCTTGTGGGTCATGATGTGGTCGGGGTGCGGGTAGCCGCCGTTCTCGTCGTACGTGGTGACGACCTGCGGCTTGAAGGCGCGGATCTTCTTCACCAGCTCCCCGGCGGCCTCTTCGACGTCCGCGAGCGCGAAGCACCCCTCGGGCAGCGGCGGCAGCGGGTCACCCTCCGGAAGGCCGGAGTCCACGTAGCCGAGCCATTCCTGCTCGATGCCGAGGATCTCGCGCGCCTCGTCCATCTCCTTGGCGCGTACCTCGTGGATGTTCTCCTCGATGTACTTGTCGCCCTGGAGCTTGGGGTTCAGCACGGAGCCGCGCTCGCCACCGGTGCAGGTGACGACCAGCACCGGAACCCCCTCGGACACGTACTTGGCCATGGTGGCCGCGCCCTTGCTCGACTCGTCGTCGGGGTGGGCGTGGACGGCCATCAGTCGAAGCTGCTCGGTCAAGACAGGATCCTCTGCGATTCGGCGCGACGGTCGGCTTCTATAGTGACCGAACTGGGGGACGGAAAATTCCAGGGGTGCCCACCCTCCCCGCGGAGAGGAAAAGATCATGAGCGCGGTGCGCGAGGGACTGCCCGAGGGCCGGTACGGCCGGTCGGCGGACGAGCGTACGGACCGGAAGCTCAAGATCATCGGAGCGGCGCTGGGTGCCCTGCTGCTGGGCGTGATCGGCTGGATCGGCTGGGACTACATCGCGGGGCAGAGCGTGAGCGCCGAAGTGATCAAGTTTCAGGTGATTTCGGACACCGAGGTCAAGGTGCACCTGGAGGTCCGCAAGGACGCCTCGGTCACCGGGGTCTGTTCCCTGAGCTCCCAGGACAAGGAGCACGGCGAGGTGGGCCGCGCCGACTTCACCTTCGCCCAGCCCGAGAGCCGCGTGGACGAGGTCGTGTCCCTCAGGACGACGAGCCGTGCCACGATGATCGAGCTGGTCGGCTGCCAGCCGGCGGCTTCCGCCCGCTGAGGCTTGACGACGCGGCCGACGGGGCAATGAGCCTCTGGGGTCCTCCCTCTTTTCTTCCCGAATTGTTAGGCTCGTGGTTTCGTCCGCCGCTGGCGGCTTTGTAGTCCCCTGTACCGACGAGGAGCACCCGTGACCCAGACGAGCGAAAGCGTCACCTGGCTGACCCAGGCGGCGTACGACCAGCTGAAGGCGGAGCTGGACTACCTCTCTGGTCCCGCCCGCACGGAGATCGCCACGAAGATCGCAGCCGCCCGCGAGGAGGGCGACCTGCGCGAGAACGGTGGCTACCACGCGGCCAAGGAGGAGCAGGGCAAGCAGGAGCTCCGGGTCCGCCAGCTCACGCAGCTCCTGGAGAACGCCAAGGTCGGCACCGCGCCCGCGTCCGACGGCGTCGTCGCCCCCGGCACGCTCGTCAAGATCGCCTTCGACGGCGACGAGGACGACACCATGGAGTTCCTGCTGGCCTCCCGCGAGTACGCCTCCTCGGACTTCGAGACCTACTCCCCCCAGTCCCCGCTGGGCAGCGGTGTGCTGGGCAAGGCGATCGGCGAGGACGCCGAGTACGAGCTGCCGAACGGCAAGAAGGCCTCGGTCAAGATCCTGGACGTCAAGCCCTTCACCGGCTGATCACCCTCGGTCACCTTCTGATTTTCCGCTTCACGCACGATGCCCGGCCGGGTTCGGTTCTCCCGGCCGGGCATCGTCGTACGCGGGCGCGTCGTCGTACGCGGGCGCGCGCACGTTCGTACGTACGTGCGCGCGGCCCTACGCCGTCGCCGAGCGGTACTTGCGGACCGCGAGGGACCGGAAGACCACGATGATCAGCACCGACCAGAGGACGGACGCCGCCACCGGGTGCTGCATCGGCCAGGCGTCCGGGACCGGGTAGCCCTCCGGGAGGTTCCCGAAGAGCTCGCGGCACGCCTGGACGGTCGCGCTGAAGGGGTTCCACTCCGCGATGGTCTGCAGGAACGGCGGCATGTTCTCGGAGGGGACGAAGGCGTTCGAGATGAACGTCAGCGGGAAGAGCCAGATCAGTCCGCCCGAGGTGGCCGCCTCCGGAGTGCGCACCGACAGGCCGATCAGGGCGCCGATCCAGGAGAAGGCGTAGCCGAGCAGGAGCAGCAGCGCGAAGCCGGCGAGGACCTCGCCGATGCTGGTGTGGGTGCGCCAGCCGACGAGCAGGGCCACGATCGCCAGGACGAACAGCGTGAGCGTGGTCTGGACGAGGTCGGCGAGGGTGCGGCCGGTGAGGACCGCGCCGCGGGCCATGGGCAGCGAGCGGAAGCGGTCGATCAGGCCCTTGTGCATGTCGTCGGCGATGCCCGCGCCCGCGCCGGCCGTGGCGAAGGTGACGGTCTGGGCGAAGATGCCCGCCATCAGGAACTCGCGGTAGGCGGCGGGCGAGGTGGTGTCGCCGACCATGATCGAGCCGCCGAAGACGTAGCTGAAGAGCACGACGAACATGACCGGCTGGATCACGCCGAAGATGATCATCTCGGGGATCCGGGACATGCGGATGAGGTTCCGCTTGGCGATCACCAGGGAGTCGTTGACGCCCTGGACGATGCCCCCGCGCGGCCGGGGCGCGGTCGGTTGCGTGGTCGGGGAGGTGAGGGTCACTTCGCCGCCTCCTTGCGCGCCGCCTTGCGGCCCTTGGCGTCGGCGGTGGCCGCGCCGTCGCCGGTCTCCTCGGTGATGCGTTCGGCCGCGTGGCCGGTGAGGGAGATGAACACGTCGTCGAGGGTGGGGCGGCGCAGGCCTATGTCGTCGATCTCGATGCCGCGGCCGTCCAGTTCCCGGATGACCTCGGCGAGCAGCTTGGCGCCGCCGGCCACCGGAACGGTCAGCTTGCGGGTGTGCTCCTCGACCGCGGTCTCGCCCTTGCCGAAGCCGGCGAGCACCTCGCGCGCCGTGGCGATGTGGTCCCGCTCGTGGACGACGACCTCCACGCGCTCGCCGCCCGTCCGGGCCTTGAGCTGGTCGGAGGTGCCGCGGGCGATGACCTTGCCGTGGTCGACCACGCAGATGTCGTGGGCGAGGTGGTCGGCCTCCTCCAGGTACTGGGTGGTGAGCAGCAGGGTGGTGCCGCCCGCGACCAGTTCCTGGATGATCCCCCACAGCTGCTGGCGGTTGCGGGGGTCGAGGCCGGTGGTGGGCTCGTCCATGAACATGACGGGCGGGCTGACGACGAGGGCGGCCGCGAGGTCGAGCCGCCTGCGCATGCCGCCGGAGTAGGTCTTGGCGGTGCGGTCGGCGGCGTCGGCGAGGTTGAAGCGTTCGAGCAGTTCGTCGGCCCGGGCCTTGGCCGCCCTGGACTTCATCTGGTAGAGCTGGCCGACCATCTGGAGGTTCTCGCGGCCGGTCAGGTACTCGTCGACGGCGGCGAACTGGCCGGAGAGGCCGATGGCCCGGCGGACCTCGTTGGGGTGCTGGAGTACGTCGATGCCGGCGACGACGGCCTTGCCGCTGTCGGGCCGGAGCAGGGTGGTCAGGACGCGTACGGTCGTGGTCTTCCCGGCACCGTTGGGGCCGAGCAGACCAAGGACGGTGCCTTCCGGGACATCGAGGTCCACGCCGTCCAGAGCCCGTACATCGCCGAAGGTCTTGACCAGACCTTCGGCGTAGATAGCGCCTGGCATATGGATTCTCCCAGTGTGAATCGGGCCAGTAGAATCAAGAATTTCAGGGCATTTCTACGCAAATCCTATGGGCGCCGGGTGGGTATCGCTCGGCCGATCGGGTGATGCGGGCCGATGCCGGCGATGCCGGCATCACGACGGCGTCCGCCGTCTAGCTCATCACCTTGTATCCCGCGGCGTGCAGTTTCCGCGCGACCTCCGCGCAGTGCTCCGGGCCCTTCGTCTCCAGGTGCAGCTCCACCTCCACCTCCGTGAGCCCCAGCCGCGGGTCGGTCCGTACGTGGCTCACATCGAGTACGTTCGCATCCACCACTGACAACACCGCCAGGAGTCCGGCGAGGGCTCCGGGACGGTCGGCCACGCGCAGCCGCAGGGACAGGTACCGGCCCGCCGCCGCCATGCCGTGGCGCAGGATCCGCTGGAGCAGCAGCGGGTCGATGTTGCCGCCGGACAGGACGGCCACCACCGGTCCGCCGCCGTACAGTTCGGGCTCGCTCAGCAGGGCGGCGACCGTGCTGCAGCCGGCCGGTTCGACGACCAGCTTCGCCCGTTCCAGGCAGAGCAGCAGAGCGCTGGAGAGGGCGTCCTCGGAGACCGTGCGCACGTCGTCGAGCAGCTCGCCGATGATTTTGAAGGGGATGTCGCCGGGGCGGCCGACCTTGATGCCGTCCGCCATCGTGACGGGTTCGTCGATCGAGATCGGGTGCCCCATCTTGAGCGAGGGCGGGTACGCGGCCGCGCCCGCGGCCTGCACCCCGATGACCCGCACGTCGGGCCGCAGCGCCTTCACGGCGACGGCGACCCCGGCCGCGAGACCGCCGCCGCCGATCCCGACGAGGATGGTCCGCACCTCCGGGCACTGTTCCAGGATCTCCAGGCCCACCGTGCCCTGGCCCGCGATGATGTCGCGGTGGTCGAAGGGGTGGATGAAGACCGCGCCGGTGCGGTCCGCGTAGTCCTGGGCGGCCGCGAGGGTCTCGTCGACGACCTGTCCGTGCATGCGCACCTCGGCGCCGTACTCCTGGGTCGCGGCCACCTTCGGCAGCGGCGCCCCGACCGGCATGAACACGGTGGAGCGGACCCCGAGGAGGGAGGAGGCGAGCGCCACGCCCTGCGCGTGGTTGCCGGCGCTGGCCGCGACGACGCCGGCGGCCCGCTGCTCGGGGCGCAGGCCGGCGATGCGGACGTAGGCGCCGCGCAGCTTGAAGGAGCCGGTGCGCTGGAGGTTCTCGCACTTGAGGTGGACCGGGGACCCGGTGAGTGAGGACAGGTGCCGGCTGCCTTCCATCGCGGTGACCCGGGAGACGCCGGAGAGCATCTTCTGAGCCCCCCGGACGTCGTCGAGGATGACCTGCGGGACGGGCTGGGGCACGCGGTAGTTCATGCCGCCAGTCTCGCAGCCCGCGGTCGGGGCGGCTCGGGGCGGAGGGGGAGGCTCCTGAAGGGGCGCGGGGAGGGTCCCGGAGCGGTTCCGAAAAGGGCTCCGGGAAGTGCTCCGGCGGGGGTTCCGGGAGGGGCTCCGGGAAGCCCCGCCGGAGGGGTTCCGGGAAGTCCCCCCGGGAAGTGCTCGGCGAGGGGCGAAATCTCGCCATCCGGGACGCGTGCGGGACGGCCGTGCGGACCGGCCGTATCAGTTCTCGTACGAGGCGTACGGGCCGCCGCACGGCCGCGTACTCTGTCCCCCATCCTTGTCGGACCCACGCGAAGAGAGCCCACGGCCATGCCTTCCACCCCGGCCAATTCCGACCTGCCCGCGGCGGCCGACGCGCCCGCCGGAGGCGGTCTCCTCGACTCGCTCCAGCACCAGGTGGCGGTCTTCGCCCGCCGCGCCGAGCAGACCCGCCTGGGCGGTGTGGGCCAGGCCCGCAACTCGATGGACCGCGCCGCCTACCTGCTGCTGAACCGGCTCGACCTGGAGGGCCCGATGGGCGTCAAGGCGCTCGCCGGCGGCATGGGGATCGACTCCTCGACGGTGACCCGGCAGGTCGCGCCGCTGGTCGACAGCGGTCTGGTCAAGCGGACTTCGCACCCCGAGGACGGGCGGGCCGTGGTCCTCGCGCTGTCCCCGCGGGGGCTGGCGCGGCTGGAGGAGGTCCGCTCCTCGCGGCGCGAGCTGATGGCCCGGGTGACGGAGGGCTGGAGCGAGGACGAGCGGGAATCCTTCACCGGGCTGCTGACGCGCTTCAACCTGTCGCTGTCGGAACTGATGGCGGCCGTGGCCGAAGCCGGCCCGGCCTCCTGAGCGGAGTCCGTCCGTCCTCTTGACCTGGACGGTCCCGCTGCCCGCACTATGTGAACCATGCGGGTGGTTGATCAACACGCTGGCTCCTACGCGGAGTTCGAGTCCTTCGTCGCGGGCGCGGCGGGGCGGCTCCTGCACGTCGGGGTGCTGCTGACCGGTGAACCGGAGGCGGCCCGCCGGCTGCTGGCGGGCGCGCTGGCCCGTACGTACGCGAACTGGCTGCGGCTGCGCGGTGACGACCCGTACGACTTCACCCGCCAGGAGCTGTGCTCGGCCTTCGCCCGGACCGGCTGGCGCCACCAGGGGGGCAGCGGCGTACTGGCGCGGCTGAGCCCGCCGGAGCGGCTCGTCCTCGTCCTGCGGCTCTACGAAGGGGTCGCGGAGGAGGTCGCGGCGGCGCAGCTGGGGCTGACGGTCGAGCGCGTACGGGTGCTGTGCAATCGGGCCGTGGCCGCGCTGAGGTCCCGGGAGGCGGCGTGAGCGGGATCCCGGACCGGAAGGAAGCCCAGGTCAAGCGGCTGCTGGAGGGGCCGTACCCGGCGGTGCCGGCGGGGCTTGCGGCGGGGGCGGCGGCCCGGGGTGACCGGCTGCTGCGTCGGCGGCGGGCGTTGCGGAGGTTCGGCTGGGCCGTGCTCTTCGCCGCCGCGGTGGCCTTCACCGTCTGGGCCTCCCTGACCCGCCCCTGGGTCGCCCCGCCGAGCGGCATCTCCCCACCCCTGGAGGGCTGGTAGCCCCCGTCTTCAGCCTGGGGGCTCTTTGCAGCCTCGCCGCCGGGCCAATCCAGCCCCGCCGGCGTGGCTGGATGGGCCCGGCGGAGCCGGGAAGGCGGGCGTCCGGCACCTGAGGTCAGGCCCCACCGGGCTCGGGCGGAGCCCGGCGGGGGCCCGGGGGTCAGCCCAGGGCCTGGGTGAGGTCCGCGATGAGGTCGTCCGCGTTCTCGATGCCCACCGAGACCCGGATCAGGTCCGCCGGAACCTCCAGCGCCGAGCCGGCCACCGACGCGTGCGTCATGCGGCCCGGGTGCTCGATGAGGGACTCGACGCCGCCCAGGGACTCGGCCAGGGTGAAGATCTTGGTGCGGCCGCAGACCGCGACGGCCTCTTCCTCGCCGCCGGCGACCTGGAAGGAGACCATGCCGCCGAAGTTGCGCATCTGCTTGGCCGCGACCTCGTGGCCCGGGTGCTCGGGCAGGCCCGGGTAGAGGACCTTGGTGACCTTCGGGTGCCGCTTGAGCACCTCGACGATCTTGCCCGCGTTCTCCGCGTGCCGGTCCATGCGCACGGCCAGGGTCTTGATGCCCCGCAGCACGACCCAGGAGTCGAACGGGCCGGCCACCGCGCCCATCGCGTTCTGGTGGTAGGCCAGTTCCTCGCCGAGCGCCTCGTCCGCGGTGACCAGCGCGCCGCCGACCACGTCGGAGTGCCCGCCCATGTACTTGGTCAGCGAGTGCACGACCACGTCCGCGCCCAGCGCCAGCGGCTGCTGGAGGTAGGGCGAGGCGAAGGTGTTGTCCACGACCAGCTTGGCGCCGGCCGTCCGCGCGATGTCGGCGACCACGGCGATGTCGGTGATGCCGAGCAGCGGGTTGGAGGGGGTCTCGACCCAGATGACCTTCGTCTTCGGGGTGAGGGCCGCGCGTACGGACTCCGGGTCGGAGGTGTCGGCCACCGACCACTCCACGCCCCAGCGGGAGACGACCTTCGCGAAGAGGCGGAAGGTGCCGCCGTACGCGTCGTTGGGGATGACCACGTGGTCGCCCGGGGAGAGCAGCGTACGCAGCAGGCAGTCCTCCGCGGCCAGTCCGGACGCGAAGGCGAGCCCGCGCCGGCCGCCCTCCAGCGCCGCGAGGTTCTCCTCCAGTGCGGTGCGTGTCGGGTTGGCGCTGCGGCTGTACTCGTAACCGCCGCGCAGGCCGCCGACGCCGTCCTGCTTGTACGTGGAGACCTGGTAGATCGGGGGTACGACCGCGCCGGTCTGCGGGTCCGCCGTATTGCCCGCGTGGATCGCGCGGGTCTCGAAGCTCTGGTGCTCGTGGCTGTCGTCGCTCATGGTCAGATGCTATGCCCAGCCCGGGTTGGGGTCCCCTATTGGCCTGTGGCCCCCTCGGTCTGGTTCGCTGGAGGCATGGAGATTCTGTGGTTGCTGTTCGCGATGCTCATGATCGTGTTCATCGTGGGTCCGTACATCCGGCGCAGGCGCGGCGGCATCCGCCTGGTCGCGCCGGACAGCCCTGACGCGGCGGACCCGGCGAACTACGGATTCGACCGGCAGGAAGAGCTCGACATCCGCGTCCCCGGGCCCGACCAGGACCTGATGGACGCCCTCGACAACGTGCGGCGCACCGGCCAGTGGCAGGCGGCCTCGCAGCTGCTCGCCGGGACCCCGCGGGAGGGCGAGCGGCGCTGGCAGCGCGTGCAGGCCTTCGGTGGAGCGGCGGCACTGGAGCTGGTGGCGCAGCCGGGTGTGGGCGCGCAGTGGCTGAAGGCGTGGCGGCTGGAGGCGGAGCAGGACGCGGGCGGCGCGCAGGTGCACGCGGAGCTGCTGGTTCAGCAGGCGTGGCGGCACTCGGGCGGGGTCGGGTCCACCGATCACCGGATCATCCTGGAGGAGGCCCGGGAGGCGTGCCGCAGGGCCGCGCTGCAGGCTCCGGAGGATCCGGTCCCGTACATCACGGAGCTGGCGATCGCGCGGGGTCTGGCGTACTCGGAGGCGGAGTTCGACGCCCTGTGGGCGAAGGTCATCGACCGGGCGCCGGAGCACATGGGGGCGCACATCGCGGCGCTGCACTACTGGTGCGCGAAGTGGCACGGCTCGCGGGAGCTGGCGGACGCGTTCGCGCACGCGGCCGCGGCGCGCGCTCCGCGGGGCTCGCTGCTGGCGGCGCTGCCGTTGTTCTCGGTGTACGAGAACACGCCCGACATCGTCATGACCGCCTACTACGAGAGCGCGGTCGTGACGCGGGCGGTGGAGGGCGCGCTGTACGCGGTGAACACGGCGCGTCAGGACGACCCGATGCAGGCGCACGTACGGCACCTGCTGCTGATGTTCCTGGTCCGCATGGAGCGCTGGGCGGAGGCGATGGAGCAGGTGCGGCACGTGGACGGTTACGTGGGCGCGCTGCCGTGGTCGGAGTCGGAGGACCCGGCGGCGGCGTACGCGGTGTTCCGGGCGCTGGCGGTGGCGGGGTACGAGGCGAACGGAGGGTCGCCGGCGACCCTCCCCCAGTAGCTCGCGCACCCCGGACCCGGGTGTCCCCACCCCCACGGGCCAGGCGAAATCCCTGGTGAATAAAGTTGCTGTAAGTGACCACAGAGCCGCATGATGCGGCTGGCGGCGGCCTCCGCGTCCCGCACCGCACTTCGCACCACTTTCATCCCGTGGGGGGATCTGTCCATATGGGCGCTTCGCTGCGCGCCTTGCGCGCCCTCGTCCTGCTCGCCGGCTTCTATCTGCTCGGTGTCGTCCTGCTGGCGGCCCTCGCGGGCGCCGACTACGCCCTCGTCACCGGGCTGCACGGGCCGATCGTCTTCAAGCTCGTCATCGTCTCCTTCGTCCTCGCCGTTCCGATCGTGCGCGGCCTGTTCATGCTCCGCACGCCCAAGGGCGAGCCGCCCGCCGGCGTCACGGTCAGCGAGGCGCGGGAACCGCTGCTGTGGCAGACCGTGCGTGACATCGCGCAGCAGGTCGGCACCCGCGCGCCCGACGAGATCGTGCTGATCGACGAGGTGAACGCGGCCGTCAGCGAGGACGCCGGGCTGCTGGGCCTGCGGCCCGGCACCCGCCGCCTCTACCTCGGCCTGCCGTTGATGACGGGCCTGGACGAGATGCAGCTGCGCGCCGTGCTCGCCCACGAGATGGGCCACTACGCGAACTTCGACACCCGCCTCACCCCGCTGATCGCCCGCGGCCGCGCCCAGCTGATCCGTACGATCGGCCACTTCCACGAGCGTGCGGACGGCAAGGTCGCCAAGGAGCGCGCGAAGCAGGAGAAGAGGGACGAGAAGCGGATCGCCAAGGGCAAGAAGGCCAAGGGCGTCGACACCACGGGCGAGGGTGCGATGTACCGCGCCATGGCCAAGATCTACATGGCCTACGGCAACTTCTACATGCGCGCCACCCGTTCGACCTCCCGTCGTCAGGAGCTCGCCGCCGACCTCGCCTCGGTCCGGGTCGCCGGCCGCGACTCCGCCGCCTCCGCGCTGCGCGAGCTGAACGCCCTCGACTCGGCGCACGACTTCTACATGGGCTCGTACGCCACCCTCGGCGTCGGCGCCGGTCTGCTGCCCCGGCCCGGTCAGGTCTTCGGCGGGCTGCGCCGGCTGCTGGACGCCCGCTCGGCCGATCTGGACGAGCTGCGCCAGGAGCTGTCGACCGAGCCCACCTCTGCGTACGACTCCCACCC
This sequence comes from Streptomyces sp. NPDC048424, assembly GCF_040651555.1. Classification (NCBI taxonomy): domain Bacteria; kingdom Bacillati; phylum Actinomycetota; class Actinomycetes; order Kitasatosporales; family Streptomycetaceae; genus Streptomyces; species Streptomyces sp. NPDC048424. Next base: position 444,227 of record NZ_JBEZKE010000002.1, on the reverse strand, counting down.
CGCGCTCGCCGAGCGCGTGGCCCGCATCGAGGCGCTGCCCGACGACGGCCGCGCCGGGCAGGCCGCCCGTCCGGCGCTGGAGCTGCTGTCCGACGCGGACGCGGCGCTGGCCGCTCTGGAGCAGGTCGTCCTCACCCCCGAGGCGCTCGCGCTCAAGCGGGTGGACTGGGAGGACCTGGTCCACGAGTCCATGACGCTGTACGTCGGCCAGGGCGCGGAGGAGGTCCGTGAGGCCTTCACCGCCGAGGGTGCGGGCCCCGGGCTCGCCGAGCTGCTCGACGCGGTCGACGCCGACCCGGCGGTGCGCTGGCGGATCACCGACCGCTTCCCGAAGTCCGAGCAGGCGGCGGCCGCGACCGGCCGCACGGCCCGCGAGTTCGCCCGCCCGGTCCTGCGGCGCGCCCTGAACCAGCTGGTCAGCGTCGAGCTGACGGCCCGCGGCGCCGCCCGCTGGCAGCTGTCCTGGTCCGAGTCGGCCGCGCTCGTCTACGCGGTTGACGGGTTCGAGGAGCAGCTCGGCGCGGCCCTGGACGCGGTCGTCTCCGACCAGCCCGACACCGAACCCCTGCGAAAGCTGGTGCTTGCCCCGTGATCGGTCTCTACATCCTCGGCCTCCTGCTGGCGGCCGCGGCGTTCAAGTTCCTGCGCGGCGTCCACTTCATCCGCAAGGCGAAGCGGCTGGAAGCCGAGATCGGCACGCTGAACGCCGGTACGGAGGCCATCGAGACCGGCCGGAAGGCCGAGAAGGCGGCGGCGGTGGTCGCGCTGGGCTTCGTCGCGGAAGCCGACCTGGACACCGAGAACCCCGCGCCGGTGCCGCCGGAGCGGACCGCCGTCCTGGAGGCCGTCCGCGCGGGCGACTGGGAGGCGGGAGCCGCCTACATCGAGGCGGCCGGGCAGGACTGGCAGGAGCGGATGGAGCGGGTCCGCCCGCTGGCCGAGGAGGCCGCCGAGGACGACGCCTGGCTGCTGGCCTGGCGCGCGGCGCGGCCCGCCGACCCGACGGCGGCCCTGGTCAACGCGGACACCGCGATCATGGTGGCGTGGAACGTGCGCGGCGGCCAGTCCGGCAGCCGCACCACGCAGGAGCAGTTCCGGCTCTTCCACGACCTGCTGGTCAAGGCGCAGGAGGCCGCGCACGAGGCCCAGCGGCTCGCCGACCCGGCGGACCCGACGCCGTACATCGTGGAGCAGCCCATCGGGCAGGGCCTGGGCTACTCGCACGAGCGGTACCGGGAGCTGTGGGACCAGGTCGTCAAGCGCGACCCGAAGGTGCTGTGGTCGCACGTCAGCGGCCTGCAGTACTGGTGCCGGAAGTGGCGCGGCTCGCACGAGCTGGCGCTGGCCTTCGCGCGGGAGTCGGCGGCCGTCGGCAAGCCCGGTGACCTGCTGTCCCTGCTGCCGCTGATCGCGTACTTCGAGCAGGAGACGGACGAGGAGGACCTGGCGGCCGAGACGTTCTTCAAGGAGCCGGAGATCGTCGCCGCGGTGGACGCGGCGCTCCTGGACCTGGCGGCGGCGGGCGACGACCACCCCGGGACGGCTCGGATCCGGCACATGCTGGCGTACCTGCTGTTCTGGCAGGACCGCGACGAGCAGGCGGTCGAGCAGTTCCGCCACATCGACGGGTTCATCGGCGCCATGCCGTGGTCGTACGCGGGAGAGCCGAAGCGGCGGTACCTGTACGCCCGCGACTGGGCCGTGGGCGTGGCCACGCCGGGCCTCTGACGCGGAGGGAAAGGGGGCGGGCCGGGGAATCCCGGCCCGCCCCTTTCCGTTGTCACTGCCACAAGGAGGGAATCCATGTTCTCGTACCGCCGTACGCCCGAGCTGCCCACCCGCGAGGAGGCCCTGACGGGCCGCGCGCAGCCGCTCTTCGCCCTGCCCGAGAAGCACACCGTGCTCGGCAATCCGCTGTCCGGCCCGTACCCCGCGCACCTCGAGGTGGCCGACTTCGGCCTGGGCTGCTTCTGGGGCGCGGAGCGCAAGTTCTGGCAGACCCCCGGGGTGTGGACCACGCTGGCCGGCTACCAGGGCGGCTTCACGGAGAATCCGACCTACGAGGAGGTCTGCTCGGGCCTGACCGGCCACACCGAGGTCGTCCGCGTGGTCTTCGACCCGTCCCAGGTCTCGTACGCGGCCCTCCTCAAGCTGTTCTGGGAGTCCCACGACCCCACCCAGGGCTTCCGCCAGGGCAACGACGTCGGCACCCAGTACCGCTCCGCGGTCTACACCCACTCCCCCGCCCAGCAGGCGACGGCGGAGGCCTCCCGCACGGCCTACCAGCAGGTCCTGGCCTCGTCGGGCTACGGCGAGATCACCACGGCGGTCCTCCCGGCGGCGGACCGCCCCTTCTGGCCCGCCGAAGCCCACCACCAGCAGTACCTGGACAAGAACCCGGGCGGCTACTGCGGCATCGGCGGCACGGGCGTCTCCTGCCCGATCGGCGTGGCCACGGCGGACGGCTGAACCTCCCGCCGGAAGTCACGGCGACGTTGAGCGCGCTGCTGACCGGCTCCGATCCGGTGAGCAGCGCGCTGCGCGCCCAGACCCCTCATGGGCAGGGCCCGTGGCTCCGAGGGACCGGAGGCTCACACAGCGGCCTGCGCGGGACGCCCCGCGTACCCGTCTCGGAGCCGTCGCTCTCTCGGCTACGACACGCTGTCAGTGCCGGGCACCAGACTGGTGTCCGTGGATGTGAGATCCGACTTCGCGCTGAAGCTGCAACTGGCACACGTCGCCGAGCAAGCCATCGCGTCCGAGGTCAAGGACGCCCTTGAATCGGTCGTCACGCACATGAACGGCGGCAGGAGCCCCTACCGGGGAGGCCGAGCACTCGTCACCCTGCTGAAGGCGGTGCGCTCAACTGCGGCAACGGCGGACGAGTGGCAAGTCGTGCGACTGATACAAGATTCTCTGGACTACGCCGAAGGACGCATCCTCCGGCCGGACTTCGAAGAGCGCTACCGGCTCTTCCAACGGTCGGCAGAACCGTCGAGCCCACATCAGGACTACCTGGCACGAACGCTCTCCGCGAGTCTGGCCTTCTTCGCGCAACTCGGGGACCAGTACCTCCGCCGGCATCCCGGGGCGAGCCCGAGCGAGGTGCTGACCCATGTGGAGGCCGTTGCCCGGGACGCGGGTTACATGCAACGGTCGCAGGAGCAGCCCGGCCGGTATCGGATACTTCGTGGCTCTGCCGAGATGGCTGCATGGCTGGAGCAGGTCTTCCGCAACCGGATTGATCTGGAGGATCCGGAGCAAGCTGCCCGCCGCATCGTGATGTCCCCTGAATCTCTGGCTGTTTTGGCAGCGGACAAGGAGGGGCAGCTGTTGCTCCGGGCAGCAGAAATTCAGCGGCGCCGAGGGGGCCTGAAGGCGCTGCGCAAGGCAGTGGAGGATCCCCGGGCGAGCGAACTGGACCTGCAACGCGCCCTGGACGGGCAGCACTGGATCTTCGGTGGGCAGTTCGCGAGCCAAGCGGTCCAGCGTCGACTGGTGCCGGGTGACGAGGTGGACATCCCCTTGATCCGTGGGGATGGTGCGCTGCACATCGTCGAGTTGAAGCGCTCCATGAGCCTCCAGGGCTCCCTGGTCAAGAGACACCGAGGGTGCTGGGTTCCCACGGCTGAAGTACACGACGCGGTGAGCCAAGCGGTGAACTACCTTGTCGGCTTGGACGAACACCGGCTCCGCATCCGGGATGAACTGGGAATCGAAACGCGCCGAGCGAGCGCACTCGTCTTGATCGGACACCCCTCCGTCCAACCGAACGTCGCCGAAGACGAAATCAACGAGGCCCTGCGCACGCTCAACACACACATGAGCCGCGTTGAGGTCGTGACCTACAAGGAACTGGTCGACAACGCGGAGCGCGCACTGACCGGCTGGCAATGACGTCCGACGGACCTGCCGTGCCCGCTGAGGCGGCAGCTCCGCCGCCGCCTCAGGTCACCGTGTGGGCGGCGGCCGGTCAGATCGTCGAGGCGTCGATGACGAAGCGGTAGCGCACGTCGCTCGCCTGCACCCGCTCGTACGCCTCGTTGATCTGGCCGGCGCTGATCAACTCGATCTCCGAGCCCAGCCCGTGCTCGGCGCAGAAGTCCAGCATCTCCTGGGTCTCGGCGATGCCGCCGATCATCGATCCGGCGAGGGTCTTGCGGCCGCCGATGACGGAGAAGAGGTTGAGGGCGACGGGCTCCTCCGGGGCGCCGACGTTCACCAGCGCCCCGTCGACCTTCAGCAGGCCCAGGTACGCGTCCAGGCCGAGCGGAGCCGAGACGGTGGACACGATCAGGTCGAAGCTCCCGGCCAGCTCCTCGAAGGTGGCCTCGTCGCCGGTGGCGTAGAAGTGGGAGGCGCCCAGCTTCAGGCCGTCCTCCTTCTTGCGGAGGGTCTGCGACAGTACGGTGACCTCCGCGCCCAGCGCGTGCGCGATCTTCACGCCGATGTGGCCGAGGCCGCCGAGCCCGACGATCGCCACCTTCGTGCCGGGGCCGGCCCCCCAGTGCCTGAGCGGGGAGTAGAGCGTGATGCCGGCGCACAGCAGCGGGGCGGCGACGTCGAGGGCGAGGCCGTCGGGGATGCGGACGGTGTAGTTCTCGTCGACGACGAGGTGGGTCGAGTAACCGCCGTACGTGGGCTCGCCGTTCTTGTCGAGCGCGTTGTAGGTGCCGGTCATGCCCTTGACGCAGTACTGCTCCTGGCCGCGCAGGCAGTACGCGCACTCCCGGCAGGAGTCGACGAAGCAGCCGACGCCCACCCGGTCCCCGACGGCGAACCTGGTGACGCCCGCGCCGACTTCGGCGACGACGCCGGCGATCTCGTGGCCGGGGACCATGGGGTAGATCCCCTCGCCCCAGCCGTCGCGCACCTGGTGGATGTCGGAGTGGCAGATGCCGGAGTACTTGATGTCGATGAGGACGTCGTGCTCGCCGACGGGGCGGCGCGGGACGGTGGTGCGCTCCAGCGGGGCCTTGGGGGCGGGGGCGGCGTAGGCGGCGACCTGGGTGACGGACACGGGGTGCTCCTTCGAGCGGTGAGTCGGGCGGTGGACCCCATGCTGCCGGTCCGGCCGCGGTCCACCCATCCCCCTGTCCTGACTACGACCGGCGAACCTACCCCTGGCGGGGTCAGGCTCACGCCGGCACCGCGCCGCGCCGCGCGGTGATACTGGCGGGATGGACCAGCTTGATCAGCGAGCCTGCCTCGGCGAATTCCTCCGTTCCCGCCGCGCGCGGCTGCGCCCCGAGGACGTGGGACTGCGGGACTACGGGCGCCGCCGGCGCGTGCCCGGGCTGCGCCGCGAGGAACTGGCGCAGCTGGCGGGGGTGTCGGTCGCGTACTACACGCGGCTGGAGCAGCGCGACGGGCACAACGTGTCGGCGGAGGTGCTGGACGCCATCGCGGGGGCCCTGCGGCTGGACGCCGCCGAGCGGGCGCATCTGGCCGACCTGGCCCGGCCGAAGGCGCGCCGGCGCCGGCAGGGCCGGCGCCCCCAGCAGGTGCGGCCGGAGCTGCGGACGCTGATGGACGCGATGGACGGCGTACCGGCGTACCTGGTGGGGCACCGGCAGGACGTCATCGGCTGGAACCGTCTGGCCGCGGCGGTCTTCGGGGACTTCGGGGCGCTGCCGGTGGCGGAGCGGAACCTGGTGCGGCTGGTGTTCCTGGACCCCGCGACGGCGGAGCTGTACGGGGAGTGGGAGTGCCGGGCGTGCGAGGTGGTCAGCAACCTGCGGGTGTACGCGGGTCAGCACCCGGACGACGAGCAGCTGTCGGCGCTGGTCGGGGAGTTGTCGGTGAAGAACGAGGAGTTCCGGCGGCTGTGGGCGGCGCACACGGTGGCGGACAAGACGCACGGGGTGAAGGTCCTGCGGCACCCGCTCGTGGGTGAGATGCACCTGTCGTTCGAGACGCTGACGCTCCCTGACGATCCGGCGCAGTCCCTGGTCACCTTCCACGCGGCGCCCGGCTCCGCTTCGGCGGACGCCCTGCGCCTGCTGGCCTCTTGGGACGCCCGGTCGACCGCGGCGCCGCCCGCGCGGCCGTCGGCGGAAAGGCAGGCGGAACGGCAGGCGGAACGGCAGCCGGAACGGCAGCCGGCGGCCGGTGTCCCGGGGCCGGCTACAGCTTGAGCTGGAAGATGCCCGCGTCGCGCTCGCGGCGGTAGCCGATGGCCTCGTTCACCGTGCGCATGGGGGTGTTGGCGTCGGCCACCGTCGTGGCGATGTGGCGCAGGGCCGGGTAGCGGGTGGCGGCCTCGGCGGCCATGCGGAGCTTCACGGCGCGGCCGAGGCCGTGGCCGCGGTGGCCCGGGGCGACGACCGTGTCGTGCTGGAGGGCGCGCGCGCCGGCGGGGTTCGGCAGGACGAGTTCCGTGTACGCGGCCACCTCGCCCGCCGGGGTGAGCGCCGCGACCGTGGTCAGCTCGCCGCCCCTGTCGATGATCAGCTGTTGCAGGGTGTGCAGCCGCTGCGCCGTCCAGAGCGGGATCCGCTCGTCCATGTCCCCGCTCGGGGCGTCCTGCATCGCGCCGTGGGCCGTGGCGAGGGCCGGCGCCCAGGCGTCGGGGGCAAGGCCGTGCCAGGTGTGCAGCTCGTAGCCGGGCGTGGCGGGGACCGGTGCGGGCCCGTCGGCGGGGAGCTCCTGCTCGTACCAGGCCATCGGCAGGACGTTCTCGAAGCCGAGGGACTCGGCGAACGCCTGCCCCGGACCGCCCAGGTCCACCAGGGCGGCGACCGAGGTCCGGCCCTGCGCGAGCAGCTCCTCGCGGACCCGCTCCCACAGGGCGGTGCCCACGCCGCGCCGCCGCTCCTGCGGCCGTACGGTCAGCACGTCGAGGAACGCGGTGTGCGTGTTCCCCTCGTCCGTGAACAGGAGCAGGGCCGCCGCGCCCGCGCCCTCGCCCGCCGCCCAGAGCACGGGCCGGCCCCGCGCCGGCGGCACGCACAGCCGCCCGGCGACCTCCGCGCGGGTGGGCGCGGGCAGCTGGGGCTGGTCGGCGGCCCCGGCGGCGGTCAGGACCGCCAGCCAGGCGTCCACCTCGGCGTCGGTCGGGGGCAGCGCGAGGGAGCGGATCGTCATGATCAGACCCTAGACGGGGTCCGGAGGCGGCGTTGAGCGGTTTTCGGCCTCCGTGAAAGACGGACGGCGGGGAACCCCCGAGGGTTCCCCGCCGTCCGTCCGCGGTTCGGCCGCGTCCGCTCGCGCGGCGTCAGGCGGCCGAGCCGGCCTTCCAGTCCGCCCAGCTCATGTTCCAGCCGTTGAGGCCGTTGTCCGGCTTGATGGTCTTGTCCGGGGAGTTGACCACGGTGACCACGTCGCCGATGAGCGAGTTGTCGTAGAACCAGGCCGCGGGCTGGTTCGGGTCGCCGGCGCCCTTGGCGTCGTTCAGGCCGACACAGCCGTGGCTGGTGTTGGCGCTGCCGAAGACCGAGTCGGCTCCCCAGTAGTTGCCGTGGATGAAGGTGCCGGACGTGGACAGCCGCATGGCGTGCGGGACGTCCTTGATGTCGTACTCGCCCTTGCCCTCGTCGTTCTTGAAGCCGACGGTCGAGCCGTCCATCCGGGTCTCCTTGAACTTCTCGGAGATCACCATCTGGCCGTTGTACGTCGGGTTCTCCGGGGAGCCCGCCGAGATCGGGATGGTCTTGAGGACCGCGCCGTCCCGGGTGACCGTCATCTTCTTCGTCTTCGTGTCGACCGTGGAGACCTGGCTGCGGCCGATCTTGAAGGTGACGGTCTTGCTCTGGACGCCCTGGACGCCGGGAGCGCCCTGGACGCCCTCCAGTGCGAGCTTCAGCGTGACGGTGGAGTTCGCCTGCCAGTACTGCTCGGGGCGGAAGTCGAGGCGCTGCGGGCTGAACCAGTGGCCGACGATCTCCTGGCCGCTGCTGGAGGAGACCGAGATCCCCGCCTGGACGGCCTTCTTGTCCTTGATCGCCTTGTTGAAGGTGATCGAGACCGGCATGCCCACGCCGACGGTCTGGCCTTCCTCCGGGACGAAGGAGGCCACGAAGCTGTTCTCGGGGGAGACGGTGGTGAAGGAGGCGTTCTCGTGGGCCTCGCGGCCGTCCGCGTCCTTCGCCGTCGCCGACAGTGCGTACTTCGTGGAGCGCTTCAGGGCCGCGTCGGGCTTCCAGCTCTTGCCGTCGGCGGCGATCTTGCCCGCCACGGCCGCGCCCTCGCTGCTCTTCAGCTCGACCAGGGTGAGCGTTCCGTCACTGACGGCGACGTTGGCGGCGTCGTTGAGGCCGACGTTGGTGGCGCCGTCCTTCGGCGTGATGGTTATCTTCGCCTTCGACGCGTCCTTGGCCGCTGCCGCGTCGACCTCCGCCTGGGACTTGCTGGCCTCGCCGTTGCCCTTCGGCTTGTCGTCGCCCCCGTCGTTGCACGCCGAGAGCATCAGTACACCGCCGAGCACGACGGATATGGCCGCCAGGGACCTTCTCCGTCGCTTGCTGTCCGTCCTCACACGTCACTCCATCGTTGCCGGATACCCCGGGGCTGCCGTCCCGGGGTTGGCCGGGCAGGGGGAATCACCCCCTGCCTCGTCCTGACAACGCGTTAACGGCGCCGGCCGGTTCCACATTCCGTTGGGATGTGGGCAACCACACGGTCAGGCGTTGTCGGGTTCCTCGTCGAAGTCCCCATCTTCCTCGTCGAGGTCCCACTCCATCGACTCGGGGTCGTATTCCACGGGCTCGCTGCTCCAGGAGGCCTGCGCCAGCTCCACGCCGGGGATGCCCACGACCAGGTCGGTGGGGTCCACCAGGTAGGCGAGGGCCTCCGATTCGTCCTCGCGGACGGCGGACTCGGCGTGGCCGCGCTCCTCGTCCGGCATGAACTCGTCGGCCTTGATGTGCGCGAGCGCGGCTCCGGTGAGTGCCTGGGCGTCCGGCACCTCAAGGACCAAATCCACCCGAAGGCGAACATAGCGTGATGTCTCAGTAGGGTTCATACGACGGAGAGTAAGCCCGCGGCAGCCCTGACTTTCCCACGACCCGCCCCTTTCCGTAGCATCACCGCACACGGCCAATTCGCTGCTGCCACAAGGGGGATCGCACCGTGTCCGCACGCCGACCGCTGCTCACCGCTCTCGGAGCGACCACCCTCCTCGCCGCCCTGTGGTTCGTGCCCTCCGCGGGCGCCACCTCACCAGGGTCCGCGGAGAGCCCTTCCGGTATGCCCGCGGGCGCGAACACCGCGGAGGGCGGAACCGGCGCGGAGAACGCCGACGACGCGGGCCCGCAGGCCCCGTCCGCCCTGCTCGCCGACACCGGCTCCGTCGACACCACCCCGTACCTGCTCGGCGGCACGCTCTGCCTCGGCGTCGGGGCCGCTTTCGTGACCTTCTCCGTACGCCGCTCCCGGTGAACGGCGAAGGGCCGCCCCGGGAGAGATCCCGGAGCGGCCCTTCGCCGCACACCAGAGCCCGCCGTCAGGCGAGCGGGCCCGTCACCGGCTCCACGGCGGCGACGAGGCCGCCCGAGCGGACGAACGCGTCGGCGGCGGCCAGATCAGGGGCGAGGAAACGATCCGGCCCGGGACCCTGCACACCCGCCGCGCGGGCGGCCTCGATGGCGGCCCGGCTGGCCGGCGCCGGGGTCAGCCCGTGGCGCAGCTCGATGGCGCGGGTGGCCGCGTACAGCTCGATGGCGATGATCCGCGTCAGGTTGTCGACGGCGGTACGGAGCTTGCGCGCGGCCGACCAGCCCATCGAGACGTGGTCCTCCTGCATGGCGGAGGAGGGGATCGAGTCGGCGGAGGCCGGCACCGCGAGCCGCTTCATCTCGCTGACCAGGGCGGCCTGCGTGTACTGGGCGATCATCAGACCGGAGTCCACGCCGGCGTCGTCCGCGAGGAACGGCGGCAGGCCGTGCGAGCGGTTCTTGTCGAGCAGCCGGTCGGTGCGGCGCTCGGCGATGGAGCCGAGGTCTGCCGCCGCGATGGCCAGGAAGTCCAGGACGTAGGCGACCGGGGCCCCGTGGAAGTTGCCGTTGGACTCCACGCGCCCGTCGGGCAGCACCACCGGGTTGTCGACGGCGGCGGCCAGCTCGCGGGAGGCCACCAGGGCGGCGTGCGCCATGGTGTCGCGGCCCGCGCCGGCGACCTGCGGGGCGCAGCGCACGGAGTACGCGTCCTGCACGCGCGGGGCGGTCTCCTCCTGGTAGTGGCGGACGAGCCCGGAGCCCTTCAGCACGGCGGCCATGTTGGCGGCGGAGGCGCCCTGGCCGGGGTGCGGGCGGATGGCGTGCAGCTCGGGCTGGAGGACCTTCTCGGTGCCGAGGAGGGCTTCCAGGGTGAGGGCCGCGGTGATGTCGGCGGAGGTGTAGAGCTTGCCGAGGTCGGCGAGGGCCATGACGAGCATGCCGAGCATGCCGTCGGTGCCGTTGAGGAGGGCGAGGCCCTCCTTCTCGCGGAGCTCGACGGGGGTGATGCCGGCTTCGGCGAGCAGTTCGCCGGCGGGGCGGACGGTTCCGTCCGGGCCCTCGGCGTCGCCCTCGCCCATGAGCGCGAGCGCGCAGTGGGACAGCGGCGCGAGGTCGCCGGAGCAGCCGAGGGAGCCGTACTCGTGGACGACGGGGGTGATCCCGGCGTTGAGCACGTCGACCATGGTCTGGGCGACGGAGGGCCGTACGCCGGTGTGCCCGGAGGCGACGGTCTTCAGCCGGAGGAACATCAGCGCGCGGACCACCTCGCGCTCGACGCGCGGGCCCATGCCGGCGGCGTGCGAGCGGACGATGTTGCGCTGGAGCTGGGCGCGCAGCTCGGGACTGATGTGCCGGGAGGCGAGGGCACCGAATCCGGTGGACACCCCGTAGACGGGCTCGGGCTTGGCGGCGAGGGCGTCGACGATCTCGCGGGCACGGGCGAGTGCGTCGAGCGCCTCGCCGGACAGCTCGACCCGTGCGTTGCCGCGGGCGACGGCGATGACGTCCTCGGCAGTGGTCCCGGAGGTCCCGACCACAACAGTGTGCATATCCATATTCAGCACCCTACGGATTGAATCGCTTCATGTCACTAGTCGAAATTGTCACGATCGCGACCGACGAGTAACCCTTACGTTCACTGCCGGCCGCGGAAGCGGCGGCGCTCCCCCGGGGCCTCCTGGGCGGCGGCGTCCGCGAGCCGGACCACCGCGGTGTCGCGGCCCGCCACCACCGGCCCCGGCGAGCGCGCGGCCTTCGCCTTGTACTGGGCGGCGTCGGCCAGCCGGAACAGCCGCCGGGAGGACTTCACCGGCCCGATCGGGTCCCCGGTGGAGGCCACCCCGCAGGCCACGCCCTCGCCGAGCTCCAGCTCCGCGGCCCGGGTGCACACCTCCTCGGTCACCCGGACCACCTCGTCGGCGCTCGGACCGACCCCGACCAGGCAGAACTCGTCGCCGCCCAGGCGCGCCACCAGCGCGCCGGGAAGCATGGCCCCGCACAGACTGAGCACCGACCCGAACCGCTCCAGCAGCCGGTCCCCCATGGCGTGGCCCAGGGTGTCGTTGACCTTCTTCAGCCCGTTCAGGTCACAGACGACGAGGCTGACCACCACCCCGGTCCTGCGGTGCTCCTCCAGGGCCTCGTCGAGCCGCATGTCGACCGCCCGCCGGTTCGCGAGCCCGGTCAGCGGATCGGTGAAGGCGAGGCGCCGGGCCTCCTCCAGCCGCTCGTTCTGCGCGAGGCCGGCCGCGATCACGGCGGCGAGCACGGTGGCGAACTCGGCGTCGTCCTCGTCGAAGTCGGGCAGCCCCTCGTCGCGGGCCACGTACAGCTCGCCCCAGGCCCGGCCGCTGAGCACGACGGGCGCGACCACGCAGGTACCGCGGCCGCGGTGGCGCAGGGCCTCCCCGCGCCGCCCCGGCCTGTCGCCGACGGCGCTCTCGATCCAGGCGTGCGGTCCGCCGCCACCGACCCACCGTTCGTGGAGGAACTCGGTGATCTCGGGGAAGTCGTGCACGGGGTAGGACTCGTCCTCGGGGAACTCCTCCTCCCCGGCCCGCCGCTCGCCCTCGTTCACGAGCACGCGCAGGCGCCCCCGCTCCCGCTCCCACGCGGAGATCGCGGCGAACGAGCCGTCCAGCGCCGTGCGCGCCCCCCGCGCCGCCGCCCGCACACTGTCCCGCGGCGCGCAGGCCGCGGCCATCGCCTGCGCGAGGCTCACCACGGCCCGCAGCCGCCCGTCGACTCCCATCACCCCAGGTTAGGGAGTTTTGTCCGATTTGGTACGCGTGACGCTACTGGGGGACACCGCCCGGGACCTCCCGGACCGACCGACGGACCGACGGACCCACGCGGACCCACGGACCCACGGGCCGGGCTACTCCCCCGGCCAGTTCGGCTTGCGCTTCTCGTTGAACGCCGCCACGCCCTCCGCCCGGTCCCCGGAGAAGGCCACCGTCCGCCAGGCCGCGTCCTCGATCTCCAGACCGGCCGCCAGGTCCATCCCGTGCCCCAGCCGCAGCGCCCGCTTGGCCGCCCGCAGACCCACCGGGGAGTTCGCCGCCATCCGGGACGCCAGGGCCAGCGCCTCGGCCCTGTCCCCGCCCGCCGGGACCACCGAGTCCACCAGCCCCAGGGACAGCGCCTCGGCCGCCTCCACCCGGCGCGCGGTGAAGATCAGCTCGGCCGCCCGCGCCGCCCCCACCCGGCGCGGCAGCAGCTGCGTACCGCCGCCGCCCGGGATCACGCCCACCGACACCTCGGGCAGCCCGACCACCGCGGTCTCGTCGGCCACGATCACGTCACAGGCCAGGGCCAGCTCGAAGCCCCCGCCCAGCGCGAAACCGTGCACGGCCGCGATCGTCGGCACCGGAAGCTCCAGCACGCCCCCGTACGCCCCCCGCGTGGTCGGCCGCTGCCGCACCAGCTCGGCGTCCGACAGCGAGTTCCGCTCCTTGAGGTCCGCCCCGACGCAGAAGGCCCGTTCCGCGGTGGAGGACAGCACCACGACCCGCACCGACGGGTCCGCCGCGAGCGCCGCGCAGGCGGCGCCGATCGAGCGGGCCATCTCCGTCGACACCGCGTTCATCGCCTTGGGGCGGTCCATCGCCAGCTCGGCGACGTGCCCGTCGCCCTCCCGACGTACCGCGACGAACTCTCCGAAGCGCTGCTCAGACATGCCTGCGACCCTCCCGGTTAACGAGCGTTATCGCCGCACTCTAGTGCGCGGGGAGGCCACCGGGTCAAGGCTGCGCGGTTCCGGGGCACGACTGCGCCCCGGCCCGCCGCCCAAGGGAGGCGGGGGCGGACGGCAAAGCCCCGGGGGGCGCGTCAGGCGGGGTTCTTGGGCTTCCTGCGGGTCAGCGACCAGGGCTCCACCACGCCGAGCCCGCGCACCGGGCGCTGCCACATCGGCTGGAGGGCGAACCGGTAGGACACCTCGTCGAGCGAGGCCTCCGCCTCCTTCTCCGACACCGGCGCGGCCCCGGTCCGGGAGAGCTCCTCGGCCATCGCCCCGTCCACCAGCACCGCGTCCTTGGGGGCTATGGACGTCAGCCGGCTCGCCAGGTTCACCGTCGTCCCGAAGACGTCGCCCATCCGGGTCGTCACCGTGCCGAAGGCGATCCCGACCCGCAGCTCGGGCATCTGCGCGTCGAGCTCCATCGTCTCGATCAGCCGCAGCGCGATCTCCGCCGCCGTCGCCGCGTCGTCGGCGCAGTACAGCACCTCGTCGCCGAGCGTCTTGATCAGCCGGCCGCCGTGCGCGGCCACCAGGTCCGCCGCGGTCGTCTCGAAGGACTCGACCAGCTCGCCGAGCTCCTCCTCCTCCAGCCGCCGCGTGAGGCGGGTGAAGCCCACCAGGTCGGCGAAGCCCACCGCGAGCCGGCGGTCGACCATCTCGTCGTCGTCCGCGACCTGCACCACGCGTCCGGTGGCGGCCGCGAGCTGCCGCCGCCACACGTAGACGAGGAATTCCTCCAGCTCGGGCAGGAGCAGCTCCACCAGGGGGTACGTGACCTCCGTACGGGTCATCCCCGGCTCCGGCGGCTCCGTCAGCCCTTCCAGGAAGGAGTCGATCTGCCATTCCGCCAGCCGCGCCGTGGTCTGCCCGGTGGACCGGGCCACCTGCACCGCCATCGGCTCGGACAGCAGCCCGGCCTCCACCAGACCGGCGAGCCGGCGCAGGGCCAGTACGTCGGCCTCGGTCAGCGCCTTGGCCTGCCCGATGTCGGCGAAGCCCATGGCCCGCCAGAAACGGGAGGCGAGCTCCATGGACACACCGGCGCTCCGGGCGGCCTGGAACGGCGTGTACCGGCGCTCGGCCCCGAGGATCAGCTGCTCCAGCCGGATGGCGAGGGGGTCCGCCGTGGGCTGGGCCGTGTGGTCGACCTCGTGGTGCGGGGTGTGCTGGTCACGGCCGATCGGGGTGACGGGGCCGGACGAGGAGCCGCCGGCGCCGTGGGACGCGCTGGACGTAGAGTCGTCGACGGTCAAGGGCCGCCTCCTGTCCATTCCGTGCGCACTGCCCTGCGAACCGGTTGATCACCACGAGCACCGGGATCGCCTAAACCATACGGCAGGTGTGCCGTAGCTCACTCCCCCTCCCCTTTTTGCGACGCGGTCCTCCTGCGGGGAGCCCGGGCCGGGCCATGAGGCCGCACCCGCCCGGAACGCGAGCCCGGCCCCATCCCCGCCGTGCCCGTCAGTGCACGGATCGCAGGTGGACGACGTCCCCCGCCCCCACCGCCTCGTGCGCTCCCTCGGCCGTACGGATCACCAGCCGGCCATCGGTGTCCACCGCTTCGGCCGTTCCGGTGAGGGTGCGGCCGCCCGGGAGCTCCGCGCGGACGTGGCGGCCGAGGGTGGCGCAGCCGGCCGCGTAGGTCTCCTGGAGGCCGCTGGCGGCGGGGTCGCCACCGGCGGCGCGCCAGTTCCCGTACCACTCCTCCAGGGACCGCAGGACGGCCCTCAGCAGCGGGTCCCTATCGGTGACGGCGGCCTTGGCCAGCGCGAGCGAGCCCGCGGCCGGTACGGGCAGCTCGTCCTCGGCGAGGCTGACGTTGAGCCCGATCCCGACGACCACGCCGTCGGCGACGCGCTCGGCGAGGATCCCGCCGGTCTTGCGCTCCTCGCCGTCCACGGTGACCAGCAGGTCGTTGGGCCATTTGAGGGCGGTGTCCACGCCCGCCGCGCGGGACAGCCCGGTCGCGGTGGCCACCCCGGCCAGCAGGGTCAGCCACCCCCACCGCTCCTGCGGGACCGCGTCGCCCGGCTTGAACAGGACGGAGAAGAACAGCCCGGACCGGGCCGGCGCGACCCAGCTGCGGTCCAGCCGCCCGCGCCCGGCGCTCTGCTCCTCGGCGACGAGCACGGCCCCCTCGGGCAGCTCGGGCGCCCGGGCGGCGAGGTCGGTGTTGGTGGAACCGGTGGTCGCGACCACCTCCAGGGAGGTCCACAGCCCTGCCCCGGTCACGAGGGCCCGCCGCAGCCCCTCGGCGTTCAGCGGCGGGCGCTCCAGGCTCGACCAACGACCGGCGGAAGCTCCTGCTGATGCATCTGATGGCGTCATGCAACCCACAGTAGGTGTGTCAAACGCCGCACTGCCGAGCGCCATGCCCGCCGATACGCTACGCACCAGTAGCCAGCAGTAGTCAATCAATTGACCAGGCAGTTGACACCATGCAGGGAGCCGCGACCCCGATGTCACATCCGTCAGAGCCGATCGACATGCACACCACCGCGGGCAAGATCGCGGATCTGCAGCGCCGCATCGACGAAGCCACCCACGCCGGGTCCGCGCGTGCCGTGGAGAAGCAGCACGCCAAGGGCAAGCTGACGGCGCGTGAGCGGGTTGCCCTGCTGCTGGACGAGGGATCCTTCGTCGAGCTGGACGAGTTCGCCCGGCACCGCTCCACCAACTTCGGGCTGGAGAAGACCCGCCCCTACGGCGACGGCGTCGTCACCGGCTACGGCACGGTGGACGGCCGTCCGATCGCCGTGTTCTCGCAGGACTTCACCGTCTTCGGCGGTGCCCTCGGCGAGACCTACGGCCAGAAGATCATGAAGGTCATGGACTTCGCGCTGAAGACGGGCTGCCCCCTCGTCGGCATCAACGACTCCGGCGGCGCCCGCATCCAGGAGGGCGTCAGCGCGCTGGGCATGTACGGGGAGATCTTCCGCCGCAACGTCCACGCGTCCGGCGTGATCCCGCAGATCAGCCTGATCGTCGGGCCCTGCGCCGGCGGCGCCGTGTACTCCCCCGCCATCACCGACTTCACGGTCATGGTCGACCAGACCTCGCACATGTTCATCACCGGCCCGGACGTCATCAAGACGGTCACCGGCGAGGACGTGGGCTTCGAGGAGCTGGGCGGGGCGCGCACCCACAACAGCACGTCCGGCGTGGCCCACCACATGGCGGGCGACGAGAAGGACGCCATCGAGTACGTGAAGTCGCTGCTCGCGTACCTGCCGTCGAACAACCTGTCCGAGCCGCCCGCCTTCCCGGAGGAGGCGGACACCGAGGTCTCCGACCTCGACCGCGAGCTCGACGTGCTGATCCCGGACAGCGCGAACCAGCCGTACGACATGCACACCGTGATCGAGCACGTGCTCGACGACGGCGAGTTCCTGGAGACGCAGGCGCTCTTCGCGCCGAACATCCTGACCGGCTTCGGCCGGGTCGAGGGCCACCCGGTGGGCATCGTCGCCAACCAGCCGATGCAGTTCGCCGGCTGCCTGGACATCAACGCCTCCGAGAAGGCGGCACGGTTCGTCCGGACCTGCGACGCCTTCAACGTCCCGGTGCTGACCTTCGTGGACGTGCCGGGCTTCCTGCCGGGCACGGACCAGGAGTACAACGGAATCATCCGGCGCGGCGCGAAGCTGATCTACGCGTACGCCGAGGCCACCGTCCCCCTGATCACCGTCATCACCCGCAAGGCCTTCGGCGGCGCGTACGACGTCATGGGCTCCAAGCACCTCGGCGCGGACCTGAACCTGGCCTGGCCGACCGCGCAGATCGCCGTCATGGGCGCGCAGGGCGCGGTGAACATCCTGCACCGCCGGACCATCGCGGAGGCGGACAATGTGGAGGAGACCCGGGCACGGCTCATCGCCGAGTACGAGGACGCGCTGCTGAACCCGTACACGGCCGCCGAGCGCGGTTACATCGATGCGGTGACCATGCCGTCCGAGACCCGGGCGCACGTGGTGAAGGGGCTGCGGCAGCTGCGCACCAAGCGGGAGTCCCTGCCGCCGAAGAAGCACGGCAACATCCCCCTCTAGCCCTCCAGGAGGTCTCTGTGGTGATCAAGGTCGTCAAGGGCAATCCGACCCCGGAGGAGCTGGCCGCCGCACTGGCGGTGGTCCAGGCGCGCGCGGCGGTGCTGGCCTCGGCATCGTCGCCCGCCCCGCCGGTCGCGGACGAGTGGTCGACGCCGTCGCGGGTGGCACGGCGCCGGCTGCCGCGTCCGGGGCCGCGCGCGTGGGGCCGTACGTACTGGCCCGGCTAGCCCGCCCGGCGAGCCGAAGATGATGTGAACGCGGGGCGGCGCCTGAGTACCCGTACTCAGGCGCCGCACCCGTCCCCGGGGCCAGGATCGGAGCATGCTCTGGTCCGACCCGAAGAACGAGCCGCCCAAGGAAATGCGCGATGCGCAGGCGATGATCCGGCGGCTGAGCGTGGTGCTCGCCCTCGCCATGCTCGTCGTGGTCTACGTCCTGGGCGTGGGCGTGGGCCACTTCTAGGGCCGCCCCGCAGCCCGCTCCGGGCGTGTTCCGGGACGTCGGCCGCGCGCCTACGATGACCGGCATGACTGCCACGCCCCAGCCCGCGAACCCGCGCAAGCTCGTCCTCGCCTCCGCCTCCCCCGCCCGGCTGAACCTGCTGCGCCAGGCCGGGCTCGCCCCGCACGTGATCGTCAGCGGCTTCGACGAGGACACCCTGAACCACGACGAGCCCGCCCAGCTGGCCCTGGCGCTGGCCGAGGCGAAGGCGGCGGTCGTGGCGGGCCTGGACGAGGCCGCGGGCGCCCTGGTGATCGGCTGTGACTCCGTGCTGGAGCTGGACGGCGAGGCGCTGGGCAAGCCCGCCGACGCCGAGGAGGCCACCGCGCGCTGGAAGTCGATGCGCGGACGGGCCGGCGTACTGCGCACCGGGCACTGCGTGATCGACACGGCGGACGGCCGTCAGGTCTCGGCCACGGCGTCCACGACGGTCCGGTTCGGCGAGCCGACGGACGCGGAGGTCGCCGCGTACGTGGCGAGCGGAGAGCCGCTGCACGTGGCGGGGGCGTTCACCCTGGACGGACTGTCGGCGCCGTTCATCGACGGCATCGACGGGGATCACGGCAACGTGATCGGCCTGTCGCTGCCGCTGCTGCGCTCCCTGCTGGGCGAACTGGGCGTGTCCATCACGGACCTGTGGGCTTGAGCTCCCCGTACGCGGGCGGGGGCGGGGGCTGTACGTCGCCCTCGCCGTCGCCGGCGCCGTCCCGCGGGGCGGCGTAGAGCGTCAGGGTCAGCACCAGCAGGCACAGGATCAGCGTCGTCGCCGCGAAGGCGGGCCAGCCGACGAGGACGACGGCGAGGACGCCGAGCAGCCCGTGGGTGACGGCGGCCGCGATGAGGACGATGCGGGCGAAGCGGCCCGGGGGGCGGTCGCCGAGCGCGGCGACGGCGGCGAGGACGGCGCACAGTACGAGGAAGGCGCCCATGCCCGCCCCCATGGCGTAGGTCGCCTTGGACATGACGTCCGGATCGCTGCCGGCGATGGACATCGACTGGTTCGCCGTGGTCCGCCCCAGCACGATGTGGACGAGCACGAGCACGGCCGCTTCCGCGACAAGCACGATCGCGGCCAGTCCGGCCACGAGTCTGCGCAGCACGACGTCCCCACCCCCCACGCGTCACAAGCCTGTTCGACGCCTGGAGGCTACTAACGGGTAGAGCAGCGGGCAAGACATCCGCACACCCGGGTTCGACGGGCGGTCGACGGGCCGTCAACGCGCCCTCTCCGGGCCGCCTGTGGGTACGGTGTTGTCCCCGTTCGCCCCGTGGGGCGACGGGACCGCCGATCGGGCAACCAATCGGCGAACAAGTGGACAACTCCGCGCCGGCCGGCAAAGAAAATGTGGGCCGTTCGTAGGGACTCGACAAAGAATCACCCGGGGCCGCTGACCGGGGGGACAGAGACCTTGGATACATGACGGGGTTACTGTGCAGTCGGGGATCCCCCTGACCTGGGGCGCCACAAGGGTTCTCGGGTGGTTCGGGCCTCGCATCACACTCTGTGTGGGCAAGGTCACCACCGGGGAAGGGTCGAAAGGCCGTGTGGGCTGTCCCTAAACTCAGCTTGTTTCAAGGAGGGAGCCATCGTGCGCAAGGTGCTCATCGCCAACCGTGGCGAAATCGCTGTCCGCGTTGCTCGGGCCTGCCGGGACGCCGGGATCGCGAGCGTAGCCGTCTACGCCGATCCGGACCGGGACGCTCTGCACGTCCGCGCGGCAGACGAAGCTTTCGCGTTGGGCGGTGACACCCCGGCCGCCAGCTACCTGGACATCTCCAAGGTCCTCCAGGCCGCAGCCGACTCCGGTGCGGACGCCATCCATCCCGGATACGGCTTCCTCTCCGAGAACGCCGACTTCGCCCAGGCCGTGATCGACGCCGGCCTGACCTGGATCGGTCCGCCGCCGCAGGCCATCCGTGACCTCGGCGACAAGGTGGCCGCCCGTCACATCGCCCAGCGCGCCGGTGCGCCGCTGGTCGCCGGTACGCCGGACCCGGTCTCCGGGGCCGACGAGGTCGTCGCGTTCGCCAAGGAGCACGGCCTGCCGATCGCCATCAAGGCCGCCTTCGGCGGTGGCGGTCGCGGTCTGAAGGTCGCCCGCACCCTCGAAGAGGTGCCGGAGCTCTACGACTCCGCCGTCCGTGAGGCCGTCGCCGCCTTCGGCCGCGGCGAGTGCTTCGTCGAGCGCTACCTCGACAAGCCGCGCCACGTCGAGACCCAGTGCCTGGCCGACTCGCACGGCAACGTGGTCGTCGTCTCGACCCGTGACTGCTCCCTGCAGCGCCGCCACCAGAAGCTGGTGGAGGAGGCCCCCGCGCCGTTCCTGACCGAGGCTCAGAACGCGGAGCTGTACGCCGCCTCCAAGGCCATCCTGAAGGAAGCCGGCTACGTCGGCGCCGGCACCGTCGAGTTCCTCGTCTCCGCCGACGGCCTGATCTCCTTCCTGGAGGTCAACACCCGCCTGCAGGTCGAGCACCCGGTCACCGAAGAGGTCGCCGGCATCGACCTGGTCCGCGAGATGTTCCGCATCGCCGACGGCGAGGAGCTCGGCTACGGCGACCCGGTCCTGCGCGGTCACTCCATCGAGTTCCGCATCAACGGCGAGGACCCGGGCCGCGGCTTCCTCCCGGCCCCCGGCACGGTCACCAAGTTCAACGCCCCCACCGGCCCGGGTGTCCGCCTGGACGCGGGCGTGGAGTCCGGCTCCGTGATCGGCCCGGCCTGGGACTCCCTCCTGGCCAAGCTCATCGTCACCGGCGCCACCCGCGAGCAGGCCCTGCAGCGCGCGGCGCGCGCCCTGGCCGAGTTCGAGGTCGAGGGCATGGCCACGGCCATCCCGTTCCACCGTGCCGTCGTCGCCGACCCGGCGTTCGCGCCCACCGACGGCAGCCCGTTCACGGTCTTCACCCGCTGGATCGAGACCGAGTTCGTCAACGAGATCCCGGCGTTCACGGCCCCGGCCGCGGAGGACACCGAGGACGAGCCGGGCCGCGAGACGGTCGTCGTCGAGGTCGGCGGCAAGCGCCTGGAGGTCTCCCTCCCGTCCTCGCTGGGCATGACCCTGGCCCGCACGGCCGCCGCGGGCGGCGCCAAGCCGAAGCGCCGCGCGGCCAAGAAGTCCGGCCCGGCCGCCTCCGGCGACACCCTGGCCTCCCCGATGCAGGGCACGATCGTCAAGGTCGCGGTCGAGGAGGGCCAGCAGGTCAACGAGGGCGACCTGGTCGTCGTACTCGAAGCCATGAAGATGGAGCAGCCGCTCAACGCGCACCGCTCCGGCACCATCGTCGGCCTCACGGCCGAGGTCGGCGCCTCCGTCACCTCGGGCGCGACGATCTGCGAGATCAAGGACTGACGTCCGGGAACACCGCGAACGCCGGCGGGGCTGGAACATCCAGCCCCGCCGGCGTTCTGTTCGTTCCAGGTCGACGGCCTAGCGGCGGCGCATGTCGGCCACGCGGGCCCGCTCCGCCTGGGGCTCGGGCAGCATGCCCGCGGCCCGCAGTTGCGCGGTCGGCCCGCCTCGCCGCTGCACCGGCAGCGGCGAGTCGCGGCGCGGTCGCCGCCCCATCATCCCGTCCCCGCCGCCGGAGGCGGCCGCGCCCGCCACGGTGATCTGGACGCCCTGGTCGGCGAGTGCCTGGAGTTCCGTCGCGGCGCGGTCGTCGTGCGGCGGCGGCTCGTCCGTGACCAGGCGGGTCATCACGTCCGTCGGCACGGTCTGGAACATGGTGTCCGTGCCGAGCTTCGTGTGGTCCGCGAGGACGACCACCTCCGCGGCCGCCTGCACCAGCGCCCGGTCCACGCTCGCGCTGAGCATGTTGGACGTGGACAGGCCGCGCTCGGCCGTCAGGCCGCTGCCCGAGAGGAAGGCGCGGGAGACCCGGAGCCCCTGGAGGGACTGTTCGGCCCCGCTGCCGACGAGGGCGTAGTTGGACCCGCGCAGGGTGCCGCCGGTCATCACCACCTCCACCCGGTTCGCGTGGGCCAGGGCCTGTGCGACGAGCAGCGAGTTGGTGACGACGGTCAGCCCGGGCACCCGGGCGAGCCGGCGGGCCAGCTCCTGGGTCGTGGTGCCCGCGCCGACGACGACGGCCTCGCCCTCTTCCACGAGGGAGGCCGCGACATCGGCGATGGCGGTCTTCTCCGCCGTCGCGAGATGGGACTTTTGCGGAAAGCCGGACTCCCGCGTGAAACCGCCCGGCAAGACCGCACCGCCGTGTCGGCGGTCGAGGAGTCCTTCTGCCTCCAGTGCCCGCACGTCCCGCCGTACGGTCACTTCGGAGGTCTGGACGACGCGGGCGAGCTCCCGGAGCGATACCGCTCCGTTGGCCCGCACCATTTCGAGGATCAATTGGCGACGTTCTGCAGCGAACACGAAACTGACAGTAACCCCAACGACCGTCTGCTTTCAGCTCCTTGCGCCGAAATACCGAAGTTGTCCATATGCCGGGGCGACTAGTGGTATACGCGGCCCGATGTCCGGGTGAACATCCGGCCATGCGGCAGCCTACCGCCCCAACTCCCTTGCGACTTGGGGCGGTTGAGGCCGATCAGGCCTCCCCGGCGGCCTTCCGCGTGTGCAGCTGGCGCGCCACCTCGGCGATCGAGCCCGACAGCGAGGGGTACACGGTGAACGCGTTTGCGATCTGCTCGACCGTCAGGTTGTTGTCCACGGCGATCGAAATGGGGTGGATGAGCTCGCTCGCGCGCGGGGAGACGACCACACCGCCGACGACGATGCCGGTGCCCGGACGGCAGAACAGCTTCACGAAGCCGTCCCGGATGCCCTGCATCTTCGCGCGCGGGTTGCGCAGCAGCGGGAGCTTCACCACGCGGGCGTCGATCTTGCCGGCGTCCACGTCCGCCTGGGTGTAGCCGACGGTGGCGATCTCGGGGTCGGTGAAGACGTTCGAGGAGACCGTCTTGAGGTTCAGCGGGGCCACCGCGTCACCGAGGAAGTGGTACATCGCGATGCGGCCCTGCATCGCCGCGACCGACGCGAGCGCGAAGATCCCGGTGACGTCGCCCGCCGCGTACACGCCGGGCGCGGAGGTGCGCGACACCTTGTCGGTCCAGATGTGCCCGGAGTCCTTCAGCCGGACGCCGGACTCCTCCAGGTTCATGTTCCTGGTGTTGGGGATGGCGCCGACCGCCATCAGGCAGTGCGTACCGGTCAGGACTCGGCCGTCGGAGAGGGTCACCTCGACGCGGTCGCCCACCCGCTTGGCGGACTCGGCGCGGGAGCGGCCGACGACGTTCATGCCGCGGCGCCGGAAGACGTCCTCCAGGACGGCGGCGGCGTCCGGGTCCTCGCCGGGCAGCACGCGGTCGCGGGAGGACACGAGCGTCACCCGGGAGCCGAGGGCCTGGTACGCGCCGGCGAACTCGGCGCCGGTCACACCGGAGCCGACCACGATGAGCTCCTCCGGGAGCTCGTCGAGGTCGTAGACCTGGGTCCAGTTCAGGATCCGCTCGCCGTCGGGCATGGCGTCCGGGATCTCGCGGGGGTGGCCGCCGGTCGCGATCAGCACGGCGTCGGCCGTCAGGATCGTCTCGGTGCCGTCGGCGGCTGTGACGATGACGTCGCGCGTGCCGTCGATGCCCTGCGGGCCGCCGAGCTTGCCGCGGCCCCGCACGACGCGGGCGCCGGCCCGGGTGACGGAGGCGGTGATGTCGTGCGACTGGGCGAGCGCGAGGCGCTTGACGCGCCGGTTCACCTTGCCGAGGTCCACGCCGACGACGCGCGCGGCCTGCTCGATGTGCGGGGTGTCGTCCGCGACGACGATGCCGAGCTCCTCGTACGACGAATCGAAGGTGGTCATCACCTCGGCGGTCGCGATCAGAGTCTTGGAGGGCACGCAGTCGGTCAGGACCGAGGCCCCGCCGAGGCCGTCGCAGTCCACGACGGTCACCTCCGCGCCGAGCTGGGCCCCTACCAGCGCAGCCTCATACCCGCCGGGTCCGCCGCCGATGATCACGATCCGGGTCACGAAAAGTCCGCCTCACGTCTACCCGGCCGGCTGCCGCCCCGGCCGGTGTTCCGGGGGGTCTCCCCGGGGGATGCATTCCGTGCCCCATTGTCCCGCACGGTTCAAGGTGCTTCGCGCCCGGTCCCGTCATCCGTGCGCCATCCGGGCACGCGGTCACCGCCACCCCTCCCGTACCCTCGACCTCATGTCGCTCTACGCCGCGTACGCCGGCAACCTCGACCCGCGGCTGATGACGCGCCGCGCTCCCCATTCGCCGCTGCGCGGAACGGGCTGGATCAACGACTGGCGGCTGACCTTCGGCGGCGAGCAGATGGGCTGGGAGGGCGCTCTCGCCACCATCGTCGAGGCCCCGCGCCACCAGGTCTTCGTCGCCCTGTACGACATCGCGCCGCTCGACGAGGACTCGATGGACCGCTGGGAGGGCGTCGGACTCGACATCTACCGCCGCATGCGGATCCGGGTGCACACCCTGGACGGCGAAGAGGCCGCCTGGTGCTACGTGCTCAACGGCTACGAGGGCGGCCTGCCCTCGGCGCGCTACCTCGGCGAGCTCGCCGACGCCGCCGAGTCCGCGGGCGCCCCGCACGACTACGTGATGGAACTGCGCAAGCGCCCCTGCTGACCCCTGCGGGGACGATTCGGCGGAAACGACAAGGCAACGATCCGAACACCGTGAGCTGTGCCATCTACGCGCGTAGGCCAGGAGCGGCTACGCTCGTCTGCGTGAACGCATCTGTTACCGACCCCTTCGCCGCCGCCGACGCCGCAGCCGCCCGCCTGCGTGAGCTGACCGGCGTGGACTCCCACGATGTCGCCCTCGTGATGGGCTCCGGCTGGGCCCCCGCCGCAGAGGCGCTCGGCGCCCCCGAGGCCGAGTTCCTCGTCACCGAGCTGCCCGGCTTCCCGCCCGCCGCCGTCGAGGGCCACGGCGGCAAGATCCGCTCGTACAAGATCGGCGACAAGCGCGCCCTGGTCTTCCTCGGCCGGACCCACTACTACGAGGGCCGCGGCGTCGCCGCCGTCGCCCACGGCGTGCGCACCGCCGTCGCCGCCGGCTGCAAGACCGTGGTCCTCACCAACGGCTGTGGCGGTCTGCGCGAGGGCATGAAGCCCGGCCAGCCCGTCCTGATCAGCGACCACCTCAACCTGACGGCCACCTCGCCGATCGTCGGCGCGAACTTCGTCGACCTCACCGACCTGTACTCGCCCCGCCTGCGCGCGATGTGCAAGGAGATCGACGCGACCCTCGAAGAGGGCGTCTACGTGCAGTTCCCCGGCCCGCACTACGAGACCCCGGCCGAGATCAACATGATCCGCGTCATGGGCGCCGACCTGGTCGGCATGTCCACCGTGCTGGAGGCCATCGCAGCCCGTGAGGCCGGCGCCGAGGTGCTCGGCATCTCCCTGGTCACCAACCTGGCGGCGGGCCTGTCCGGCGAGCCGCTGAACCACGAAGAGGTCCTCCAGGCCGGCCGCGACTCGGCCGCCCGCATGGGCACGCTGCTGACGCAGGTCCTCGCCCGCATCTGATCGACGTACGAGAGGTAAGGCGGAAGCAGTGCAGGAACAGGACGACCTGATCACCCGGGCCCAGGCCTGGCTGGCGGAGGACCCGGACCCGGAGACGGCGGCCGAACTCGCGGCGCTCATCGACGCGGGCGACACCGCGGAGCTCGCGGACCGCTTCGCCGGCACCCTCCAGTTCGGCACCGCCGGACTGCGCGGTGAGATCGGCGCGGGCCCGATGCGGATGAACCGCGGCGTGGTCATCCGGGCCGCGGCGGGCCTCGCGGCCTACCTGAAGGCCCAGGGCCACGCCGGCGGCCTGGTCGTCGTCGGCTACGACGCCCGCTACAAGTCGGCGGACTTCGCCCGCGACACCGCGGCCGTCATGACCGGCGCCGGGCTGCGTGCGGCCGTCCTGCCCCGCCCGCTGCCGACGCCCGTCCTCGCGTACGCCATAAGGCACCTGGGCGCCGTCGCCGGCGTCGAGGTGACCGCGAGCCACAACCCTCCCCGGGACAACGGCTACAAGGTCTACCTCGGCGACGGCTCGCAGATCGTCTCCCCGGCGGACGCGGAGATCGCGGCGGAGATCGCCCGCGTCGACACGCTCGCCTCGGTCCCCCGCCCGGAGTCCGGCTGGGAGGAGCTCGGCGACGGGGTCCTGGAGGCCTACCTGGCCCGTACGGACGCCGTCCTGACCCCCGGGTCCGCCCGGGGCGTACGGACCGTCTACACGGCCATGCACGGCGTCGGCAAGGACGTCGTCCTGGCGGCCTTCGCCCGGGCCGGCTTCCCCGCCCCGGTGCTGGTGGCCGAGCAGGCCGAGCCGGACCCGGCCTTCCCGACGGTGGCCTTCCCCAACCCGGAGGAGCCGGGCGCGATGGACCTGGCCTTCGCCAAGGCGGCCGAGGTCAACCCGGACATCGTGATCGCCAACGACCCGGACGCGGACCGCTGCGCGGTGGCGGTCCCCACCGAGGACGGCTGGCGGATGCTGCGCGGCGACGAGGTCGGCGCGCTGCTGGCGGCCCACCTGGTCCACAAGGGGGCGCGGGGCGTCTTCGCGGAATCCATCGTCTCCTCCTCCCTCCTGGGCCGGATCGCGGAGGCGGCGGGCGTCGGCTACGAGGAGACCCTGACGGGCTTCAAGTGGATCGCCCGCGTCGAGGGCCTGCGCTACGGCTACGAGGAGGCGCTCGGCTACTGCGTGGACCCCGAGGGCGTCCGCGACAAGGACGGCGTCACCGCCGCGCTGCTGGTGGCGGAGCTGGCCTCGGAGCTCAAGGAGCAGGGCCGGACCCTGACCGACCTGCTGGACGACCTGGCGATGGCCCACGGGCTGCACGCCACCGACCAGCTGTCGGTCCGCGTCTCGGACCTGTCGGTGATCGCCTCGGCGATGGCCGCGCTGCGCGCGCAGCCGCCGGTGTCCCTGGCGGGGCTGCGGGTCGTCTCGGCGGAGGACCTGACGCAGGGCACGGAGACGCTCCCGCCCACGGACGGCCTGCGCTACTACCTCGAGGGCGACTACAAGGCCCGGGTGATCGTCCGCCCGTCGGGCACGGAGCCGAAGCTGAAGTGCTACCTGGAGGTGGTCGTCCCGGTCCCCGAGGCCTCCGACCTCGCCTCGGCCCGCACCCGCGGCCAGGAGATCCTGGACGCGATCAAGAAGGACCTCGCGGCGGCGGCAGGCATCTGATCCGTCCGTCCCTCGGGCGCGGGGCCGGGGCTTCGGCCCCTGCCCGGCCCGGCTGATCCATCCGGCGCCGCTCGCGCGCCTCGGCCCCAGGGGGCCTCACCGGCTTCGAGCCACTGCGCCGGACTCCGTCCGTCGGGCGCGGGGCCGGGGCTTCGGCCCCCTGCACGGCCCGGTCCCGCCCCGTCCGGCGGGACCGGGCCTTCGCCGTTTCCGGGGCCCTGCGGGGCGGAGTCGCGCCCGTACGGCCTCGCGGGCCGCCGACCGGAGGCCGGCGCCCAGCCCTGCGGGCGGCGCGTCAGGAAGGCGAAGCCGAGGGGCGGACGATTTCGCCCAGCGTCGGGACCGACTCCGGCCGCGAGCGCACCGCCTCCGTGCATTCCCACGCCCGCGGCGGGTCCGCGTCCGGCCCGCCCAGGACCACCGGCCCCGGGCCCGCCGACACCGCCTCGTTGCCCGCCAGCGTGCACACGACCTGCGACAGGGCCACCGGCGGCAGATCCTCCGGCTTGCGGCTCAGCCGCACCGTGCCCGCCGGGTCGCCCGCGCGCGGCGCGGACACCGCGAGCCCCTCCGGGACCCCGGTCGTGAAGCCCGCGTCCCGCTCGTCCGCGCTCGGCGTCTGCTCCAGCGCCTCCAGCAGCGCCTGCGCGACCAGGCCCACGGGTTCCCGTACGGGCATCTTCTCGGGCACCGGAACCACTCGCTCCACGCCCACCAGCTGCGATCCGCAGACCAGTTCCACCGTGGCCCGGAAGCCCTGCACCCCGCTCTGTCCGGCGGGCGCCGGCGGGGTGTCGCACGACACCCGTGACGGGGCCGGCCCCACGTCCACCGGCACGGTCGTGGCCCTGATCCCACAGCCCGACGTCGCGAGCAGGGCGAGCGCCACCAGCGGGACCACCACGGCCGGCAGCACCGGCAGGGCCCTACGCATCCAGGTCACCCGAGATCACCTTCCCCACGTCCACCGGCAGCCGCAGCGTGAACAGGGCCCCGCCCCCCGCCGCGTTGGCGGCGGTGATGTCGCCGCCGTGGATGTGCGCGTTCTCCACGGCGATCGACAGGCCGAGCCCGCTCCCGTCCGACTTCGGCCGCGACGCGCTCGCCTTGTAGAAGCGGTCGAAGACGTGCGGCAGGACTTCTTCGGGGATGCCCGGGCCGTTGTCCCGGACCGCGATGACCAGCCACTCCCCGTCCACCGTCACCGACACCCGCACCGGCGAGCCGCCGTGCTTGAGGGCGTTGCCGATCAGGTTGGCGAGGATGACGTCGAGGCGGCGCGGGTCGAGCCGGGCCACGATGTCCCGTTCGGCGTCGAGTTCGACCGCGTCGAGCCAGGCCCGTGCGTCGATGCAGGCCGTGACCTGGTCGGCGACGTTGACGTCGTCCAGCACCAGCCGGGCCGTCCCCGCGTCGAAGCGGGTGACCTCCATCAGGTTCTCCACCAGGTCGTTGAGCCGCCGCGTCTCGCTGACGACCAGGGCCACCGCCGGCGCGATCATCGGGTCGAGGTCGTCGACCTCTTCCTCCAGCACCTCCGCCACCGCCGTCAACGCGGTCAGCGGAGTGCGCAGTTCGTGGGACATGTCCGCGACGAAGCGCCGGCTGGACTCCTCCCGCGCGCTCATGTCGGCGACCTTCTTCTCCAGCGCCTCGGCCGTCTTGTTGAAGGTGTGCGACAGGTCGGCGAGTTCGTCCGTGCCCGACACGTCGAGGCGGTGGTCCAGCTCGCCCTCGCCGAGCCGCCGGGCCGCGTCTCCCAGCCGCTGCACGGGCCTCAGCACCGTACGGGCCGCGGCCTGCGCCAGCAGGGCGGAGCCGAGCAGCGCCAGACCGGTGGCGATCGTCAGCGACCAGGCGAGCGCGTTCAGGTCGTCCCGCTCCTGGGCGAGCGACTTGTACATGTAGCCGGTCGGCCCGCCGCCCACGATCCGGGTGCCGCCGACCAGGTACGGGTTGCCGTTCGGCTTCGTCCGCTGCCAGTACATGTGGTACTCGGCGTCGTTCGCCGCGGTCGTCTTCTGCTCGTCGTTCACGGCGTTCTGGAGGGACTTCGGTACGTTCTGCAGCCCGAAGGAGTCGGGGCCGGCCGCGCCGAACACCTCGCGGTGGTCCTTGCGTTCGTGCACCAGCAGCACGCTGTAGCCGGGGCTGCTGCCCGCCATCAGTTCGGCGGTGCGCTGCATCTCCTCCGGCGTCGGGTCGGCGGGCAGCGCGGCGGCACGGTTCTGCATCTCCTGCCGGAAGTCGCCGAGCGCCGCGTCCTGGACGCGGGTGAGCACGGCCTCCCGGTTGAGCCAGTACGCGATCCCGGACGCGGAGACCGCGGCCGTCAGGGCGACCAGCGCGAAGACGATGAGGAGCCGCAGCCGCAGGCTGGTCCAGCGCCGGCCCGCGAGCAACGCGCGGATCACTGCGGGGAGTCCAGGCGGTAGCCGACGCCCCGGACGGTGCGGATCAGGGTGGGCGAGGACGGCACGTCCTCGACCTTGGCGCGCAGCCGCTGGACGCAGGCGTCGACGAGCCGCGAGTCACCGAGGTAGTCGTGTTCCCAGACCAGCCGCAGCAGCTGCTGGCGCGACAGCGCCTGCCCGGGCCTGCGGCTCAGTTCGAGCAGCAGCCGCAGCTCGGTCGGGGTGAGCTGGAGGTCCTCGCCGTTCTTGGTGACCGTCATGGCCGCGCGGTCGATGACGAGGGAGCCGAAGCTCGCCGAGTCGCTCGACTCGCGCTCGCCGCGGCGCAGGACGGCCCGGATGCGGGCGTCGAGGACCCGGCCCTGGACGGGCTTGACCACGTAGTCGTCGGCCCCGGACTCCAGGCCGACGACCACGTCGATGTCATCGCTGCGCGCGGTGAGCAGGATGATCGGCAGCTGGTCGGTGCGACGGATCCGCCGACACACCTCGAAACCGTCGATCCCGGGCAGCATCACGTCCAGCACGATCAGATCCGGCCGCTGCTCGCGCAGCAGTTTCAGGCCGTCCTCGCCCGTCGCCGCGGTGGCCACACGGTGGCCCTGGCGAGACAGGGAGAGCTCGAGGGCCGTGCGGATGGCGTCGTCGTCCTCGATCAGCAACAGGAAAGGCACGGGCTCATTCTGTCCCATCGACAGTCGGGAGTTCGACCGTCGGGGGGAGGGGATCGTGCGGAAGTCGCTGTGACAGGGCTGTGACAGTCGACGGACACCCCGGTTAAGTCGGCGGGGCAGTCTTCTACCAACGCACAACGGACCGAAGCAGAGACACTCCACGACGGGGGGCGCGAGATGAACACGCTGCACAGCACCAACACCAGCGCGGTTGTCACGCGGCTGCACGATGTGAACCGCCGGGCGGGTGTCCGTACGGTGGCGGTCGCCCGTCCCCGGCCGGCCCACGTCGTAGCCATTGACGCAAACCAGTACCAGGCGGTTCCCGCCCAGCAGACGCCGTCCTCCACTTCGGAGGCGGAGTTCACGGCCTACGTCCAGGAGCGGCGGGCCGCCCTGTACGCGACGGCCTTCCACCTCACCGGCGACCGCTACGAGGCCGAGGACCTGCTGCAGAGCGCGCTGTTCTCCACGTACCGCGCCTGGGACCGGATCAGCGACAAGGCGGCCGTCGGCGGCTACCTGCGCCGCACGATGACCAACCTGCACATCAGCGCGTGGCGTCGGCGGAAGCTGAACGAGTACCCGACGGAGGAGCTGCCGGAGACGGCCTCCGACACGGACGCGATGCGCGGTACGGAGCTGCGCGCGGTCCTGTGGCAGGCGCTGACCCGGATCCCGGAGCCGCAGCGCACGATGCTGGTGCTGCGCTACTACGAGGGCCGCACGGACCCGGAGATCGCGGAGATCCTCGGGATCAGCGTCGGCACGGTGAAGTCGAGCATCTGGCGCTCCCTGCGCCGCCTGCGGGAGGACGAGGCGCTGAGCTTCGGCCGTGACGAGGCGGAGTCCTTCGAGGAGCTCGTCGCGTAACGCGGCGCACACAGACCATCGGGCCAGGGGGCCCGTCCTACGGGGGTGGGGCGGGGGCCGCGGGGGGAAAAGGCGGGATCAAGCGGCCGGGGGTCCGCCTGATCCCGCCTTTTCGCATGGGCGGGGCCGGGCGGTGCGCGCCGGCCCCTCCCCCGGCGTGGCGGGTGCGGGGGCGCCCTCCTGGACAGATAGTCTGCGCGCAGATAATCTGTCCGTAGACATTCTGTGGATGTCGCGAACCGAGGAGACCGCCATGTGGGAGTACGAGCACGCCATCGAGACCGACGCCGCACCCGAGGCGATCTGGCGGCTCTGGAGCGACGTGGAGAACTGGGGCGCCTGGAACGGTGAGATCGAGAAGATCGAGCTCCGGGGTCCGTTCGCCGAGGGCGCCGGGATCACGATGACCCCGCCCGGCGAGGATCCGATCGCGCTGACGGTCACCGAGTTCGGCGAGGGGGAGCACTTCACCGACGAGGCCCGGTTCGGGCCGCTCGTCCTGCGGACCACGCACCGGCTCGTCCCGCTCGGAGCGGAGCGCACCCGGGTGGTGTACCGGATGGAGATCACCGGCGAGGGCGCCGCCGACGCGGGACCCCGGATCGGCCCCGGCATCACCGCGGACTGGCCCGACACGATGGCCTCGCTCGTACGCCTCGCGGCGCGGGGCTGAGCGCCTTGAAGCCCGGCGAGAGCCCCGGGTTCCTGCTCTGGCACGTCACGCTGCGCTGGCAGCGTGACATCGCCGGCGCCCTGGCCCCGCTCGACCTGACCCACGTGCAGTTCGTCCTGCTCGCCTGCACCTGGTGGCTGAACGGCCGCGGCGAGCGGCCCAACCAGCTGGCCGTCGCCCGCCAGGCGGGCACGGACGTGAAGATGACCTCCCAGGTGCTGCGCACCCTGGAGAAGAAGGGCCTGATCGAACGCGAGGTGGACCCGGCCGACACGCGCGCCAAGCGGCTGCGCGTCACCGACCTCGGCGGCGACCTGGCCCCCCGCGCGATCGCGGCCGTCGAGGAGGTCGACGCGCGGTTCTTCGGGCCGGTCCCGATCGAGGACGCGGTGGCCCTCCTCGGCCGCCTGGCCGCGGAAGGCGGCGGACCGGACGGGGGCTAGCCCCTGGGCGGCACGGCCTGGGCCCCAGGCCCTGTCCGGGACCTAGGCGGGGGTGGGCGCGTGGCGGTGACGGCCGGCGGCGGCCGCGGCGAGCCGGCCGAGGGCCTCGTCACGGCCGCACGCGTGCGCGCCCAGCGCGATGTGGCGCGCCACGATGCCCCGCTCCGCCCGCATCAGCCGCAGGCCGCGCCGCAGCAGGAACAGGACCGACTTGCGGCCCTCGCGGAGATCGCGCGCCAGCCGGCGGCGGAAGGTGGTGGACGGCCGCCCGCGCAGGCAGATGGCGTCGGCGAGCAGCCCCAGTTCCTGGCACCGCGCGGCGATGTCCGCGGCGAAGATGCCCTCCGCGATGAACAGCGGCGTCCGCGAGATGTCCAGCGACTCCGCCCCGGTCCGCGAGGACGTCGCGATCTCGTACACGGGGACGTCGGTGCGGCCCACCGCGCACAGCTCCTCGATCGCCGCGACGGCGGTGTCCGCGTCCCACGACAGCGGGGAGTCCCAGTCGATGTCCGAACTGCCCTCGACCAGCGGGAGGGTCGGGTCGTCACCCTCCTTGTAGAAGTCGTCCAGGCGCAGCACGGGCAGGCCCGAACGGGCCGCCAGCGAGGACTTGCCGGACCCCGAGGGTCCGGTCAGCAGCACGACACGCGTAGGCAAAGGAGAGGAGGAGCTCACGGAACACAAGTGTGAACCATTCCCCCGCTCAGGGGATGCCCCCGGTGACCGGTTGGTATCGAGGATCACACCTCCACTACGCTGCGTGCGCGTACGACTACGGCGCACCACAGACGAGCACAGGGCGGGAATCCCATGGCACGCCACGCAGCAGCCTCCTCCGCAAGCAGCCGGCTCCGTTCCGCGGGCCTGACGGTCTCGATGGCGGGCGCCGCGCTCGCGATGGCCGCGGGGGGCGCTCAGGCCGGTGAGCTCGACGTACCGGCGGCTCTGGCCGGGGTCACCGATCCCGTCGCGAACCTCAAGGTGAACCCCCTCGCCCACACCGGTGTGGACCCGCTGGACAACGGCGTGGCCACGAAGGTCGCGGACTTCCCCTCCGTCGGCACCGGCATGGTCACCGGTGTGCTGACCCAGGGGCCGTCCGTCGGCGAACTGCCCACCGCCGCGGTGTCCTCGCTGCTCGGGCCGGTGCTCCCCAAGAAGTAGGGAAACGGGTACGGGAAGGCCCCGGCAGCGCGGGGGACGCTGCCGGGGCCGGTTTCGCAGGGGCTCCTCTAGTACGAGGATCCGCCCGAGCCCAGCGACCCCGTCGGGTGCCAGACCGTCTTGGTCTCCAGGAACGCCGTCATGCGCGACGTGCCCGGGTCGGCGCTCCAGTCGTCCACAGGCTGTGGACGCAGGACGCGCTTGAGGTTGTCGGCCGCCGCGATCTCCAGCTCCTTGGCCAGCGCCGCGTCGGCTCCGGCCAGGTCGATCGCGTTGACGTCCTGGTGGGACGCCAGGTGCGGGCCCATCTCGGCGGCCTTGCCGGACAGGATGTTGACCACGCCGCCGGGCAGGTCGGAGGTGGCGAGCACCTCGCCCAGCGAGAGGGCCGGAAGCGGGGCCTTCTCGGAGGTGATCACGACGGCCGTGTTGCCGGTCGCGATGACCGGGGCGATCACCGAGATCAGGCCCAGGAAGGACGAGTCCTGGGGGGCGATCACGGTGACGACGCCCGTCGGCTCCGGGGTGGACAGGTTGAAGAACGGGCCCGCGACCGGGTTGGCCCCGCCCACGATCTGGCCGATCTTGTCGGTCCAGCCCGCGTACCAGACCCAGCGGTCGATGGCCGCGTCGACGACCGCGCCGGCCTTCGACTTGGACAGGCCCTCGGCCTCGCCGACCTCGCGGACGAACTGCTCGCGGCGGCCCTCCAGCATCTCGGCGATGCGGTAGAGGATCTGGCCGCGGTTGTACGCGGTCGCGCCCGACCAGCCGCCGAAGGCCTTGCGGGCCGCGACGACCGCGTCACGGGCGTCCTTGCGGGAGGACAGCGGCGCGTTGGCCACCCAGTTGCCCTTCGAGTCGCTCACCTCGTACACCCGGCCGCTCTCGGAGCGGGGGAACTTGCCCCCGACGTACAGCTTGTAGGTCTTGAAGACGCTCAGGCGCGTCGACGACTCAGACATCGAGGTAGCCCTCCAGGCCGTGGCGGCCGCCCTCGCGGCCGAAGCCCGACTCCTTGTAGCCGCCGAAGGGCGAGGTCGGGTCGAACTTGTTGAACGTGTTGGCCCAGACGACGCCCGCGCGGAGCTTGTTCGCGACCGCGAGGATGCGGCTGCCCTTCTCCGTCCAGATGCCGGCGGACAGGCCGTACTGGCTGTTGTTGGCCTTCGCGACGGCCTCGTCGGGCGTGCGGAAGGTCAGTACGGACAGCACCGGGCCGAAGATCTCGTCGCGGGCCACGGTGTGCGCCTGCGTGACGTTCGTGAAGAGCGTCGGGGCGAACCAGTAGCCGGCGGACGGCAGCTCGCACGCCGGGGACCAGCGCTCGGCGCCCTCGGCCTCGCCGGTCTCCGCGAGCGCGGTGATCCGGGCGAGCTGCTCGGCGGAGTTGATCGCGCCGATGTCGGTGTTCTTGTCGAGCGGGTCGCCCAGGCGCAGGGTGCTCAGGCGGCGCTTGAGGGAGTCCAGCAGCTCGTCGTGGATCGACTCCTGGACCAGCAGGCGCGAGCCCGCGCAGCAGACCTGGCCCTGGTTGAAGAAGATGCCGTTGACGATGCCCTCGACGGCCTGGTCGATGGGGGCGTCGTCGAAGACGATGTTGGCGCCCTTGCCGCCCAGCTCCAGGGTGACCTTCTTGTCGGTGCCGGCGACGTGGCGGGCGATCTTCTTGCCCACCGCGGTCGAGCCGGTGAAGGCGACCTTGTTGACGTCCGGGTGCTCGACGAGGGCCGCGCCCGCGTCGCCGTACCCGGTGAGGATGTTCACGACGCCCTTGGGCAGGCCCGCCTGGCGGCAGATGTCCGCGAAGAACAGCGCCGAGAGGGGGGTCGTCTCCGCGGGCTTCAGCACGACCGTGTTGCCGGTGGCGAGCGCCGGGGCGATCTTCCACGCGAGCATCAGCAGCGGGAAGTTCCACGGGATGACCTGGCCGGCCACGCCGAGCGGGCGCGGGTTCGCGCCGTAGCCCGCGTGGTCGAGCTTGTCGGCCCAGCCCGCGTAGTAGAAGAAGTGCGCGGCGACCAGCGGGAGGTCCGCGTCGCGGGTCTCCTTGATCGGCTTGCCGTTGTCCAGGGTCTCCAGGACGGCGAGCTCGCGGCTGCGCTCCTGGATGATCCGGGCGATGCGGAAGAGGTACTTCGCGCGCTCGGAGCCGGGCAGCGCGGACCACTTCTCGAAGGCCTTGCGGGCGGCCTTCACGGCGCGGTCCACATCGGCGGCGCCGGCCTGGGCGACCTCGGCGAGGACCTCCTCGGACGACGGCGAGACGGTCTTGAAGACCCTGCCGTCGGCGGCGTCGGTGAACTCGCCGTCGATGAAGAGCCCGTAGGAGGGGGCGATGTCGACGACCGAGCGGGACTCGGGAGCCGGTGCGTACTCGAATACAGATGCCATGGTGATCAGTCCACCGTCACGTAGTCGGGACCGGAGTAACGGCCGGTGCTCAGCTTCTGGCGCTGCATCAACAGGTCGTTGAGCAGGCTGGAGGCGCCGAAGCGGAACCAGTGGTTGCTCAGCCAGTCCTCGCCCACGGTCTCGTTGACCAGGACCAGGAACTTGATCGCGTCCTTGGTGGTGCGGATGCCGCCGGCCGGCTTCACGCCGATCTGGATTCCAGTCTGCTCCCGGAAGTCGCGGACGGCTTCGAGCATGAGCAGGGTGTTCGCGGGGGTGGCGTTGACGCCCACCTTGCCCGTCGACGTCTTGATGAAGTCGGCGCCCGCGAGCATGCCGATCCAGGAGGCGCGGCGGATGTTGTCGTAGGTCGACAGCTCGCCGGTCTCGAAGATGACCTTGAGGCGGGCCGCGGTGCCGTCGGGGCGGACGCAGGCCTCCTTGATGGCCTTGATCAGCTCGTACGTCTCCAGGTAGCGGCCGGCGAGGAAGGCGCCACGGTCGATGACCATGTCGATCTCGTCGGCGCCGGCGGCGACGGCGTCACGGGTGTCCGCGAGCTTGACGGGCAGCGCGGCGCGGCCGGCCGGGAAGGCGGTGGCGACGGAGGCGACCTTGACGTCGGCGCCGTTCAGCGCGGCCTTGGCGGTGGCCACCATGTCGGGGTAGACGCAGACCGCGGCGGTCATGGGCGTCGTACGGTCGGTCGGATCGGGATTGACGGCCTTGGCGGAGAGCGCCCGGACCTTGCCCGGGGTGTCCGCGCCTTCGAGCGTCGTCAGGTCGATCATCGAGATGGCCAGGTCGATGGCGTACGCCTTGGCCGTCGTCTTGATCGAACGGGTGCCGAGGGAGGCCGCGCGGGCCTCCAGGCCGACAGTGTCGACGCCGGGCAGCCCGTGCAGGAAGCGGCGCAGCGCACTGTCGGACGTCGTCACGTCAGCGAATGCGGTGAGGGTGGTGGGCATGGTCACCACATGAGCATATCTACGCGCGTAGCGACCTGTCACCCCCCACATCCGTTTCCAGCGGATCCGCTATGGAATCGACACCTCCATTCCGACGCGCCTACCGTCGTTACACGGCCATGACAGGACCCGGATCCTCCGCCCGCACGAGATCCATAAATTTGTCTTCAGCAGCCCGCCACACCTGACCCGGTGAACCAGCCGAAACAGACTCGACGCGGCATGCGACTCTCCTCCACTTTCCTCACCCACGCTTACAGGAGTCGTTATGCGTACCGCCCTCCGCACCTCGATAGTCACCGTCGCCCTCGCCGGCGCGATGCTCGTCCCGACCGCCGGCGCCGCGTTCGCCGCGCCCGCCACGGCCGCGCAGTCCGCCGCGGCGTCGGACAACAGCCGCTACGAGGGCAAGGCCGTCTACATCGGCGAGGGCCTGGTCGCGGTGCTGCGCAACAAGGAAGAGGGCCCCGAGGCCTGGATCCGCGAGGTCGGTCCCGACTGGAAGCCCGGCGACACCTACATGGTCCACGTCGTGACGAAGCTGGACCGGACCCAGCCCCACGACAAGGCCAAGGGCCTGGACCTCGAACTCACCAAGGCCGCCGGCGCCAACCCCGTGCTCGTCGTCACCGCCGCGGACGGGAGCGCCAAGTCCTACCCGCTGCCCGCGGGCCAGGCCAGCACGGACTGCCGCGTCGGTCCGGTCGGCCAGGAGATCGGCGCCGGCATGTCGGCCGAGCTGTACGTCTCCGAGCTGGGCCCGAAGGTGATCCTCATGGAGGCCGGCGACGGCGGCCGCGGTTTCGACCAGCTGGACCGCACCCACCCCTCGCTGCCCGAGTCCGCGGGCATCATCGCCCGGATCGTGAACCCGAGCAGCGCCAAGCCCGTCTTCGAGTGGAAGACGCAGGGCGGCAACGACACGGTCGGCCGGGTCGCGTTCCCCGCGTTCCCCAAGGGCTGCAAGCCGAGCTACAAGTTCACCGAGGACAAGCCGGTGACGAAGCCGGGCACCCCCGCGCCCACCTCCACCCCCGCCCAGGTGAAGCCGCAGACCGCGGGCCAGACGTCGGTCGTCCCGAAGGGCCCGGTGGCCGCCGGCGCCGAGCTCCCGGTCGAGACCGTGGCGGACACCGACAACACCGCCGCCCTGGTGGCCGGCGGCGGCCTGATCGCCGCCTTCGGAGCCCTGGCCGCCAGCGTGGTCCTGCGTCGCCGCCGCCCCACCCAGGGCTGACACACCCTCGCCACCTCCACTCTCCTGCCCTCCCCGGCGGGCCACCGACCCGGTGGCCCGCCGGCTGTCGTCTCCGGAGCACTCCATGGCCCACCGCGCGCGCCCGCTGCTCGCCGCCGTCCTCCTCGCCGCCGCCCTGACCGGCTGCGGCACGGCCGCCTCCACCGCACCCGCGCCCGGGGCGGCCGCCGCGTCCGCCGCCCCGCCCTCGGTCTCGCCCACCACCGCTCCCGCGGCCCCGGTGGCGGCCGCCCCGCTGCCCGCCTCCAAGCCCGTACGCGTACGGATCCCCGCGGCCGGCGTGGACGCCTCCCCCTTGCTGGCACTGGGTCTGGCCGCCGACGGCACCGTGGAGGTGCCCTCCGTCGCCGACGGCGACAAGATCGGCTGGTACACCAAGGGCGTCACCCCCGGCGAGACCGGACCGGCCGTGCTGATCGGCCACTTCGACACCGCGCGCGGCCCGGCCGTGCTGAAGGACGTGGCGCGCGTGCGCGTCGGCGAGGAGATCACGGTCTCGCGGGCGGACGGCAGCACCGCCGTCTTCCGCGTCCGCGAGCTGGAGCAGGTGGACAAGAAGGCGTTCCCGACGGCCAAGGTGTACGGGGACACCACCCGCCCCGAGCTGCGCGTCATCACCTGCGGCGGCGAGATCACCGACGGCCACCGGCCCGACAACATCATCCTGTACGCCGATCTCGTGGGCTGAGATGGCGTGGGGCAGAATCGACCCCATGAGCAGCCAGCAGCAGCCGACCGATGAGCCGGTCTACAAAGACCGGGTCTACCGCTCCTCCATGGGCGTCGTCTCGGGGGTCCTGCTGCTCGCGCTGACGGCGTGGCTCTGCGGTGACGCCGTACTGCGCGGCTCGGGGAACACCCCGTGGATCGCCGTGGCGGTGGCGCTGTGCGCCGTACCGCTGATCGTGGCGTTCACGGTCCGCCCGGCCGTCTTCGCGAACGACGACCGGATGCGCGTGCGCAACCCCTTCCGGATCATCGAGCTGCCCTGGGCGGCCGTGGACGCGGTGCGCTCCGGCTACTCGGCGGAGGTGCTGGCCGAGGGGTCGAAGTACCAGCTGTGGTCCGTGCCCGTCTCACTGCGCGAGCGGAAGAAGGCGAACCGGCAGCGGCTGCGGTACGAGGGGCTCCGGGACCGGGAGCAGCGCAGCCCCGGCGAGAAGCCCCGGATGCCGGCCGAGCCGATGCGGGCCGGCGCGGACCGGATCGTGGACGAGCTGCAGCGGATGGCCGAGCGCGGCGCCGAGCGGGCCGGTGCCCAGGGCGGCGTGCGCGTGCGCTGGTCGTACGAGATCATCGCGCCCGCCGTGGTCGGCGCGCTGGCGCTGATCGTCCTCATCGCCCTCCGCTGACCTGCCCGGAGGGGCCCCGGGTGCTCCGGGCCACACCCCCCGTCAGGGCGGAACCGGGGCTACCGGGTGGTGCGTCCTCCCAGGTGTGCAGCGTCTTGAGGCCGGCGGCAGCGCCGCCACCGCCACCGCGATCCATCTCCGTCTCCGGCTCCTCGCCGGGGTCCTGCTCGTCGCCCATCTCCTGGTCGTCGGCTGGCTGACCCTACGACCGCTCGACGTGCCGTGGGCCGCGGCCGCCAATCTGACTCCCCTGGAGGGGATCCGGGCGGACCTCGCCTACGGGCCGCTGGAGGCGGCGCGGCGGATCGGTGAGGGCCTGGCCCTGCTGGCCCCGCTGGGGGTGCTGCTGCCGCTGGTCAACGGAAGGCTCGCGCTGTCGACGCTGTCCGCGTGGTCCTCGCTGGCCCGGACCGCGGCCGCGGGCGCGCTGGTCTCGCTGAGCATCGAGATGCTCCAGACCGCCGTGCCGGGCCAGGTCGTCGACGTGGACTCGGTGCTGCTGAACACCGTCGGTGTGCTGCTCGCGCACGTGGCCGTCGTACCGGCGCTGCGGGCGCGGCTGCGGCGTTCACACACCCGTTCACACCCGGTTTATCAGGGGACCACCCCGAAGATTTCCAGGGTCGGGCTCGGCCCCTGGACCGACGTTCTGTCGGCGGTCCAGCGGGAGTATTGAGTCATCGCGAGGCCGTACCGGTCTTCACCAACGCGATCCCGACGAAGGAGAACCCCATGAGCGCCCTTGTCCGCCCCCGTGACGGCCGCTGGATCGGTGGAGTGTGCGCCGGACTGGCCAGGCGTTTCGGAATTTCCGCGAACACGATGCGCGCCATATTCGCCGTATCCTGCCTGCTGCCCGGCCCGCAGTTCCTGGTCTACATCGCGCTGTGGCTGCTGCTGCCGAACGAGAAGTCCGCCTCCACCGCCTGGTGACCGGCGGCCGCGATCGGCGGCCGCCCGGCGGGGAACCGGGCGGTCTGCCGGATCAGCCGGCCTTCCGGACCTTTTCCAGCTGCTTGTCGGTCACTTCCTGCGGCACCAGGCCCTTCTTGGCGGCGCCCGCCACGTCGAGGGCCATCAGCCGCACGACGGTGTCGCCCTCGCGTGCCACGACCAGGTGGACCTGTGCCGAGACGCCCGCACCGGAGGCGGTCGTGGTCCAGCTGACGCTCTCGTCGCCGCTCGTGCGGTAGTCGACGGCCCGTACGTCGCGGTAGCTGCCGGTCTGCTTCTCGACGGTGGCGGTGAAGCCCTTGCCGCAGGCGGCCACGGCGGCCTTGAGCCGGGCGATCAGCGCCTTGGCGTCGCTCTCGGCGTAGGAGCTGACGGAGACGGACACGGCGAGTCCGACCTGCTTCTGGGAGCCGATGCCCCGGTTGAGGGTCTGGCGCGCGGCCGGGTCGGGCTTGTCCCCCATGATGTCGGCCAGCGGCTGGCAGGCCTTGCGGTCGGCCTGTGGCTGACCGTCCGGGGCGTTGGGGTTCTTGCCCTGGGCGGAGACCTGGTAGCCGGGCAGGTCTCCCTGTTCCAGCACGGAGCGGTCCAGTTTGGTGCCGCCGGTCTTCGGCTTGGCGGCTCCCGGTGATCCCGTCGAACTGGCGGACGCCGCCGGGGCGCCGGGCGCGCCGGAGGGCTGTTCGGCGGAGCCCTTGGGGTCCCGGTCCTTGTCCGTGGCGGGGGTTCCGCTGCTGCACCCCACCGCCGCGACGAGCAGGGCGGGGATCAGCGCGACCATTGTCGCTCGTGCCTTCTTGCGCATGACCAAAGACCTCAAACCGCTTACATCGGCGGGCAGTTGGTGGTGATCGTGGCACACGGCACGACGCGGCGCCCACCCGCTCGAAGGGGTGTGCGCCACGCGTGCCCGCGTACGAATTTCCGTACGGAATCAGCCGCCG
This sequence comes from Streptomyces sp. NPDC048424, assembly GCF_040651555.1. Taxonomy (NCBI): domain Bacteria; kingdom Bacillati; phylum Actinomycetota; class Actinomycetes; order Kitasatosporales; family Streptomycetaceae; genus Streptomyces; species Streptomyces sp. NPDC048424. The sequence continues at coordinate 403,194 of NZ_JBEZKE010000002.1, read as the reverse complement.
AGGTTGCTGGTCGGCAGACCGCCGAGCAGGCTGGTGACCGGGGCGAGCGCGGCGGCCGGGTCGCTCGACTGCTGGCCTCCCTCGGGCTTCACCTGCTGCTGGCTCGTGAGCCCCTGGGCGGCGCCGGTGACGGTGCCCAGGGCGTCGGTGAGACCGACGGCGGGAACGGCGGCGGAAGCGGTACCGGCGGCGACGGCGGCGAAGGCGGCACCGAGAGCGGCGACACCGAGGGTCTTGGCAGCTGACTGCTTCATGAAAGGTATTCCTTGCGACGGGGAATTGAGCGGCTCCGCAAACTAGCCACTTCAAACCCCCGCCCGCAAACATCATTAAATACGAGAAAGCGCCCGGGAATTGCCTCTCCCGGGCGCTTTCAGTACGTCATGCCGTGGCCTAGGCCGAGACAGAACCGCTGGTGGAAGCGGTCTGCTGGAACAGCCACTCCGACTTCAGCTCCGCGTAACCGGGCTTGATGACCTCGTTGATCATGGCCAGTCGTTCATCGAAAGGAATGAACGCGGACTTCATCGCATTGACGGTGAACCACTGCATGTCGTCCAGCGTGTAGCCGAAGGTGTCCACCAGGTGCTCGAACTCGCGGCTCATGCTGGTGCCGCTCATCAGCCGGTTGTCGGTGTTGACCGTCAGCCTGAAGTGCAGCTTCCGCAGCAGGCCGATCGGGTGCTCGGCGTACGAGGCGGCCGCGGCCGTCTGCAGGTTCGAGGTCGGGCACATCTCCAGGGGGATGCGCTTGTCCCGGACGTACGAGGCCAGGCGGCCCAGGGTCACGGAACCGTCGGCGGCGACCTCGATGTCGTCGATGATCTTCACGCCGTGACCGAGGCGGTCGGCGCCGCACCACTGCAGGGCCTGCCAGATCGACGGCAGGCCGAAGGCCTCGCCCGCGTGGATGGTGAAGTGGTTGTTCTCGCGCTTGAGGTACTCGAAGGCGTCGAGGTGGCGGGTGGGAGGGAACCCGGCCTCGGCGCCGGCGATGTCGAAGCCGACGACGCCGTTGTCGCGGTAGCGGTTGGCCAGCTCGGCGATCTCCAGCGCACGGGCGGCGTGGCGCATCGCGGTCAGCAGGGCGCCGATGCGGATGCGGTGGCCGTTGGCCTTCGCGCGGCGCTCGCCCTCGCGGAAGCCGTCGTTCACGGCCTCGACGACCTCTTCGAGGGTCAGGCCGGCTTCCAGGTGCTGCTCGGGGGCGTAGCGGATCTCGGCGTACACGACGCCGTCCTCGGCCAGGTCCTCGGCGCACTCGGCGGCGACCCGGAAGAGGGCCGCCTTCGTCTGCATGACCGCGCACGTGTGCGCGAAGGTCTCCAGGTAGCGCGGGAGGGAGCCGGAGTCGGCGGCTTCGCGGAACCAGATGCCGAGCTTGTCGGCGTCGGTCTCGGGGAGGTTCTCGTAGCCGACCTCGCGGGCCAGCTCGATGATGGTCCCGGGGCGCAGTCCACCGTCGAGGTGATCGTGCAGGAGCACCTTCGGGGAGCGGCGGATCTGATCCGGGGTCGGCAGGTTGGGGGTCTCGCTCGTCATCTGCGCACTCTAACTCCTACGCGCGTAGAGCGGGGTGCCGACGACGACCGTCGATATGTAACAGAGACCGCGCGGACGGATGGCGTACACCTCAGGGTCTGAGACTGTTCCGCCATGGCACAGCATGCGCCGCCGGCGCGCGGGGCCCGTCTGGGGCGGGCGGCCGGCGCGAGAACCGGCTCGGGTTCGACGGAAAGCCCGGTCAACGGGGTGGTGCTCCTGCTTCCCGGAGCGTCCAGATTCTCCCCCGGTCCAGTACGTCCGCTCGCGCGGGCGCTGGCCCGGGCGGGCGGGGCGGAGGGGCTGGTCACGCACGCCGTCATCCACGGCGGGGAGTCCTCGCGGGAGGAGCAGGCGGGGTGGGCGGCGGACGAGGCGGTGCGGCGGTACGGGGACGTGCCGGTGTGCCTGGCCGGCTACGGCGCGGGAGCCACGGCCGCGCTGCGCGCCGCGGGGCACGGGGCCGTCAACTCGGTTCTGGCGATGGCCCCTTGTTTAGCCGAGGCGGCCGCCCAGGACTCCCCTGAACCGGTGAAACAGCTGTCGGGGCGGCAGGTGTTGATCGTGCACGGCACCAACGACGCGCGCAGCGACCCGGAGACCTCCTTCCGGCTGGCGGCCCGGGCGAAGAAGGCGAATCGTTCGACCTGCCGCTTCGAGGTGCATTCGGACGGGCACGGGCTGCGCGAGCACCAGGCCGAAGTGGTGGCGCTGGCCGTGGACTTCGTCCTGGGCGCGGTGTTCTCGGGACGCTACTCGCGGCCGGTGACCGACGCCCTGGCCGCACCGCCGCCGCTGGGCCTGCGGATGCCGCTCGCCTCCGGCTTCGGCAGGTCGCTGCGCAGGTGACGGCGCGACGTCCCGCGCACCCGCCGCTGCCGGGGACGGCGGGTGCCGAGCCCGTGCGGGCATCCGCGCGTACCGTGGAACCGAGGACTCGGGCACATCTCCGACGGAGGCGATGATCATGGCCGGTCTGGTGTCCAGGAGCTTCGACAACGCGGACGAGACCCGGCCGTTCGCCGACGGCAAGGGCAGGCTGGACCTGCTGGAGACGGGCGGCGCGGGTGTCGGGCGCTCGGTCTTCGAGCCCGGATGGAAGTGGTCGGAGCACGTCAAGCCGCTGGCCGGGACGGACAGCTGCCTGGCCGATCACACCGGGTACGTGGTGAGCGGGCGCATGAAGGTCGTCATGGACGACGGGGAGAGCACCGAGTTCGGCCCCGGGGACTACATGCGGGTGCCCCCCGGGCACAACGCCTGGGTCCTGGGCGACGAGCCCTGCGTGACCCTGGACTGGACCGGCTTCGCCGACTACGCGAAGCCGTCCGGCTGACGGACCAGCCGGTCCGCGGCGCGGAGCAGACCGGCGGCGCGGTCGAGGGTGCTGGCCAGCGAGTCCGCCGTCGGGGCGGCGGCGAGGACGTACGCGTGGTGGCGCGCGCCCGTCGGGGCGCGGCGGACCAGGGCGCCCGGCGGGATCTCCAGCTGCACCCGGGCCACGCCCGGCACGGCGCGGGCGGCCGCGAGCGCCGCGCGCACCCCGTCGAGGCGGCCGGGCGGGAAGTCCACGTACCGCAGCCCGGCGTGGGCGGTGCGCGGGCGGGGGACGCGTACGGGCTCGGGCAGGCCGAGCCCGGTGGCGAGCGCGAGGCCGAGCACGTCGATGCCGTGGGCGAGCCGGAGCAGCCCGGCGAACTCCTCGGGGCCCGGGCGGGCGTGGGACCCGAGGAGGCGGGGGCCGGACGGGGTGAGGACGATGCCGGTGTGCGAGGGGCCGTCGCGGTGGCGGGCGAGGTCGAGGACGGCGCGTACGAGGGCCCGTACAGCCTCGGCGCCGCGGGGGGCCAGGGTCACCGGCAGCGCGTGGCCGGAGGCGGTGAGGCCTGGGGCGGTGAGGCCGGCGCTGGTGGGGGCCGGGGTGTTCAGCCGGCGGGCCCAGCCGAGGATGCGGTGGTGGCCCGCCCTGGAGTGGGCCGCGACGGTGAGCTCCGGCCCTTCGAGGTACTCCTCGACGAGGAGGTCGGTGACCTCGGGGTAGCCGTGGGCGGCGGCCCGCGCCTCGGCCTCGTCGCGGACCAGCCGCACCCCTTCCCCGTCGGCGCCCGCCCGGGGCTTGATGACGCAGGGGTAGCCGATGAGGGTGGTGACGAAGGGGAGCGCGTCGGCCCGGCCGCAGCGGGCGAAGGAGACCGGCCGGGCCGGGTGCAGGGCGTTGGAGCGGGCGCGCAGGGCGGCCTTGTCCATGAGGGCGGTGACGGCGGCGGTGGGGGTGCCGGGCAGGCCCAGCTCCTCGTTGGCGCGGGCGGCGGCGAGGGCTCCGGCGGCGTCGAAGCCGAAGACGGCGGCGCGGCCGTGCCGGACGGCCTCCATGCGGCCGAGGGTCCCGACGAGGTGCCGGTGGTCGCGCCAGTCCGTCCGTACCCGCCGCTCCGCCCCCTCACGGTCGGATGGCACCGATGGACCTGGCGCGACCACCACGGTGTGCGCGCCCGCACGGCGGGCGGCTGCCACCACGGCTGGTCGCGGGCTCAGCAGGACGGCCACGGGTCCCCGCGCCTCCGGCGTCCGCTGCCGCATACCGCGCTCCCCCCTCACGCCGTGCATCCACTGTGCCGGTTCGGCATATGCCGGTCGCGCCAGGTCAGGCGTCGTCTTGCCGCCTTGCGGGAACACGAGGGGTTTACAGACGGACACAGAACGGGACGAATTGGAATATGCCCGCAGAGGAGACCGGAGCGACCGGACCAGCCGGTGCGGCCGGAGGGCCCGCAGCCGCCGGGGAACTCAGCCCTGCGGCCCGGCGCCTCTACGCGTACGCCGTCGAGCGGCACGCCTTCGACGCGGCCGAGGCCACGGGGGCCCTGGGCGTGCGCGCGGCCGCCGCGATCACCGAGCTGGCCGCCGCGCACCTGCTCCAGCGGGCGCCGGGCGGCGGGCCGGAGCGGTGGAGCGCGGTGGCGCCCCGGGCGGCGGCGGCCCGCGCGCTGGCCCCGCTGGCCCTGCTCGTACGGGAGACCCACGACGAGATGGACCGGCTGCGGGGGCGGCTGGAGACGCTGGTGCCGGCGTACGAGGCGGGGACCGCGCACCGGGACCTGAGCGGGTCGGGCCGCCTGGAGCTGGTCACGGACCTCGGCGCGGTCCGGGGGCTGATCGCGGAGCTGGCCGCCTCGTGCGAGCGGGAGCTGCTGACTTCGCAGCCCGGCGGGGGCCGGCCGCTGGAGACGCTGGAGGAGTCGATCGGGCGGGACGAGTCGCTGCTGACGCGCGGGGTCCGGATGCGGACGATCTACCAGCACACGGCGCGGTACTCGCGGCCGACGGCGGCGTACGTCGAGCGGGTGACGGCATTGGGCGCGCAGGTACGGACGCTGGGCGACGGGCTGATGCGGATGCTGGTCTTCGACGGGCAGACGGGGCTGATGGCGGTGCCGGACCGGAGCGGGGCGGCGCTGGTGGTGCGGGAGCCGAGCGTCGTGCACTTCATGACGTCGGCCTTCGAGCGGTCGTGGCTGGGGGCGGAGCCGTTCCCGACGTCGGTGAGCCCGGACGCGGCGCGGTCGATCTCGGACGAGCTGCGGCAGACGATCGTGCGGCTGCTGTCGGAGGGGCTGGAGGACAAGGTGATCGCGCGCCGCCTCGGCATGTCGGAGCGGACGTGCCAGCGCCACATCGCGGAGATCATGCGGGCGGTGGGCGCCAAGTCCCGCTTCCAGGCGGGCTACTTGCTCTCCGCGCCCCCGACGCCGCCCCCGACGCCGACCCCGGCCCCGGCGGGCTCGCCGGAATCGGCCTAGGGATTTCGCGGTCGCGGGCCCGTCACGCGGCGGGCGGCTCCAGTTCGGGGATCAGGCGGCCCCGGCGGGACAGCAGGAAGCGCTTGAACTCCGCCACGGGCGGGGTGTCGGGGTGGCCGTCGAGCCAGGCGAGGCCGATCTCGCGGACGGCGCGCGGGGCGGTGACGGTCAGTTCGACCACTCCGGGGCGGGCCACGGCGGGGGGCGGCAGGAGGGCCACGCCGAGGCCGGCGGCGACCAGGCCGCGCAGGGTCTCGGCCTCCTCGCCCTCGAAGGCGACGCGCGGGGTGAAGCCGGCCTCCGCGCAGAGGTCGTCGGTGATGCGGCGCAGGCCGTAGCCGGGTTCGAGGGTGACGAAGGTTTCCTCCGCGGCCTCGGCGAGGCGGATGCGCTTGCGGCCGGCGAGGCGGTGGTCCTCGGGGACGACCAGGCGCAGCCGCTGTTCGTCGAGGCGGCGGGCGACGAGGTCGGGGGCGTCGGGCAGGGGTGAGGTGAGGCAGAGGTCGAGTTCGCCGGCCCGGAGCTTCTCCAGCATGGCCTCGCCGTAGTTCTGGACGAGGGAGAAGCGCACGCGCGGGTGGTCGGCCCGGAAGGCGCGGATCAGGCCGGGTACGGTCTCGGAGCCGAGGGTGTGGAGGAAGCCGAAGGCGACCTTGCCCAGGGCCGGGTCGGCGTCCTGCTGGACGGATTCGGCGGCGCGGGCGATGCCGTCCAGGGCCTGTTCGGCGGAGGCGAGGAAGGTGCGGCCCGCCGTGGTGAGGGCGACGTTGCGGCCTTTGCGGGCGAACAGCGTGACGCCCAGGTCCTGTTCGAGGCGGACCATGGCCCGCGACAGGGTGGACTGCGGTACGCCCAGTTCGTGCGCGGCGCGGGTGACGTGCTCGTGCCGGGCGACGGCGGCGAAGTAGGCCAGCCGGGGCGCCAGCAGCCGTGTCACGGCCATGTCTTCTTCGTAACGGTTCATTGACAGACGCCGCCCTGAGCTGTGGTGATGCATGAGTGGATCGATTATCGCGATTCTGTGCATTGGACGCATCAAAAACACCGGCCTACCTTCGATACATGCCTCCCGTTCATACCGGGGCACCCGTGATCCCGGGTGCCTCCACCCCGTCGTCTCCGCAGCCCGGACCCCGCGCCGCCGAACCCCACGCCCCCGGCCGCCCCGGCTACCGCCGGATGAGCCTCGCGCTCTTCGCCGCCGGGCTCGCGACCTTCGCCCTCCTCTACTCCACCCAGGCGCTGTTGCCCGCGATCTCCGCCGGCTTCGGGGTGACCGCGGGTCAGGCCAGCTGGACGGTGTCCGCGGCCACCGGCGCGCTCGCGCTGTTCGTCCTGCCGCTGAGCGCGCTGTCCGAGCGGTTCGGCCGCACCCGGATGATGACCTGGTCGATGGTGGTGGCCGTGGGCGTGGGCCTGCTGGTGCCGTTCGCGCCGAGCCTGGAGTGGCTGGTGGTGCTGCGCGCCGTCCAGGGCGCGGCGATCGCCGGGATCCCGGCCTCCGCGATGGCGTACCTGGCGGAGGAGGTCAAGCCGAAGGCCCTGGTGGGCGCGATCGGCCTGTTCGTGGCGGGGAACTCCATCGGCGGCATGAGCGGCCGGCTCGTCACCGGCTGGGCGGCGCAGGTGTGGGGCTGGCGTGCGGGGCTGGGCGCCGTCGCGCTGATGTCGCTGGTCTGCGCGGTGGCGTTCCTGGTGCTGCTGCCCCGGGCGCGGTTCTTCCGTCCGGCGTCGCTGAACCCGCGCGCGGTGGGCCGTACCGTCGTCGGTCACCTGCGGGATCCGCTGCTGCTGCGGCTGTACGGGATCGGCGCGCTGTTCATGACGGTCTTCGGCGCGGTCTACACGGTCATCGGCTACCGCCTGGTGGACGAGCCGTTCTCGCTCGGGCAGGGCGTGATCGGGTCGATCTTCCTGATCTACCTGGTGGGTACGGTCTCCTCGGCCGCCGCCGGGAAGCTGGTGGCCCGTACGGGGCGGCGCGGCGCGCTGTACCTGGCCGTGACGACCACGGCGCTGGGCTTGCTGCTGTCGCTGGCCGAGTCGCTGGCGGCGGTCCTGATCGGGCTGGTCCTGATCACGGCGGGCTTCTTCGCCGGCCACGCGGTGGCCTCGGCCGCGGTGAGCCGGACGGCGAAGACGGGCCGGGCGCAGGCCTCCGCGCTCTACCAGTCGGCGTACTACCTCGGCTCCAGCGCCGGCGGCACCCTGGGCGCCCTGGCGTACCACGGGGCCGGGTGGGCGGCGACGGTCGGGATCGCGCTGCTGGCGGTGCTGGGCGTCGTGTCCATCACCCTGTACGGGTCGCACGCGGCCCGCGCCGAGCGCCGGATGCCGGCGTCGGCCATGGCCGCGCGCTGACGAAATCTACGCTCCCGCACGAGGCAACCCCCGCAGGTTTTCCGGGCATTCAACACGGTGAACGGAAGCTGTGCGAACAGGGGAGGACCGGATGGGGACGCTGACGACACGCGTGCGCGTGAAGCGGCGGGCGACGGTACTGGGCGGGGTGGTGGCGCTGGCGCTGCCACTGGTGGTCGCGGGAGGCGGGACGGCGCAGGCCGCCGCCTCCTGCAACCTCACGACGGGGCCGTACCAACGGCAGGTGGAGCAGTTCCTGGGACGGCCCGTCGACGGGAAGCAGTCCGCGGCGGACTGCACCGCGATCAGGTCGTTCCAGGCGGCCCACGGGATCGCCCCGGCCCAGGGCTACGCCGGACCGCTGACCTGGCAGACGATGAGCACGATGCTGGCCCAGCGGGCGGCGGGCAGCACCCCGAACAGGGCGGGCGCCTGCCCGGTGAACCGGGGGCGGATCGCCTGCGTCGACCTGACGCGGCAGCTGAGCTGGATCCAGGACGGCGCGGCGCTGAAGTACGGGCCCGTCCCGGTCCGTACCGGCAAGGACGGCACGGAGACCCGGACCGGCCTGAAGAAGATCTACTACCGCAGCATCGACCACTGGTCGACGCTCTACAACGTCTCCATGCCGTACGCGCAGTTCTTCGACGGCGGCATCGCCTTCCACTCGACCACCAAGAGCATGTGGAACCCGCCCGGTTCGGGTGGCTGCGTGAACATGCGGCTCGCCGACGCCAAGGCGTACTGGAACCTGCTGGGGAAGGGCGAGGACGTCTACGCGTACGGCCGCAAGCCCGGCACCTGAGCCCTCACCGCGCCGGGGCGGGCTCCGCCGCGGCGCGCTCGGCCGCCGCCCGCAGCTCCTCCAACCGCCGCAGCCCGGCCCTGCGTTGTACGAGGGACAGGCCCGCCACGGCCGCCCCGAGGACCAGCCATCCCGCGGGGCCCGCCGTCATGACCGCGCCGGTGAGCAGCAGCGGTCCGGCGGACTTCTGGACGGACTGGGCCATGCCGGCCACGCCGAGGTACGAGGCCCGCGCCTGCGGGGGCGCGAGGGAGACCGCCAGTTCCCAGGAGCTCACCGAGCGCATCAGCTCCGCCGCGGTGGCCAGCACCGCCGCGGCGAGCAGGGCCGCCGAGGCGGTCCACGCCCCTCCGCCGCCGGCCGCGGCCAGCAGGACGCAGCAGGCGAGCGTCGTCACCCCGTACAGGGCGACCGCGCGCGTCGCGGCGCGGGCGCCCTGGAACCGCGCCGACACGCGCAGTTGCAGGACGACGACGAGCACGGTGTTGACGACCAGGAAGGCGGGGATCAGGGCGTGCGGCGCCGTGGTGTGGCCCACCAGCCACAGGGGCAGGCCGACGCCGAGGATCGAGTCGTCCAGGTTCATCGGGATGTCGAGCAGCACGAACCGGAGGTAGCCGCGGTCCCGCCAGGCGCTCGGCGCGGGCCCGGGCGCGGTCGCTGCGGGGGCCGTGCCCGGCGCGGCGCCGCCGGGGGGTGCGGCCACGAGTCCGCGGCCGCGCGGCTCGCGGGTGCGCCACACGAGGAGCGCGGCCACGAGGAACGACAGCGCGTTGGCCAGGATCAGCACGTGGTAGGCGCCCCGGGTGCCGACGGCGAGGCCGATGGCGGCGAGGCCGGCGCCGAGGGCGTAGCCGGCGTTGGCCGAACTGCGCGACAGCGCCTGGTAGGTGGCGCGCCGCTCGCCCGCGACCCGGGTGGCGAAGAGCATCTCCAGCGTCTTGGCCGCGCGGTCTCCCAGGTGGGTGACGGCGAAGACGGGCAGCAGCACCGCGAAGTCGGTGACGGCCAGCAGCGCGCAGAGGGTCCCGAGGCGGACCAGGTGGCAGCCGATCAGCAGGGCGCGGAGCGGGAAGCGGTCGGCGAGGTGGCCGGCCAGCGGCGATCCGGCGATGCCCGCCACTCCGGCCGCGCCCAGCAGGAGGCCGAGCCGCCCGGCGTCGAGGCCGACGACGAAGGTGAAGTACAGGACGGAGGACGCGGCCCACACGCCCGTGCCCGCGCGGTCCAGCAACTGGGCGAGCAGCATGATCCGCGCGTCCCGGCCGCCCGGCGGCCGGCGCAACTGCGCCAGCAGCCCGGCCTCCCCCTGCCGTGCCTTCCGCATCTCCCCGCCGCGCCGCATCCCGGGCCCCCGCATCCACCGTCCATGTATCTCGATGTCGAGATACATGCGGAAGCCTGCCCCACTTCAATCTTGACGTCAAGATACTTGACGTCAACAGACCTGCGTCGTCCGAGCGCTTCCGGCTGCCGTTGTCAGAGGCCTCCGATAGTTTCGGGAGTAGCCGAACCAGCAGGGGGATGAACGGACATGAGCGACCTCGCCATCAGCACGGACCTCGACGCGGCGATGGACCGGTACCGGGTCGAGCTCACCGGCTACTGCTACCGGATGCTCGGCTCCTCCTTCGACGCCGAGGACGCCGTGCAGGACACGTACGTCCGCGCCTGGCGGTCCTACGCGAAGTTCGAGGGCCGCTCCTCGCTGCGGTCATGGCTGTACCGGATCGCCACCAACGTCTGCCTGGACCTGCTGAACGCGGGAAACAAGCGGGCCCGCCCCATGGACCTGACCGCCCCGCAGCACCAGACCTCCGCCGTGCTCAACGAGCGGCCCGAGGTGACCTGGCTGGAGCCGGTCCCGGACGGCCGGGTGCTGCCGCAGACCGCCGACCCGGCCGAGATGGCCCTCGCCAAGGAGTCCGTACGACTGGCCTTCGTCGCGGCGCTGCAGCACCTGCCGGCGAAGCAGCGGGCGGTGCTGATCCTGCGCGAGGTGCTGGCCTGGAAGGCCGACGAGGTCGCGCAGCTGCTGGAGACCACGGTGGCCTCGGTGAACAGCGCCCTGCAGCGGGCCCGGGCCACCCTGGCCGCGCAGGGCATCCGCGACAGCGATCCGGCGGACCCGCTCGACCCGGACCAGGCGAAGCTGCTGGAGCGGTACCTGTCCGCCTTCGAGGCGTACGACATCACGCGGCTCACCACGCTGCTGCACGAGGACGCGGTGCTGTCGATGCCGCCGTTCGACCTGTGGCTGCGCGGCCACGAGGACATCGCGGCCTGGCACCTGAACCAGGGCATCGGCTGCAAGGGCTCGCGGCTGGTCCCGACGACGGCGAACGGCCTGCCCGCCTTCGGGCAGTACCGGCCGGCGGCCGACGGGAAGGGCCACACCCCGTGGGCGCTCCAGGTCCTGGAGATCTCAGACGGCAGGATCGTCGGGCTCACCGCCTTCCTGGACACCGCCCGCTGGTTCCCGCTGTTCGGCCTCCCCGAGCAGCTCGACGAGTCCTACGAGGTCCAGCAGGGCGCGTAGGGGCGGGCCGGCGCCGGTCACGGTGAAACCCCCGCGCCCGCGGGCGGTCAGCCGCAGCCGGGCCAGCGCCTCGACGACGGCCAGGTCCGGCGCGGTGACGGCCCCGACATCGCACTCCACGGCCGTCGCCCCGCCCTCGTACATCCGGACCAGGCACGCGCACAGCCGCGCGGCATCCCCCCGGGTCGGTCCGGGCCCGGGCAGCACGAGTCGTTTGATCTCCACAAGGGGATGACTGCCCGGCCCACCGGAACTCATCGGCGCCGGGCGTTCCCCTCAGGGGGTGGGAACACCAGCGGCGGGCCCACCGCAGAGGATCCCGGCATGACGAACGGGACCGGTGGGCGTCCACCGGTCCCGTTCGGCCGCACGAGTGAGTACAGGTCAGGCGATGCGGTCCAGGATGATCGGCGTGGCGGTGAAGGCCGTGCCGACGTCGTAGGCGCCCTCCAGCGCGGACAGGGCGTACGCGAACTTCTCCGGGGTGTCCGTGTGCAGGGTCATCAGCGGCTGGCCGGCCGTGACGGTGTCACCCGGCTTCGCGTGCAGCTCGACGCCCGCGCCGGCCTGCACCGGGTCCTCCTTGCGGGCGCGGCCGGCGCCGAGGCGCCAGGCGGCGACGCCGACCCCGTACGCGTCCAGGCGGGTCAGGACGCCCGAGGCCGGGGCCGTGACCACGTGCTGCTCGCGGGCCACCGGCAGGGTCGCGTCCGGGTCGCCGCCCTGGGCCGCGATCATCCGGCGCCAGTGGTCCATCGCGGAGCCGTCGGCGAGGGCCTTCGCCGGGTCGGCGTCCTTGATGCCCGCCGCGTCCAGCATCTCCTTGGCGAGGGCGATGGTCAGCTCGACCACGTCGGCGGGGCCGCCGCCGGCCAGGACCTCGACCGACTCGCGGACTTCGAGGGCGTTGCCGGCGGTCAGGCCGAGCGGGGTGGACATGTCGGTGAGCAGGGCGACGGTCTTGACGCCGCTGTCCTTGCCGAGGCCGACCATCGTGTGGGCCAGCTCCTGCGCGTCCGCGAGGTTCTTCATGAAGGCGCCGGTGCCGACCTTCACGTCCAGGACGAGCGAGCCGGTGCCCTCGGCGATCTTCTTGGACATGATCGAGGAGGCGATCAGCGGGATGGCCTCGACGGTGCCGGTGACGTCGCGCAGCGCGTAGAGCTTCTTGTCCGCCGGGGCCAGGCCGTCGCCGGCCGCGCAGATGACGGCGCCCGTGGTGTCGAGGACGTGCAGCATCTCCTCGTTGGACAGCAGCGCGCGCCAGCCGGGGATGGACTCCAGCTTGTCGAGGGTGCCGCCGGTGTGGCCGAGACCGCGGCCGGAGAGCTGCGGGACGGCCGCGCCGCAGGCGGCGACGAGCGGGGCCAGGGGCAGGGTGATCTTGTCGCCCACACCGCCGGTGGAGTGCTTGTCGGCGGTGGGGCGGGAGAGGGAGTCGAAGTTCATCCGCTCGCCGGAGGCGATCATCGCCGCGGTCCAGCGGGCGATCTCGGCGCGGTTCATGCCGTTCAGCAGGATGGCCATCGCCAGCGCCGACATCTGCTCGTCGGCGACGACACCGCGCGTGTACGCGTCGATGACCCAGTCGATCTGCTCGGGGCTCAGCTCACCGCGGTCCCGCTTGGTCCGGATGACGGAGATGACGTCCATGTGGTGCTTCCTTCTACGCGCATAGAGAGAGGGGTTTGCGGAAGTACGACGGCCCTCCGCCCCGGCAGGGGGCGAAGGGCCGTCGGCACGGCTATCTCAGGTGGTCGGGCCCGAAGGCCTGGGGCAGCATCTCCGCCAGCGGGAGGATCCCCTTCGGGGTCTCCACCAGCAGGTCCGGTCCGCCGAATTCGAAGAGCAGCTGGCGGCAGCGGCCGCACGGCACGAGGATCTCGCCCCGGCCGTCGACGCACGTGAAGTGCGTGAGCCGGCCACCGCCCGTGGCCTGGAGGGAGGACACCAGCCCGCACTCGGCGCACAGGCTGAGTCCGTAGCTCGCGTTCTCCACGTTGCAGCCGACGATGGTGCGGCCGTCGTCGACGAGGGCGGCGACCCCGACCGGGAAGCCCGAGTACGGGGCGTACGCCCGGGACATCGCGTCCCGGGCGGCCGTCCGCAGGGCTTCCCAGTCCACGGCGTGGGCCGGGGTCACTTGCCCTGGCCCTTGCGGTACGGCATGCCGTCCGCCTTCGGCATCCGCAGGCGCTGCGCGGACAGCGCGAGCACCAGCAGGGTGGTCACGTACGGGGCCGCGTCCACGAACTGGCTCGGCACCGAGTCGGTCATCGCGTACCAGACGAACAGCAGCGCGGCGAAGGCCGCCGAGATGCCGGCCTGCAGGTACTTCTTCTTGTAGAGCTGCCAGGCGCAGACGAGCACGAGCACGATGGCGATCAGCAGCAGCATCGCGTGGACGTTGGTGGCGCCACCGCGCAGCTTGAGGCTGTCGATGAAGCCGAACAGGCCCGCGCCCAGTGCCATGCCGCCCGGCATCCAGTTACCGAAGATCATCGCGGCGAGACCGATGTAACCGCGGCCGCCCGTCTGGCCCTCCTGGTAGATCGGGCTGGCGACGATCGACAGGAACGCGCCGCCGAGGCCGGCCAGGCCGCCCGAGACGATCACGGCGATGTACTTGTACTTGTAGACGTTGACGCCCAGCGACTCGGCGGCGATCGGGTTCTCACCGCAGGAGCGCAGCCGCAGGCCGAAGGTGGTCCGCCACAGCACCCACCAGGTGGCCGGGATCAGCAGCAGCGCGACGATGGTCAGCAGCGACAGCTCGGTGACCAGGCCGCCGATGACGCCGGCGAGGTCCGAGACGAAGAACCAGTGCTTGGCCTGGAGGTCCGACATCCAGTCGGACAACCCCGGCACGGTGATCTTGTAGATCGGTTCGACCTGCGGCGACTGCTTGGAGGAGCCGCCCGGCGCGTCCGCGAAGGTGAAGTTCGACAGGTACTGGGTGAAGCCCAGCGCCAGGATGTTGACGGCCACACCGGAGACGATGTGGTTGACGTTGAAGGTGATCGTGATGATCGCGTGCAGCAGGCCGCCGATGGCGCCGCCGATGATGCCGGCCATGACGCCGGTCCACGGACCCCACTGGTAGCCGGCCCAGGCACCGAACCAGGTGCCGAGGATCATCATGCCCTCGAGGCCGATGTTGACGACGCCCGCGCGCTCGGCCCACAGGCCGCCGAGGCCGGCGAGGCCGATCGGCACGGCGAGCGAGAGCGCGCCGGAGACCTGGCCGACGGAGGTCAGGTCGTTCGCGCCGCTGATCAGGCGGACCAGCGAGACCAGCGCGAGGCCGCCCGCGATGATCAGCATGATCCAGGGCAGGGTGAGCTTCTTGCGGCCGCCGGACTTCTTCGGGGCGGCAGCCGTCGCGGAGACAGTGCTGGTGCTCACGCCGCGACCTCCTTGTCGGTCTTGATGGCGTGCCCGGCGGCGAGCTCCTCGCCGACCTTCTGCTGCTGGCGCCGGACGCCGTAGCGGCCGATGAGTTCGTACGAGACGACGACCGCGATCACGATCAGGCCCTTCATGATCGTGCCGATCTCCTTCGCGTACCCGGCCTGGTCGAGCGAGGCCGAGGCCTTGTCGATGAAGGCCATCAGGAAGGCGGCGAAGAGCATGCCGACCGGGCTGTTGCGACCGAGCAGCGCGATGGTGATGCCGGTGAAGCCGACACCGACCGGGAAGGCCAGGTTGTAGGTGTGCGTCTCGCCCAGCAGCTGAGGCATGCCGGCGAGACCCGCGACCGCACCGGAGATGAGCATCGAGGTGATGATCATCTTCTTGGCGTCGACGCCGGAGGCCTGGGCGGCGGACTCGCTCGCACCGGTGGCGCGCAGGTCGAAGCCGAAGCGGGTCCGGTTGAGCGCGAACCAGTAGACGATGCCGAGGGCGAAGGCCACGAAGGTGAAGCCGTAGAGCTCCAGCCCGTCGCCGAGGGACACCGCCGGGAACCAGCCCGACTCGGCGATGTCGCCGGTCGTCAGGTCGTTGGAGCCCTCGATCTGGACACCGAGGTTCTTCGTCAGCATCAGCCAGGCGATGAGGCTGGTCGCGATGGCGTTCAGCATGATCGTGGAGACGACCTCGCTCACCCCGCGCTTGGCCTTGAGGACACCGGCGATACCGGACCAGAAGGCACCGACGAGCATCGCCACGAGGACGATCAGCAGCAGGTGCAGCGGGCCCGGGAGGGCCACGGCCGCACCGACCACGGCGGAGAGCATCGCCGCGAGGCGGTACTGGCCGTCGACGCCGATGTTGAAGAGGTTCATCCGGAAGCCGATGGCCACGGCCAGGGCCGCCAGGTAGTACGTACCGGCCTGGTTCACGATGAGGACCTGGACGTCCTCGTAGCCGGCGTTCTCCACCATGAGGCGCAGCGGCTCGATCGGGTCGATGCCCGTCGCCGCCAGCACGATCATGGTCAGCAGGAAGGCGCTGACCAGGGCCAGCACGGGCCCGGCGATGCCGAGGAGCAGCCGGTCCTTGTCGAATTTCTTCATCGGGCCTCGTCCTCCGTCGTGTCACCGTCGGCAGCGGCGGAGTGGTTGTCGGTGGCTTCCAGATGCCCGGAGGCGGCGCCCGTCATGGCGGTGCCGAGCTCCTCCGGGGTGACGGTCGCGGGGTCGGCGTCCGCGACCAGGCGGCCGCGGTAGATCACCCGGAGGGTGTCGGACAGGCCGATGAGCTCGTCCAGGTCGGCGGAGATGAGCAGGACGGCCAGGCCCTCGCGGCGGGCGTCGCGGATCGCGTCCCAGATCTGCGCCTGCGCACCGACGTCCACGCCGCGGGTGGGGTGGGCGGCGATGAGGAACTTCGGGTTGTGGCTCATCTCGCGGCCGACGATCAGCTTCTGCTGGTTGCCGCCGGAGAGCGAGGCAGCGGTGACCTCGATGCCGGGCGTGCGGACGTCGTACTCGCGCACGATCCGCTCGGTGTCCTTGCGGGCGGCCTTCGGGTCGAGGATGCCGCGCTTGGAGTTGGGCGCCTCGGTGACGTGGCCGAGGATGCGGTTCTCCCACAGCGGGGACTCCAGCAGCAGGCCGTGCCGGTGGCGGTCCTCGGGGATGTAGCCGATGCCGCCCTCGCGGCGCTTGCGCACCGGGGCCTTGGTGATGTCCGTGCCGTCGAGCGTGATCACGCCCGTGTCGGCGGAGGCCATGCCCATGAGGGCTTCGATCAGCTCGGTCTGGCCGTTGCCCTCAACACCGGCGATGCCGAGGATCTCGCCCTTGTGGATGGTGAAGCTGACGTCGTCCAGCAGGAGGCGGCCGACCTCGGTCCGCTCGTGGAAGTCCTCCGCGATCGGGCGCTCCAGGACCTCCGGCTCGGCGACGACGGCGTCGGCCGCGGCGATGGTCAGGCCCGCCACCTGGAGCATCGGGACGTCGGTCACGGTCGACTCGCGGGTCTCCGGCGAGGGCAGCTCCGCACCGACCATCAGCTCGGCGAGCTGCTTGGTGGTGGCGGTCTTCGGGTCGGCGGTGCCGACCGTGGTGCCGCGCCGGATGACGGTGATGTCGTCGGCGACCTTCAGCACCTCGCCCAGCTTGTGCGAGATGAAGATGACGGTCAGGCCTTCGGCCTTGAGCTCGCGCAGGTTGTCGAAGAGGGCGTCCACCTCCTGCGGCACGAGCACTGCGGTCGGCTCGTCGAGGATGAGGATCTGTGCGCCGCGGTAGAGGACCTTGAGGATCTCCACGCGCTGGCGGTCGGCGACACCGAGGTCCTCGACCAGGGCGTCGGGGCGCACGCCGAGGCCGTACGCGTCCGAGATCTCCTTGATCTTCTTGCGGGCCTTGGCGCCGATGCCGTAGAGCTTCTCGCCGCCGAGAACCACGTTCTCCAGGACGGTGAGGTTGTCGGCGAGCATGAAGTGCTGGTGCACCATGCCGATGCCGCGGGCGATGGCGTCGCCGGGGGTGTTGAAGGAGACCTGCTCCCCGTCGATGGCGATGGTGCCCTCGTCCGGCTTCTGCATGCCGTAGAGGATCTTCATCAGGGTCGACTTGCCGGCGCCGTTCTCGCCGATCAAGGCATGGACCGTGCCCTTGCGGACGGTGATCGCGATGTCCTTGTTGGCGACGACGCCGGGGAAGCGCTTGGTGATGCCGTGCAGTTCTACGGCGGGGGGCGGGCTGGACGCGTTGATGACGCACTCTCCTTGGCGCGGAAGGAGCGGAAGGCAGGGGGGACAGGGCGGGGAGTGAAAGTATCGCGTCCACGATGCTTCTACGCGCGTAGCACTGTCGGAAGTGAAAACTGGCGGCCATGGGGCCACTTGGTCACAGACTAGTGATCACAGAACGTGGCTCGGGGCCCGGGAGCGATAGAGACCGCTTCCCGGACCCCGGAGACCAGGACTACTCGTCAGAGACGGCCTTACGGCTGGGTCTTGACCTCGATCTTCTTGGCGATGATGTCGGCCTTGGCCTTCTCCACCGCGGTGATGACGTCGGTCATCGCCTTGTACTTCGGGTTGGAGTCGGCCAGGCCGACGCCGTCCTTGTCCAGGCCGTAGCGGATCTCACCGGTGGTCGGCTTGCCGTCCTGGACCGACTTGATCACGTTGAAGACGGAGTCCTCGACGTCCTTGGTGACCGAGGTCAGGATGGAGTCCTTGTACTTCGCCAGACCGGCCTGGTTGTACTGGTCGGAGTCGACGCCGATGGCCCACTTGCCCTTGGCCGAAGCGGCCTCGATGGCACCGGAACCCGCGAGACCGGCGGCGGCGTAGACGACGTCCGCGCCCGCGTCGATCTGACCCTGCGCGGCGGCCTTGCCGAGGTCGGGCTTGGCGAAACCGTCGAAGTTCGGCGGCTGGGTCAGGTACTGGGAGAGCACCTTGGCGTTCGGGTTGGTGTCCTTGACGCCCTGGGTGAAGCCCGCCTCGAACTTCTTGATCAGCGGAACCTCGACACCGCCGATGAAGCCGACCGTGCCGGTCTTGGACACCTTGGCGGCGGCGACGCCGGCCAGGTAGGAGCCCTGCTCCTCGTTGAAGACGAGGTTGGCGATGTTCGCGCCGGTCACCGAGGTGTCGTCGATGATCGCGAACGTGGTGTCCGGGAACTTCGGCGCGACCTTCTTGATGGCCGGGGCGTAGGCGAAACCGACGCCGATGACCGGGTTGTTGCCCTTGCGGGCAAGCTCGGTGAGGCGCTGGACCTTGTCGGCCTCGCCCTCGCCGTCGGTGGGCTCCGCCTCGGCGCCCTTGATCTTCAGATCGGTTTCGGCCTTCTTCAGGCCGGCGTAGGCGGCGTCGTTGAACGACTGGTCGCCGCGGCCGCCGATGTCGTACGCGATGGCAGCGGACTTCTGACCCGACTCCGAGGGGGAGGAGGAGGTGTCAGAGGACTTCTTACCGCCACAGGCGGTGGCCGAGAGGGCCAGCGCCGCGGACGCGATGCCCACGGTGGCGATCCTGGTGATCCGGCGCAAGGGGAGGCTCCTTCAAAACCTGACCGAAGCGCCACGACCGGCGCTGGTTTCGCGGCGATCGTAACGCGCGTAGATGTCAGTTAAAGGCCCGTTCATGAGTCGTTATCGGATCGTCGTGAACCGGACAGTGACCGATTGGTGACTCCTTACGCGCCCAGCCCTTGTGTACCAAGGGCTGGACACGCCCGACGGGAGAATCGTTGATGTTGTAAGGAACTTCGCCCCGGCCGCTACCGGGCGGAGACGGCGCGACGCCCGTCGAGCAGGGCGGCGGCCGTGAAGAACTCCACGCCGACCGCGATCGCGTCCTCGTCCACGTCGAAGTCACCGCGGTGCAGGTCACGCTTGGCGGTGTCCCCCGGAGCGCGGACCCCCAGGCGGGCCATGGCGCCCGGGACGTGCTCCAGGTACCAGGAGAAGTCCTCCCCGCCCAGGCTCTGCTCGGTGTCCTCGACCGACTCGGTACCGCAGCGGGCCGTCATCGCCTCGCGCAGCAATTCGGTGATCACCGGATCGTTGACCACCGGCGGCACCCCGCGCACGTGGTTGATCTCGAACTTGGCCCCGTGCATGGTCGCGATCTCGTCGATCGCCGCGTAGAGCATGTCCGGCGCCTCGTGCCAGGCGTTCAGGTCCAGGCACCGAACGGTTCCGGACAGCTCGGCGTGCATCGGGATGACGTTGCAGGCGTGCCCCGCCTCGATCCGGCCCCAGGTGACCGACATCCCCGAGCGGGCGTCCATCCGGCGGGCCAGCAGGGCCGGGGTGTCGACGGCCACCCGGGCGGCGGCCGTCACCAGGTCGGTGGTCAGGTGCGGCCGCGCGGTGTGCCCGCCGGAGCCGGAGAGGGTGACCTCCAGCCGGTCGCAGGCCGAGGTGATGGGGCCGGCCCGCAGCCCGATCCGCCCCGCGTCGACCCGGGGGTCGCAGTGCACGGCGACGATCCGGCCCACGCCGTCCAGCACCCCGGAGTCGATGGCGTCGGTGGCCCCGCCCGGCAGCACCTCCTCGGCGGGCTGGAAGAGCAGCCGTACGGGACGGGGCAGCAGCCCCTGCCTGTCGAGCTCGGCGAGCACCAGGCCGGCGCCGAGGACGACGGCGGTGTGCACGTCGTGGCCGCAGGCGTGGGCGCGGTCCGGGAAGGTCGAGCGGTACGAGACGTGCGTCTTGGCATCCGGGATGGGTAGGGCGTCGATGTCCGCGCGCAGGGCCAGCATCGGCCGGCCTCCGTCCCAGGTGCCGACGTCACAGATCAGGCCCGTGCCGGACTTCAGCACCCGTGGTCGCAGGCCGGCTTTCTCCAGCCGGGCCTTGATCGCCGCGGTGGTGCGGAATTCCTGGTGTCCGAGCTCCGGGTGCATGTGCAAGTCCCGGCGGAAGGCGATCAGTTCGGTACGCAGGTGGTCCGGAAGTGTGCCGGGCAGCTCGGGCCGGTCGGACGCGGCGGGCTGGGCGGTCTGGGACTCGCGGGACATCAACTGGTTCACCCGTTGAAGGGTAGGCGCACGGACGGGTCAACTGGCCGGGGATCCACAAAAGTTCATGCCGTTAGGGGAAAGAAACACGGCCTCTGGCGCATGACCGGGTGCCCCTGGGGGTAAACTCGCGCGCTCATCCGGCCGTAGGAGCCGCCTGGGCGGGGAGTCTGCGCACATCACGGGCGGTGTCGGTGACCCCCGCGAGGAAGCTGCGGGCGCGCGCGGACGCGGAGCCCGTCAGCCAGGCCGGGTCCACATCGCATACGGCGACGGTCACACCGGTACCGGTCAGGGCGTACGGCAGCGTGTGGACGACGGTGGACGGAAAGCTGACGATCGTCCGGCCGACGGGACCGCGCCGCGCGATCAGCTCCAGCGGCAGGTCCGGGCGCACGATCTCCAGCCCGGTCGCCTGGCTCAGCGCGCGCAGCTTCTCCGGGGACTCGCGGCGGTGCGCGAAGTAGCGGGTGGCGCCGTGCTCCAGGGTGAGGGCGCGCACCGCCTCCAGGTAGCGGGCCGGGTCCACCACACCGGTCTCCACCAGCGAGGTGCCGACCAGGTCGGTGCCCTTGGTCAGGCGGGGCGGGCCGAAGCGGGCCCGGGTCCAGGCGAAGTCGTTGACCCGCAGGGTCATGGAGCCGTGGGCGGTGACGGGCATGGAGCTGAACACCTCGACGCGGTGGCCGCGGCCCCGGGCGGGGGTGAAGCGGCGGCGCGCGGTCGCCGAGACGGGTGCGTACGCCAGCTCGCGGACCCGGCCGGGCAGTCCCCCGCCGCCGACCCGGTGCCAGCGTACGAGGCGTTCGCCGCGGGCGGTCTGGGCGACGAACTCCATGGTGGCGGTGCCGTCGTCGACCACCACGAGCTCTTCTGCGCGCACGAGGGTGAGCAGCAGCTGCACGTAGCGCGAGAAGGGGTCGCCGATGACGACCGTGCGCGCCGCGCGGACGTCGCTCGCCAGCGCGGCGAGCGCCTTCAGCGGCGCGAACCGGCTGCCGCGCGCCTCCTGCCAGCACACCTCGTACCCCTCGTCCCGCGCCAGCGCGGCCATCCGGCGCAGCTGGCCCCGGGACATGGGGTCGGTGGGCGGCAGGACGACGATCCTCAGGGACGAGCCCGCGCCCGCCGGAGCGGGTGCTGCGGCCGGCCCGGCCCCGCCGTCCCCCTGCGCCCGGTCCCGCTCCGGGCCGGGTTCCGCCCCGCCGGAGCGGGGCCCGCGCTGGCGCGGGACCCCGTCCAGCTGCGGCTGCTGCGGGCCGGGGCCCGCCGGGGCGCTGCGCGCGTACGCCCACTCCAGCACGTTGAGGAGTTGGACCGGGCTCTCGACGAACGCCAGGGTGGAGGCGGAGGGGGTCACCACGTGCTCCTTGTCGGGGGGCGGAACTCGTACGCGCCGGACCGCAGGTCAGACGGCTGCCAGCTCGCCCCGGACGCGGCGGAGCTTCTTCATGGGGCCGAGCTCGGACTCGTAGACCCGCTTGACCCCGTCGCCGAGGGCGGTCTCGATGGTGCGGATGTCGCGGACCAGGCGGGTCAGGCCGCCGGGCTCGACGGAGGCGGCCTGGTCGGAGCCCCACATCGCACGGTCGAGGGTGATGTGCCGCTCGACGAAGGTGGCGCCGAGGGCGACGGCGGCGAGGGTGGTCTGCAGGCCCGTCTCGTGGCCGGAGTAGCCGATCGGGACGTTGGGGTACTCGTCCCGCAGGGTGTTGATCACTCGCAGGTTGAGCTCCTCTGCCTTGGCCGGGTAGGTGGAAGTGGCGTGACAGAGAAGGATGTTGGCGCTGCCGAGCACCTCCACCGCGTGGCGGATCTGTTGCGGGGTGGACATCCCGGTGGACAACACGACGGTGCGGCCACCGTCGCGCAGGGCGCGCAGCAGCTCGTCGTCGGTGAGGGAGGCGGAGGCCACCTTGTGGGCGGGGACGTCGAACTTCTCCAGGAAGGCGACGGCCTCGGTGTCCCACGGGGAGGCGAACCAGTCGATGCCGCGCTTGGCGCAGTGGTCGTCGATGGCGCGGTACTCGTCCTCGCCGAACTCGACCTTGTGGCGGTAGTCGATGTAGGTCATCCGGCCCCAGGGGGTGTCGCGTTCGATGTCCCACTGGTCGCGCGGGGTGCAGATCTCCGGGGTGCGCTTCTGGAACTTCACGGCGTCGCAGCCGGCTTCGGCGGCGGCGTCGATGAGGGCGAAGGCGTTGCCGAGGTCGCCGTTGTGGTTGATGCCGATCTCGCCGACGACGTAGACGGGGCGGCCGGGGCCCGCGCTGCGCGCTCCGAAGGTACGGAGGCGGGGGTCCGGGGTGGAGGTCATGGCAGGGGGCGTCCTTCGGTGCGGGGGTGTGCGGGGTGTGGGCTGCGGGTCGAGGTGTGGCTCGGGGTGCGGATGTGGTGCGGGGTGCGGGTCGAGCAGGGGTGCGAGCAGGCGGGCGCGTTCGAGGTCGTGCGGGTCGTCGATCTCCAGGACCCGGGAGGGGTCGGTGGCGACGGGCAGGGTGCGGCCGAAGAAGCGGTGGCGGGCGGCGCGGAAGCCGTCGGCGTCCATCGCGTAGGCGGCGCCGGTCTCCAGCAGGTCCTGCGGCCGGTCCTGGCGCCGGGGGCGGTACGCCTGGTCGTGGTTGACCCCGGCGCCGGAGCCGTCGGCCCCGGACCGCCAGAGGAAACCGTGGAAGGGGGCCACGGTCAGGGCCGAGTCGGCCGCGCCGGAGGCGACGGCCACGGCGACCGATTCGACGTCGGAGGTGGTCAGGAACGGGCTCGTGCACTGGACGAGGAGGACCACGTCCACGCTGACGGAGTGCAGTTCCTCGAAGGCGGCGAGCGCGTGCAGGAGGGCGGCCTCGCTGCTCGCGGTGTCGCCGGAGATCGCGGTCGGGCGGGCGATCACGTCGGCCCCGGCGGCGCGGGCGGCCGCGGCGATCGCGTCGGAGTCCGTGGAGACGACCACGTCGGTGACGGTCGGCGCGGAGCGGCAGGCCCGGACGGCGCGGGCGACGAGCGGGATGCCGGCGACCTCGGCGAGGTTCTTGCCCGGGACCCCCTTGGAGCCGCCGCGGGCCGGGATCACGGCGAGGACGCGGGGGCTCACAGCTCCCCCAGCCTGCGGATCACCGGGGCGACGCGCTGCACGCCGTGCCGGTACGCGCCGCGGGCGGCCTCGCGCAGGTGGGCGCGGAGCCGGCGGCGCAGCCGGGACTCCCCCGCCGTCGGGCGCACCGCGCCGGGCAGCGGGGTGCCGTCGGGGGCGAGGTGGTGCCGGGCGAGGATCCCGGGCAGGTACCGGGGGGCGGTGGTGAGCGTGTAGTACGGCGCGGGGGCGGGCAGCCGGGTCGCGGCCACCAGCCCGGCGACCTTCGCCCGGGCGACGGCGTAGGCGTCGTACGCCGCGCCTGCGGCGGGCTCGGCGGACGAACGCGCGGCCCCGGCCGGTTCGGCCGCACCCGGCGTGGCCTTGGCCGGCGTGGCCGTGGCCGAGGCGGCCAAGGCCGGCGTGGCCTTGGCCGGGCCCGGGAGTACGCCCTGGGCCGCCAGCCAGACCGGATCGCCCTCGGGGAGGAGCCCGGAGTCGAGCTGGTCCCAGGAGGCCAGGCAACCGGAGCCCAGGAAGTGGTGGTTGCCGAGGGCCTCGCGGATGCCGAGGTCGGTGAGGATCGCCGTCGGGATGGACCGGTGCAGGGATTCCAGGGCGGCGGTGGAGGAGACGGTGACCAGCAGGTCGGTGCCGTCCAGCACCTCGCCCATGTTCCCGTAGACCAGGCGGCAGTTGGCGGGCAGTCCGCCCGGGACCTTCTCCGCGAGCCGCTGGTACGGCTGCTCCTCCAGGTGCGTGGTGTGCTCCCCGGGCTTGCTGCGCAGTTTGATCAGCACTTCCCGGTCGGGGTGCAGCCGTGCGTGCCCGGCGGCCCGTTCCAGCAGGTAGGCGCGGTCGGCGCGGCTGTCGGGCACGGAGGGCTGGACGGCGAAGACCACCGTGTGGGCCCTGCTCCCGGCCGGCTCGTACGGCGCCCCGCCCAGGAAGGGCAGCGCGGTCTCGGTGACGGCTCCGGCGTCCGCGCCGACCCCCTCGTACACGGCGCGGAAGCGCTCCGCGTCGTGGCGGGAGTTGGCGAGGACGAGGTCGGCCCCGTGCCGCAGCAGCAGCCCGTCGGCGAGCTTCTCGTATACGACGCCCACGTATCCGGTGACGAAGACGGGCCGCTTCGCCGGGTTCGGCCACAGGGCGCGGGCCCCGTGCAGGACGGCCTGGACGGCTCCGCCGACGAGGGCGAGGACGACCACGTCGTAGCGCTCCCGCCCGATCTCGGCGAGGAACTCCGCGCAGGTCACCTCGGACAGCCGGTCGGCCCGCACCCCCACCTCGCCGAGCTGGCGCGCGGTGGGTGTGGCGCGGCCGCGCAGCAGGTATCCGGTGAGCTGGTGGTCGGGGACGAGACGGCGGGCGGTGAGTGCGCCCCATTTCCATCGCGTATCGGAATCGGCGAGTACGGCGACGCGTTTGCGTTCTGGCACGCGGCCGAAGCTATTCCGCAATTTCGGTGATCGGCCCAACGAACGCACAACAGCGGGTTAACAACGCGTCGACGAAATGCGAAAGCGTACGGGTTAACTCGCCCGCCCCGCGCCGTTCACATGGAATCCGCATCCGGGCCACAGTGAATGCCAGGCGGCGCCCTAATGTCTCGCGGGTGCCCAAGCTCTCTGTTGTCGTGCCGTTCTACAACGTGCAGACATACGCACCGGATGCCCTCAAGAGTCTCGAACTCAACGCCCGGGAGGATTTCGAGTTCCTGCTCGTCGACGACTGTTCGACGGACGGGACGCCCGGCCTGCTGGAGCGGGCGGCGCGCGAGCTGCCCGGGGCGGTGCACCTCAGACACGAGCGGAACGGCGGTCTGGCCACCGCGCGGAACACCGGCCTGGACGCGGCCCGCGGCGAGTACCTCACCTTCCTGGACGGGGACGACTGGCTGGCCCCCGGCCACCTGGCCCGCACACTGGCCGCCATAGAGGCGCTGAACTGCGATTTCGTCCGCACCGACCATGTGCGGTGCACGGGCAGGACGCGGAGCGTGCAGCGCGTCCCCTACGGCCCGCAGTCGGTCGTCGCCGATCCGCGCACCGCGATCCTGCCCGCCGACCGGGCCACCTCGGTGGACTACCCGTACGCCTGGGCCGGCATGTACCACCGGCGGCTGTTGGAGCGCGGGGCCCTGCACTTCACCGACGGGCTGCGGACGGCCGAGGACCGGCCGTGGATCTGGCGGCTGCACCGGGAGGCGGAGTCCTTCGCCGCGGTGGGCCTGCCCGGGATCTTCTACCGGCGCGGGGTCTCCACCTCCCTGACGCAGATCGGGGACGAACGGCAGCTCGATTTCATCCGGGCATTTGATCAAGTACTGGCCGATGTCACCGCTGACCGGGAATCCGATCTGCTGCTCCCGAAAGCCGTCCGAACGTATTGCGCGATTATCGCGCACCATTTCGGATCCCTCGAAAGGTTCGAACCGGCCGTGGCCAAGAAACTCCGTTCGATGAGCGCGGCCGCGCTCGGCCGCATGCCCCAGGACGTATTGGACCAGGTCCTGGACTCGATGGACATCGAACGCTCCACCCTGCTGCGGCGCGTGCGCGGCAGCCGCCGCACCCCGTCGGGAGCGGCCGCCTGATGCCCACCCAGATCTTCCTGGCCTCCACCCTCTACGGCGCGGCCACGCTCGCGGCGGGCATCGACGCGGGCGCCTTCCCGCCGGCCGGCCGCCGGATCCTGCTGACGAGCAACCACGCCGTCACCGCCGAGGTCACCCCCGGGGTCGCGGACATGCCGGGCTTCGCCGCCCTGCGCACCCGCTTCGACGAGGTGCTCGACTGGAACCGGGTCATCGAGCCGCAGCACCCGAGCACCTGGGCCCCGCGCGCGGAGGACGTCCCGATCTGGGAGCGGCAGCTGCGCTCCCTGTGGGGCCTCGGCGAGGACCGCGTCGAACTGGTCGTGGAGTCGCTGCAGGTGCCGCCGGCCCAGACCCTGTGCCGGCTCTTCCCGGGCGCGGCGGTCGACGTCTACGCCGACGGGCTGATGAGCTACGGACCCACCCGCTTCCGGCTCGACCCGCAGCTCGGGATGCGGGTGCGGCGGGTGCTCCACCTGGACCTGGTGCCGGGGCTGAGGCCGCTGCTGCTGACGGAGTTCGGGGCGCGGGAGGAGCTGGTGCCGACGGAGACCTTCCTCAAAATCCTCGCCGAACTCGCCGAGGCCACGGAGGCCACCGGGGCCACCTGGGCCGCCGGAGCCGCCGAGGTGTCTGCGGCGGAGCCCCCGGCGCTGCTCCTGGGCCAGTACCTCTCGGCGCTCGACCTGATGACCCTGGCCGAGGAGGAGGAGCTCCACGTGTCGATGGTCCGGGGCGCGCACGCCCTGGGCCACCGCGAGCTGGTGTTCAAACCGCACCCCGGCGCCCCGGCCGCGTACTCCCGCCGGGCCGAGGAGGAGGCCGAGCGGCTCGGCGCCCGGCTGACCGTGATCGCCGCGCCGGTGCTGGCCGAGACCCTCTACCAGCGGCTGCGTCCGGCGCTGGTCGTCGGCTGCTTCTCCACCGGCCTGCTGACCGCCGCCACCCTCTACGGCCTCCCGGTGGCCCGGACCGGCACGGATGCGGTCCTGGCCCGCCTGACCCCGTACCCGAACAGCAACCGGGTCCCGCTGGCCCTGGTGGACGCCCTGCTCCCGGACCTCGCCGACGCGGAGGCCGTGCGCGGCTGGACGCCCCCGACCCCCGAGCAGGTCCGGGCGGAGCCGGCCGCGCTGCTGACCGCCGTCGGGTTCACCATGCAGCCGCAGATCCTGGCCGCGCGCCGGCCGGCGGCCGAGGCCTACCTGGCCCAGCACCTGGACGCGCGCACCTGGCGGTACTTCACCCGGCGCCGGCTGACCTCCCTGGGCCTGCCGGGCGGCATCCCGGCGCAGCTCTCGTTCCTGCCGCGCAGCCGCGCGGTGCGCCGGGCCGTACGGCGGCTCGGCTGGGTGCGCCGCGCCCTCAGCTGACGGCGAGCTTGGCCGCGAAGCCGAGGAAGAGCACGCCCGCCGCCGAGGTGGCCCCGGCCGACAGCCGCTTGCGCCGGCGGAAGGCCTCCGAGAGCCGGGTGCCGCCGAAGATCAGCAGCGTCAGGTACACGAAGCTGCCGGTCTGCAGCAGGCCGCCGAGGACCAGGAACGACAGCGCCGGGTAGGCGTAGGACGGGTCCACGAACTGCACGAAGAAGGACATCAGGAAGAGGATGGCCTTCGGGTTGAGGAGGCTGATCAGCAGCGCCCGCCGGTAGGGCCGCTCGTTCTCGCCCGGTTCGGCGGCCTGCGCCTCGTCCCGCTCCCGGCGCGTGCGCCACAGCGCCCAGGCGCCGCGCATCATCCCCACGGCCAGCCAGGCCAGGTACCCCGCGCCGAGGAACTTCACCACGGTGAACACGAGCGGGCTCGCCCGCAGCAGCGCCCCGGCGCCCACGGCGGTCAGCAGCATCAGCACGGCGTCGCCGGTGAACACGCCGGCGGCGGCCTTGTACCCGGTGCGCACCCCGCGCCGGGCGGCGACGGAGAGCACGTACAGCGAGTTCGGACCCGGCAGAAGAATGATCAGTACGAGGCCGGCGAGGTACGTCGGCAGATCGGTGACACCCAGCATGTGCAGGAGTGTCCCACGAGGACACACCTGACAGTCCAGCGGGTTTCACCATGTGGAATCCGTCGGCTCGTACGTCCCCCACACCTCCCGCAGCGCCCCGCACACCTCCCCCACCGTGGCCCGCGCCCGCAGCGCCTCCTTCATCGGGTACAGCACGTTCGCCGTTCCCGCGGCCGCCTCCCGCAGGGCCCCGAGCGCCGCCGTCACCGCCGCCGCGTCCCGCTCCGCCCGCAGCCGCGCCAGCGCCGCGCACTGCCGCTCCTCGATGGCCGGGTCCACGCGCAGCGGCTCGTACGGCTCTTCCCGCTCCAGCGCGAAACGGTTGACGCCGACCACCACCCGCTCCCCGCCCTCGGTCTCCTGGGCGATGCGGTAGGCGTTGCGCTCGATCTCGCCCTTCTGGAAGCCGTTCTCGATCGCGGCCACCGCCCCGCCCTGGTCCTCGACCCGCCGCATCAGCGCGAGCGCGGCCGCCTCCAGCTCGTCCGTCATCCGCTCCACGGCGTACGAACCGGCGAAGGGGTCCACGGTGTGCGGCACGTCCGTCTCGTACGCGAGGACCTGCTGGGTGCGCAGCGCCAGGCGGGCGGATTTCTCGGTCGGCAGCGCGATGGCCTCGTCGAAGGAGTTGGTGTGCAGGGACTGGGTGCCGCCGAGGACCGCGGCGAGCGCCTGTACGGCCACCCGTACGAGGTTCAGTTCGGGCTGCTGCGCGGTCAGCTGGACCCCGGCCGTCTGGGTGTGGAAGCGCAGCATCAGCGACTTCGGATCCCGCGCCCCGAACTCCTCGCGCATGACGCGGGCCCAGATCCGCCGGGCCGCGCGGAACTTCGCGACCTCCTCCAGGAGGGTGGTGCGGGAGACGAAGAAGAAGGAGAGCCGGGGCGCGAACTCGTCGACCGCCATGCCGGCGGCCAGGGCCGTACGGACGTAGGCGATGCCGTCGGCGAGGGTGAAGGCCACCTCCTGCGCGGGCGAGGCCCCCGCTTCGGCCATGTGGTAGCCGGAGATGGAGATGGTGTTCCACTTGGGGATCTCGGCCCGGCAGTAGCGGAAGGTGTCGGCCGTCAACCGGA
The DNA here is from genome assembly GCF_040651555.1 of Streptomyces sp. NPDC048424. Lineage (NCBI taxonomy): Bacteria > Bacillati > Actinomycetota > Actinomycetes > Kitasatosporales > Streptomycetaceae > Streptomyces > Streptomyces sp. NPDC048424. The sequence continues at coordinate 374,465 of NZ_JBEZKE010000002.1, read as the reverse complement.
GCGAGGGCTCGGGCGGGAAGATGTACGTGCCCCGCGCGATGTACTCCTTCAGGACGTCGTTCTGGACCGTGCCCGTCAGCCGCCCGCCCGGAATGCCCTGTTCCTCCGCGACCAGTTGGTAGAGCAGCAGGAGCAGCGCGGCGGGCGCGTTGATGGTCATGGAGGTGGAGACGCGGTCGAGCGGGATCCCGTCGAACAGCGTCCGCATGTCGTCGAGCGAGTCGACGGCGACCCCGACCTTGCCGACCTCGCCGTGCGCGAGCGGGGCGTCCGAGTCGTGTCCCATCTGGGTCGGCAGGTCGAAGGCGACGGACAGTCCGGTGCCGCCGCCCGCGATGAGCTGCCGGTAGCGGGCGTTGGACTCGGCGGCCGTGCCGAAACCGGCGTACTGCCGCATCGTCCACGGGCGGCCGGTGTACATGTTCGGATAAATCCCCCTGGTGTAGGGGAAATCGCCTGGTTCGCCCAGGGCGGCCGCCGGGTCCCACCCCGTCAGGTCGCCGGGCCCGTAGACGGGTTCGATCGGGAGTCCGCTCTCGGTGCGTGCCATGTGACGAAGACCTCCGTAGAGCTACCGGGCCCGGAGCTGGTACAACCTTGCCCGCACATCGGTTCGTAAGGCCGCGGACGGCTGCTGGTCACAATGGCGCAACATCCCGTGGCCCAGTGCAACTCTCCGCGCGCGCCAGGCATCACCTAGATACACGACGTAGAAACCGGGGGACTGCAATGCAGCGCCAGAGATTCATAATCCGCACGATCGGGGTGGCCGCCGCCGTCGCGCTCGCCGCGACCGCCTGCGGGCCGCAGAAGTCGGAGTCCGCCGGCTCCACTCCCTCGGCTCCGTCCTCGCCCACGGCGGGCGCCACTCCCGAAGCCTCTCCGTCCACCGACAACAAGCCCGGCGAGGCCTCGCCGTCGCCGTCGGCCTCGACGTCCGCGTCGGCCTCCCCGTCGGCCTCTCCTTCGCCCACGGTGAAGCAGATCATGGCCAACGGCGACGACACCGACCAGGTGCGCGAGCTCCAGGCGCGCCTGCGGCAGCTCAAGCTGATGTCGGTGGCGCCGACCGGTTTCTACGGCTCGAAGACCACGGCCGCGGTCAAGTCCTTCCAGTCGAAGAACGGTCTGACCGCCACCGGTTCGGTCGACGAGGCCACCTGGAAGAAGATCCAGAGCGCCAGCAAGAAGCCCACCGCCGACGAGCTGCGCCCGCCGACCGTCAACGAGGTCGACGCGCCGGACCCGCGCTGCATGGAGGGCCGGGTCATGTGCATCAGCAAGGAGAGCCGCACCCTCGCCTGGATGATCGACGGCAAGGTCATCTCCACCATGGACGTGCGCTTCGGTTCGGAGAACACCCCGACCCGCGAGGGCGTCTTCAAGGTGGACCGCAAGGAGAAGGAGTGGACGTCCACGCTCTACCACACGTCCATGCCGTACTCGATGTTCTTCAGCGGCGGCCAGGCCGTGCACTACTCGGCCGACTTCGCGGCCCGCGGCTACGCCGGCGCCTCGCACGGCTGCGTGAACGTCCGCGACAAGGGCAAGCTGTCGAGCCTCTTCGGCCAGGTGAACGTGGGCGACAAGGTCGTCGTCTACTGGTGATGCGCACGGCCCACGGCCCCACGAGCCCAAGCAGAAGGCCTTCGACCGGGATCCGGTCGAAGGCCTTCTGCTTGGGACGGCGCGGCCGTGGGCCGACCGCCGGGGTCGAGGTAAAGGGCGCGGGCAGGGCCGGGGGAACGTGCCCCGCCCGCGCCGGTTGCGCAGAGCCCAGGGGTACGGGGGGAACCCCGGCTCATGCGCGGCCGATGACCAGTCGGCTCGATATGTACTGCGCCGCCGGTTCGAAAAGTGTTACAGGCGGGTCAGCACATGTGTCAGAGACCGGTGCGCAGGCCCGTCGAGCCCCGCGGGAGCGCCGGGGCCAGGGTCGGGGCCTTGAGCGTCCCGTCCCCCAGCGGGGTGTCGCGGCGCTTGCCGCCGGAGTCCCCGTCCAGCACCGACTTGCAGTAGTCCGGTATCCGGGTGAGCCCGTCGGCCAGGCGGGAGAGCCGCTCGCGACGGTCGTCGTCGAGACGTCCCGACCGGTAGTCCTGGCAGAGGTCCAGCGCCTTGAGCAGGGTCTCCCGCTCACGCCGCTCACGGTCCTTGCCGGTGTCCCCGCTGCCGAAGGTGTCCCGGTCGCGGTCCTTGTCGCCCGTGCCGCCCACGGCGCTCAGGCCGCTCTCGGGGTCCTTGCCCGCGCCGCCGGTGCCCGAGGCGCCCGACGAGGTGTCCGCGCCGGTGCCGGTGCCGGGCAGCGTGCGTCCGTCCGGGCCCGGGGACTGCGTGGGTCCCGGGGTGAGCGTCGAATTCGAGCCGTTCGGCGGCGGGGTGGGCAGCAGCTTCGGGGTGAGCGTCGGGGCTCCGCTGCCGATGCCCGGCTCCGCGTTCTCGCCGGCGCTGATGGACATCGCCGGTCCGGGTCCCGCGCTGTCGTGCCGGTCACGGTCCAGCAGTCCGGCGCCCGCGGCGGCGGCGAGGCCGCCGACGGCGACGCTCGCCAGAGCGGCCGCCAGGCCGAAACTCACCGTCCGGGCGCGCCGGGGCGCAGGGGCGAAGGAGGGCACGAGACGGCCGAGATCGACCACGGGCTCGCCGGATCCGGCCAACGCGGCGCGGTCCGAGGGGTCCGCGGAGCGGCCGGCGGCACGCGCCGTGCGGAAGGCGGCGACCGCCGCGGCCTCGCCGGGCAGTTCCGTGCCCGCGGGCGGCAGCTCGCCGCCGGCACCCAGGGCTTCCAGGGCGTCCAGCGCGGCACGCAGTCGCGCGGCCTCGATGCGGGCACGCGGTTCGGCGCCGGCCGGCCCCACAGGTTCCGCCGGTTCGCCGCGCAGCAGTCTGTCCGCCGCGGCCTGGTCCAGCCACCTGTTGCGCTCGTCGGCCATCACATGTCCTTCTGCGTCCGCCAACGTGAATGCGTCACACCGGTTTGTTCTACGAAGCCCCCACCTCGGCCGCGTTGCGCGGGTACGGCGTCGAGATCCCTCCCGCCCCCGCCGTCCCACGGCTGGCCACCGGCATTATGGCCGACCGCCGCGCCCGGCTCCGCGCCGGTGCCCGGGTCCGGCCCGAAGCCGCCCTCCGAGCCCTCTTCGCCGAGCAGCTCGGCCAGCTTCTTCAGACCCCGGTGCGCTGCGGTGCGTACGGCGCCGGGGCGCTTGCCGAGGGTCTCGGCCGCGCTCTTGGCGTCGAGTCCGACCACGACCCGCAGGACGACGGCCTCGGCCTGGTCCTGCGGGAGCCGGGCGATGAGCGCCATGGTCCGGCCGGTGGAGAGGGACTCCATCGCCGCGCCCGCGGTGTCGCAGTCGGCGGCCCACGCGGTCAGCTCGGTGTCGTCGCCGCCGATGGCGGGACGGCGGCCGCGCATGCGGATGTGGTCGAGGGCCCGGTTGCGGGCGATGCGGGCGGCCCAGCCGCGGAAGCGGTCGGCGTCGCCGGTGAAGGAGTCGAGGTCGCGGGCGATCTGCAGCCAGGCCTCGGAGGTCACGTCCTCCGCGTCGCCGTCTCCGACGAGCGTGCGTACGTATCCGAGCAGGCGTGGGTGCACGGCGCGGTACACAGCACGGAACGCGTTCTCGTCGCCGTCCTGTGCCGCGAGCACCGCGGCGGTCAGCTCCGCGTCGTCCCCCAGCAAAGTCCCCAACCCGTTCACTGTCCTGTACGTGTGGCGCAAATCAGCACGTTACGGCTTTCAAGTACCTCCCGTCCACGAGTGATACAACGTGCAACCAACCCTGTGCGGAGCGAGGTGTGACACAAAACGCACTCAGGGCGCTGACAGGGGTACGGGCTTGTCGCACGAGCCCGTGACGGATGGCGGCCGGGGCCTCTCCTGTGGGGGGTGGCGGCCTCGGTCGCCCTCCCCCTCCCGGACGACTTCCCGGGCCGGGCCGTGGCGCTCACGTCATCCTTTCGGCTCACTTCCGGGTGAAATCCCCAGATGGGTACGACACACCCTGCCTCCCATCGCTAGCGTGGCGGTACACCCGCGCCGCGCCCCGAGGAGCCCCCCGCTGTCCAGCCACCTTCCGGCACAGGCCCGCGGCACTTCCGATCCTTCTCACGGCTCCGGGCTGGCGCGGTTCAACACCCTGTCCCCCGAGGCCGCCCACGCCGTGCTGCTCCAGTGCTGCGGGAGCCGGCGCTGGGCGCACCGGGTGGCCACCCACCGCCCGTACCCGAATCCGGACGCCCTGCTCGCCGCCGCGGACGAGGCCTCGTACGACCTCTCGCAGGCCGACCTGACCGAGGCGCTGGCCGCCGAGTGCTCGGCGGAGCTGGACCACGGCGCACCGTACGCCGCCCTGCTGGCCCTCGACGCGGCGCACGCGGAGTACGAACGGAAGTTCGGCCACGCCTTCGTGATCTGCCTCGCCGGGCATCCGCCGGAGGAGCAGGCGGACCAGCTGCTGGCCGCGATCCGCCGCAGGATGACGCACGAGGTGGACGAGGAGCGCTCGATCTCCGCGGACGAGCTGCGCCGCGTCGCCCAGGACCGGCTCTGGGATCTGACACGCTGGCTGACCTCGACGGATGGGCCGACTGCCACGGAAATCGGGCTATTCGCCCCTGTGGGATAGCCCGTACGTGCCTGTTTGATCACACCGATGGCCCCCGCGCAAGGGAACCGACAAAGCGTCGCTACGATGTCCGGGGCCGGAGGACCGTACCCGGCCGGGCCCGACCGACAAAGAAGCCGGCTGGCCCCCGCCCCGCTTCCGGAGGGTTTTCCGTGCCGGCTGGAACGTTGTACCGCGGCCGGGAAGGAATGTGGTCCTGGGTGGCTCATCGAGTCACCGGCGTCCTCATTTTCTTCTTCCTGTTCGTACACGTCCTCGACACCGCACTCGTCCGCGTCTCACCCGAGGCGTACGACGACGTGGTGGCTACCTACAAGACTCCGATCGTCGCGCTGCTGGAGTACGGCCTCGTCGCCGCCATCCTGTTCCACGCGCTCAACGGTCTCCGTGTCATCGCCGTGGACTTCTGGTCCAAGGGCCCGCGCTACCAGAAGCAGATGCTCTGGACCGTCGTGGGCATCTGGATCGTGCTGATGGTCGGGGCCCTGTACCCCGTACTGGGCCACGCCTACCTTGAACTGTTCGGGAAGTGACACGCATGTCTTCTGACACTTCTTCCGTCGACATGACCAAGGGCGCCGGCGACGGCGGCTCCGTGACCGGCGTCTCGCTCTACGACGTCGAGAACCCGGCGCCGTACATCGAGGCCCCGCGCAAGCGCACGGGCAAGACCCCGCGCTCGACCCGCGGCAACTTCGAGATGGTCGCGTGGCTCTTCATGCGCCTCTCGGGCATCGTGCTGGTCGTCCTGGTCATCGGCCACCTGCTGATCCAGCTGGTGCTCGACGGCGGCGTCTCCAAGATCGGCTTCGCCTTCGTGGCGGGCCGGTGGGCCTCCCCGTTCTGGCAGGTCTGGGACCTGCTGATGCTGTGGCTGGCGATGCTGCACGGCGCCAATGGTCTGCGTACCGTCATCAACGACTACGCGGAGCGCGCCAACACGCGGCTGTGGCTGAAGGGCCTGCTCTACACCGCCACGGTGTTCACCATCCTTCTGGGCACGCTGGTGATCTTCACCTTCGACCCGAACATCCGCTAGGCAACGGGGCTGAGGCGAAACCAATGAAGATCCACAAGTACGACACCGTCATCGTCGGCGCAGGTGGCGCGGGCATGCGCGCCGCCATCGAGTCGACGAAGCGCAGCCGCACCGCGGTGCTGACGAAGCTCTACCCCACCCGCTCCCACACGGGCGCCGCGCAGGGCGGCATGGCCGCCGCGCTGGCCAACGTGGAAGAGGACAACTGGGAGTGGCACACCTTCGACACGGTCAAGGGCGGTGACTACCTGGTCGACCAGGACGCCGCCGAGATCCTGGCGAAGGAGGCCATCGACGCGGTCCTCGACCTGGAGAAGATGGGCCTGCCGTTCAACCGCACCCCGGACGGCACCATCGACCAGCGCCGCTTCGGCGGTCACTCGCGCAACCACGGCGAGGCGCCGGTCCGCCGGTCCTGCTACGCCGCGGACCGCACCGGTCACATGATCCTCCAGACGCTGTACCAGAACTGCGTCAAGGAGGGCGTGGAGTTCTTCAACGAGTTCTACGTCCTGGACCAGCTCCTGGTCGAGGAGGACGGCGTCAAGAAGTCGGCCGGTGTGGTCGCGTACGAGCTCGCCACCGGCGAGATCCACGTGTTCCAGGCCAAGGCCGTCATCTACGCCTCCGGCGGCACCGGCAAGTTCTTCAAGGTGACCTCCAACGCGCACACCCTCACGGGTGACGGCCAGGCGGCCTGCTACCGCCGCGGCCTGCCGCTGGAGGACATGGAGTTCTTCCAGTTCCACCCGACGGGCATCTGGCGCATGGGCATCCTGCTGACGGAGGGCGCCCGCGGTGAGGGCGGCATCCTCCGCAACAAGGACGGCGAGCGCTTCATGGAGAAGTACGCGCCGGTCATGAAGGACCTCGCGTCCCGTGACGTCGTCTCGCGCTCCATCTACACCGAGATCCGTGAGGGCCGCGGCTGCGGTCCGGCCGGTGACCACGTGTACCTGGACCTGACGCACCTGCCGCCGGAGCAGCTCGACGCGAAGCTCCCGGACATCACCGAGTTCGCGCGCACCTACCTGGGCATCGAGCCGTACACGGACCCGATCCCGATCCAGCCCACCGCGCACTACGCCATGGGCGGCATCCCGACCAACGTCGAGGGTGAGGTCCTTAGCGACAACACCACCGTCGTCCCCGGCCTGTACGCGGCCGGCGAGGTCGCGTGCGTGTCGGTGCACGGCGCGAACCGCCTGGGCACCAACTCGCTGCTGGACATCAACGTCTTCGGCAAGCGCTCCGGTATCGCCGCGGCCAAGTACTCGCAGGAGAACGACTACGTCGAGCTCCCGGAGAACCCGGCGCAGCAGGTCGTCGACCTCGTCGAGCACCTGCGCAACTCCACGGGCAACGAGCGGGTCGCCGAGCTGCGTCTGGAGCTCCAGGAGACGATGGACGCGTGCGTGATGGTGTTCCGTACGGAGCAGACCATCAAGACCGCGGTCGAGAAGATCGCTGAGCTGCGCGAGCGCTACAAGAACGTGTCCGTCCAGGACAAGGGCAAGCGCTTCAACACGGACCTGCTGGAGGCCATCGAGCTGGGCAACCTGCTCGACCTGGCCGAGGTCATGGCCGTGTCCGCGCTGGCGCGCAAGGAATCCCGCGGCGGTCACTACCGCGAGGACTACCCGAACCGCGACGACGTCAACTTCATGCGCCACACCATGGCGTACCGCGAGGTCGGCGACAACGGCAAGGACTCCGTCCGGCTGGACTACAAGCCCGTCGTCGTCACCCGCTACCAGCCGATGGAGCGTAAGTACTGATGGCCACCCCGACCATGTCCGAGACGGACAAGATGGAGGCGGCGGCCGCCGCCTCGCCGTTCATCACGGTCACCTTCCGGATCCGCCGCTTCAACCCGGAGATCTCGGAGGAGTCGACCTGGCAGGACTTCCAGGTCGAGATCGACCCGAAGGAGCGCGTGCTCGACGGTCTCCACAAGATCAAGTGGGACCTCGACGGCACGCTGACCTTCCGCCGCTCGTGCGCGCACGGCATCTGCGGCTCCGACGCGATGCGGATCAACGGCAAGAACAGGCTCGCCTGCAAGACGCTGATCAAGGACATCAACCCGGAGAAGCCGATCACCGTCGAGGCCATCAAGGGCCTCACGGTGATGAAGGACCTCGTGGTCGACATGGAGCCCTTCTTCCAGGCGTACCGCGACGTCATGCCGTTCCTGGTCACCAAGGGCAACGAGCCGACGCGCGAGCGCCTGCAGTCCGCCGAGGACCGCGAGCGCTTCGACGACACCACCAAGTGCATCCTGTGCGCCGCGTGCACGTCCTCGTGCCCGGTGTTCTGGAACGACGGCCAGTACTTCGGCCCGGCGGCGATCGTCAACGCGCACCGCTTCATCTTCGACTCGCGTGACGAGGCCGGCGAGCAGCGGCTGGAGATCCTGAACGACAAGGACGGCGTGTGGCGCTGCCGCACGACCTTCAACTGCACCGACGCGTGCCCGCGTGGCATCGAGGTCACGAAGGCCATCCAGGAAGTCAAGCGCGCCCTGATCACGCGCCGTTTCTGACCTTCCGGTCCGTGTGTACGAGGGCCCCGTCCCCGGTTCGTCCGGGGGCGGGGCCCTCGCCGTTCCCGTACGGCATCAGCGGCGGACCTGGCTGGTGATCGTCGGGTCGTCGACGAAGGTCACCATTCCCATGCCGCCGACCCTAGGGGTGGGCACTGACAACGGGCGGCCGGGGACCGGACGGGCGGTCAGGGGTGCGTCAGGGGCGGGTGGGGGGCGTCCCTCATGGTCGGCGGATCCTGACCGCGACAGGCTTGCGGACATGACGAACCCCGCGAACTCAGCCACCCGCAAGGCCCGTTGGATCACCCTGGTCGCCGCCTGCGCGGCCGTCGCGTCGATCGGCGTCGGCGCCCTGCCCGCCTCGGCGGCCCAGCCGATCCCGGCGCCCGTGGTGGGCACGATCGGCCACCGTCAGTCGGTCGACGAGGAGGCCCTGGCGAAGGCGATGGCCCCCGGCGGTGTCGCGGCGGGGACGATGGTGCGGACATCCGGGCCGGGCGTCCGCTGGACGAAGGCGACGGGCCCGCTCTCCCATGACCCCGCGGCGTCCTTCCGCATCGGCAGCATGACCAAGATGTTCACCTCCACCGTGGTGCTCCAGCTGGTGGCGGAGGGGCGGTTCACCCTGGACACCCCGATCCGCGAGGTCCTCCCCGAGACCGTTCCGGCGCACTGGAAGCCGATCACCATCGGTCAGCTGCTCAGCCACACAAGCGGCCTCGGCCTGCCCTGCGAACCGCTCGCGGACGGCCTCGGGCTGACCCCCGAGCGGGTGGTCCACGCCTGGACCGGCTGCGCCACCGCGCCCGAGTCCCCCGTCACCGTGCAGCAGTACAACGGCGCCAACTGCTTCTTCCTGGGCCTGGCGATCGAGAAGGTCACCGGCCGCACCTACGCCGAGGAGGTCCAGCGGCGCATCGCGCGCCCGCTCGGCCTGCGCCACACGTACGTCCCCCAGGCGGGGGACAGTTCGATGCCCACCCCCTCCCTGGACGCCCCCGTCCCCAAGGAGCCGTGGGCGTGGGCCGAGGGCGGCATGATCTCCAACGCACCCGACATGGAGCGGTTCACGAAGGCGCTGCTGGGCGGCCGTCTGCTGCCGCCCGCGCAGCAGAGCCGGCTGTTCGTCATGCCCGCGCTCTCCAAGACCTCCAAGCAGCCTTACAGCGCGGGCGGGTTGGCGTTCTTCAAGCTGTCGGACGGGACCGAGGTGTGGGGCAAGACCGGCAGCATGGCCCAGTACACCAGCGGGGTCTTCGCCACCGCGGACGGCCGCCGCGTGGTCACGTACTCCTTCCTGCCCGGCCCGGCCGCGACCAAGGACGAGGTGATCGGGCACGTCACCGGCATCGTGGAGGCAGCTCTCTGACCGGCGCACGGGGAGGGGGGTCGTTGTGGAAGGATCGGCCATATGAGCGAGCAGCAGCCGAATCCGTACGCGAACGACCCCACCGGGCAGGGCGGTCAGCCCGGCGCCCCCGACCAGGGTGACTACAGGTGGGGTCCGGGCGAGGCCAGTTACGGCTATCCGCAGCCCTACCCGGCGGCCCCGGCCTACCAGCCGACCATCGGCGGCGCGGGCCTGCCGGCCCCCGGCTACCCCGCCGCCGCCCCGGCCGGCGGCGCCGGCCTGTCGCTCGGTGACATCACCATCGCCGGGGACCAGATCATCACCCCGTCGGGCCCGATGCCGCTCAAGGGCGCGATGTGGAACGCGACCGACTTCTCGCGCACCGAGGAGAAGATCCCGGCCCACGCGGTCGTGCTCGCGATCGTCTTCTTCATCTTCTGCCTGCTCGGCCTGCTCTTCCTTCTGATGAAGGAGAAGACCACCACCGGCTACATCCAGGTCACGGTGACCAGCGGCGGCCGCCACCACTCCACGATGATCCCGGCGACGAACACGGGTTCCTACCAGTGGGTGATGTCCCAGGTGAACTACGCCCGCTCGCTGAGCTTCTGACGCGGCGGGGCGGGGCGGGGACCCGGCCGGCGGGCGCCCCCGCCCTCACGCACGCGGGCGGACCTCGACGTTCTCCAGGACGCCGACGGCGTCCGGGACCAGGACGGCCGCCGAGTAGTAGGCGGTGACGAGGTACGAGATGATCGCGCGCTCGTCGATGCCCATGAAGCGGACGTTGAGCCCCGGCTCGTACTCGTCCGGCAGGCCTGTCTGGTAGAGGCCGATCACGCCCTCGTTGTCCTCGCCCGTGCGCACCGCGATGATCGAGGAGGTGTGCTGCTCGGTGAGCGGGATCTTCCCGCAGGGCAGGATCGGCACCCCCCGCCAGGCGGGGATCTGGTGGCCGTCGACCTCGACGCCGCCGAGGGCGAGGCCGCGCTTGTTGCACTCCTTGCCGAAGGCGGCGATCGCCTTCGGGTGGGCGAACAGGTACTGGGTGCCGCGCCGCATGGACAGCAGGTCGTCGAGGTCGTCCGGGGTCGGCGGGCCGCAGTGGGTCTGGATGCGCTGGTCGAAGTCGGCGTTGTGGAGCAGCCCGAACTCCGGGTTGTTGACGAGCTCGTGCTCCTGCCGTTCCCGCAGCTCCTGGACGGTGAGCCGCAGCTGCTGCCGGGTCTGGTCCATCGGCTCGTTGTAGAGGTCGGCGACACGGGTGTGCACCCTCAGCACGGTCTGGGCCACGCTCAGCTCGTACTCGCGCGGCTTGAGCTCGTAGTCGGCGAAGGTGCCGGGCAGTGCGTGCTCCCCGTGGTGGCCGGCGCTCAGTTCGATGGCCTTCTCGCCGGCCCGGTTGGTCCGGAAGCCGTTGCGGCCGCCGTTGAGGCCCGCGACGTGCGCGCGCAGGTGGGCGTACTGGTCGGCGACCGCCCGGTACGCCGTCTCCGGGAGCGCGAGGATCGTGACGGCGGTCGCCGCGCGGGCGGTGAACTCCCAGGTGGTGCCCTTGGCGCGGGCCAGGGTGTGGCCGCCGAAGGTGTCGCCGTCGCCGAGGCGCCCGATGACGTTCTCGTCCCCGTACTTCCCCGCGCAGATCTTCTCGACCTTGCCGTGGGCGATGAGGAAGACGTGGTCGGCCTTCTTCCCCGAGTGCACGATGACCTGGCCGGGCTGGTACTCCTTCTGCACGAACCTCTCGGCCAGCGCGCCGAGCGCGAGCGGGTCGTCGAAGCCGCGCAGCAGCGGCAGCTCGGTCAGCTCGGCGGGGATGACGTGGACCTTGGAGCCGTTCTTGACGAAGGTGACGCGGCCGTCGCCGAGCGTGTACGAGAGCCGCCGGTTCACCCGGTAGACGCCGCCGGGCGTGTGCACCCAGGGCAGTTTCCTCAGGAGCCAGCGGGAGCTGATGCCCTGCATCTGCGGTTCGGACTTGGCCGTCGTCGCGAGGTTCCGCGCCGCCGCCGTACTCAGGCTGAGCTGTTCCTGTTCCTGCTGCCGCTGCGCCGTTCCGGTCCGGGTGCCCGGGGCTGTCTCGACCGACATGGCCGCCTCACTTTCGAATGCAGGTGACGGTTACTCTCGGTGGCCATGTGTAACGCATCGCGGTTGCGGCTGTCGCCGGGCATCGCCACGACCGGGTGAGGCGATGGGGCCGTCCGGCCCAGCCGGAGAACCCCCCGGCCGTTCGCTTGAACTTGTTCAAAAAAGGCCCTACAGTCAACGACGTAAGCATTTGAACGCGTTCAAGGGGGCTGGGTCCATGGACCTCACCGTGGTCACGTACGTCATCTACCTGCTGGTCAGCATCGGTCTCACCGTCTGGGTGGCCCGCACGCTCAGCCGCAACGGCCGGGTCTTCATCGGCGACGTCCTCCAGGGGAACGAGAAGCTCGCGGACGCCGTCAACCAACTCCTCGTGGTCGGCTTCTACCTGGTGAACATCGGCTTCGTGACGCTCTACCTGAGGTCGAGCGAGGAGATCGACACCGCCCGCGGCCTCTTCGAGGCCCTCTCGGTCAAGCTCGGCGTCGTCCTGCTCGTCCTCGGGGTCATGCACCTCGGAAACGTGTGGGTGCTGAACAAGATGCGCCGCCGGGGCATCATGGAGCACCAGCAGACCCCGCCCGTCGCCCCGCAGGGGTGGACCGTACCCACCGGGGCCTGAGCCGTGGCCCCCACGCGAGCGGTGCGGAAACTGACCGTCCTCTACGACGCGAGCTGCCCGCTCTGCGTGCACATCCGGCACTGGCTGCTCGCGCAGCGCCGGCTGGTCCCGCTCGCCCTGGTCCCCGCGGCCTCCTGGGAGGCACGGCGGCGGTTCCCGAAGCTCGACCACGCGTCGACGCTGAAGGAGATCACCGTCATCGGGGACTCGGGGCAGGTGTGGAAGGGGACCGACGCCTTCATCGTGTGCCTGTGGGCGCTGGTGGAACACCGGCCGAAGGCCAACTGGCTGGCCACCGCGGCCGGCCGGCCCTTCGCCCGGGCGGCCATGTACACCGCCTCCGCCTGGCGGCAGGCGGTACGGACCGGGGGACCGCTCGACGGCGCGGAGGGACCAGCCTGTGACGACCAGTGTTCCGTCCCCCGATAGGCTCATCCACCGTGACTGATCAGAAGGCTCCCAAGAGCGAGCAGACCCGCACGCTCATCCTCGAAACCGCGCTCCGTCTCTTCCAGGAGCGCGGCTTCGACAAGACGACGATGCGGGGTATCGCGAAGGAGGCCGGTGTCTCGGTCGGCAACGCCTACTACTACTTCGAATCGAAGGAACACCTGGTCCAGGGGTTCTACGACCGGATCGGCGCGGCACACCAGGCAGCGGTCCGGCCCATCCTGGACAACGAGACCGATCTGCAGAAGCGGCTCGCGGGCGTACTGACCAGCTGGATGGACATCGCGGCCCCGTACCACGAGTTCGCCTCGCAGTTCTTCAAGAACGCGGCCGACCCCGAGAGTCCGCTCAGCCCGTTCTCGCCGGAATCGGAGACGGCGCGGCAGGCGGCGATCGACATCCACCGCGAGGTGCTGGCGGGCGCGAAGACCAAGGTGCCGGCCGAGCTGGCCGACGTACTGCCCGAGCTCATGTGGCTCTCGCAGATGGGCCTGGTCCTGTACTGGGTCTTCGACCGCTCCCCGAACAGCGAGAAGACGCGGCGGCTCGCCGAGCGCGGCGCGCAGCTGACGACGCGGGGCATCGTCCTGGCCCGGTTCCGGGTGCTGCGGCCGCTGGTGCGGGAAGTGCACGAACTCTTCGCGGACTTCCTGCCGGGCATGGCGCAGACGGCCACGGCGGGGGCCCGGCGCAAGGCGTCGGACCCGGACCCGACACCGGACCCGAAGTCGGACCCGAAGTCGAAGTCGAAGTCGAAGCCGAAGCCGGACCCCGCGTAGGCCCCCGGGACCCCGCGCTCAGAGCCAGTCGAGTTCCCACAGGCGCCAGACCCCGGTGCCGTCCGACAGGTACTGGGCGCCGGTGACGGCGTCGCGGGACATCACGTAGTCCTTCTTCTGCCAGATCGGCACCAGCGGGGCCTGCTGGGCGACCGCCTTCTGGAGGTCGCGGAACTCGGCGGCCGCGTCGGCCCGCTCCGAGTGGGACTGGGTACGGGTGATCAGCTCGTCGACGTGCTTGTCGGAGAAGCCGTTGTTCATCGACGAGTCGGCGCCGACGAGCGGGGAGAGGAAGTTGTCCGCGTCCGGGAAGTCGGCGACCCACCCGATCGTGTAGACGTCGAACTCGCCCGCCGCGTAAGCCTTCTGGTAGTCGGCCCACTTCTCGACCGGCTTGACCGTCACCTGGAAGAGCCCGGTGCCCTCCAGCTGCCGCTTGAGCTCCTCGGCCTCGGTGACGTTCGCACCGCGCACGTTCACCCCCAGGGTGAGCGGGACGGTGGCGTTGATCCCGGCGTCCTTCAGGAGCTTCTTCGCGGTGGCGCCGTTGGGCGTCGGATAGGCGTCGAAGAAGGGCGTGCTGTGAGCGGCGATGCCCGCCGGGACCAGGGAGTACAGCGGGGTGACGGTGCCCAGGTAGACGTCGCTCGCCACCTTGGAGCGGTCGAGCAGGGCGGCGACGGCCTGGCGGACGGCGAGCGGCGCGGCCGCGGAGCCGGGGCGGACGTTGAAGACCATCGAGCGGGTCTCGCTGCCGCCGGCGGCCTGGTAGCGGACGTCCTTCATGCCCGGGTTGAGGCCGGCGAGCACGGCCGGCGGCATCTCCCGGTGGGCGACCTCGACCTGGCGGGCGTTCCAGGCCTGGTCGAGGTCCGCGGAGTCCTTGTAGTACTTCACCGTGACGGAGGTCCGGGCGGGCTTCCCCTGCCCCTTGTACGAGGTGTTGGGCTTGAGCTCGGCGCTCGTACCGGCCTTGTACGCGGCCAGCGTGTACGGGCCGGAGCCGTCGATCCTGCCGTCCTCGCGCAGGGACTTCGCCGGGTACTTGTCCTTGTCGACGATCGAGGCGGCGCCCGTCGCGATCTTGAAGGGGAAGGTGGCGTCGCCGGCGGAGAGGTTGAAGGTGACCGTCCGGCCCTCGGCCTTGACCGACTCCAGGGTGTTGAACAGCGGGGCCGGGCCCTGGTCGGAGTTGATCGCCTTGATGCGGTCGAAGGAGTGCTTGACGTCCTCGGCGGTGATCGCGCGACCGCCGGCGAACTTCACGTCGGGGCGCAGCTCGCACCGGTAGGTGGTGAGCTTCTGGCCGACGAACCCGCAGGAGGAGGCGGCGTCCGGCACGGGGGCGTCGGAGCCGGGCTTGACGGTCAGCAGCGACTGGTAGACGTTGCTGAACAGGGCCCAGGAACCGACGTCGTACGCGCCGGCGGGGTCGAGGGCGGAGACCACGTCGCTCGTCCCGACCCGGATGGCGCCCCGGCCGCTGCCGTCCTCGGGCAGCAACTGCCAGGTGCCCACGCCGGCCACGCCGAGGACCAGCCCGGCCGCGATGATCTTCCAGCGGACAGACCGCATCCCGTGAACCCCACCCGTTGTCCCGCTGACAGCGTCACGCTGTCCGATTAACGGTCATCCCATCACGGAATATCAGCCACCGGAAGGCCGATTCCCGGGAGTTCAAGGCGGGTTGGGACGGGTCAGGCCTGATATGAGGCGAGTTCCACGACCGTGATGTCGGACGGCGCGCCCACCCGGACCGGGGGTCCCCAGGCGCCGGCTCCGCGGGACACGTAGAGCTGGGTGTCTCCGTACCGCTCCAGCCCGGCGACGGTGGGGTTGGCGAGCTCGGCGAGGTAGTTGCCGGGCCAGAGCTGGCCGCCGTGGGTGTGGCCGGAGAGCTGGAGGTCGACGCCGTGGCGGACGGCGTCATGGATGACCACGGGCTGGTGGGCGAGGAGCACGGCCGCCCGCGACCGGTCCCGGTCGCCGAGGGCCGCCTGGAAGTCGGGGCCCTTCCCCTCCGTTTCGCCCTGGATGTCGTTGACGCCGGCGAGGTCGAAGTGGGGCAGGGCGCGGCGGGCGTTCTCCAACGGGTTCAGGCCGAGTTCGCGGACGTGGTCGATCCACTGCTGCGCCCCGGAGAAGTACTCGTGGTTCCCGGTCACGAAGTACGAGCCGTGGCGGGCGCTGAGCCGGCGCAGCGGCTCGGCGGCGGGCCCGAGGTCGGGGACGCTGCCGTCGACGAGGTCGCCGACGATCGCGATGAGGTCGGGCTGGGTGCGGTTGACGGTGTCGACGATGCGCTGGGTGTGGGCGCGGCCGAGCACCGGGCCGAGGTGGACGTCGCTGACGACGGCGATGCGGAAACCGTGCGCCGCACGCGGCAGTTTCGCCAGCGGAACCCGTACGCGCCGCACGCTCGGCCCGCGCAGGACCCCGTAGGTCCCGGTGGCGACGGTGCCGACGGCCACGGCGGCGGCCGCCCCGCCCACCGCCCGCGCGACGAACCGGCGCCGGCTCAGCTCCAGGGCCATGACGGCGGGCTCGGGGGCGGGCTCGGCGGTGGCGGCCGCGACGGGCGCCGTGGCCGGCTCGGGCGTGGGCTCGGCGGCCGGCGCGGGGGCCTGCTCAGGGGCGGCGGCCCGGAGCGCGGTCTGCGGCGCGGGAGGCCCTGCGACCGCCCCGGAGGGGACCCGGTGGGCCAGACGGCGGAGCAACAGCGCGCGGATCGGCTCCGCGACCAGCATCGTCAGGGTCAGGTACAGGAGCACCGCGAGCCAGAGGTATCCCGGCCAGGCCACCGTCTGCTGCAGCCAGAAGGGGGCTCCGGCACGACCCGTGGTCAGGGCGGCCACAGAGAGGAGGGGCAGGGCGATGGTCAGAGCCGTGCCGATGCGGCGGGTGCGGGCGCCGGGCGCCGTGGTGTCGCGGACCAGCCGGATCCAGAGCCAGCGGTGCACCAGCACCAGCAGGGCGCAGACCGCGAGCGCGACGAGCGCGAAGACGAGGATCGTCATGCCGAGGCACCCGTGCCGGCGCCCGTGCCCGCGCCCGTGCCCGCCCCCGTGCGTGATTCACGCCGCAGGGCCCGGACCCCGCGCAACCCGATCACACCGACCGCCGTCCCCAGGAGAAAGGACGTCACCGCGAGCGTCAGGTGCACCCAGAAGTAGGAAGTGGGATCGCCCGCCGCATCGAAGGCCTGGCCACTGCCGTTCTTCCACAGGTTCCGGACGAAAGACACCCAGATGAACCAGCTCCACACTCCGAAGGCGAGCAGGAACCAGGAGGCGGCACGGCTGAGTTTCATGCCTTCAGTATCGGATTCGTCCCCAGGACGGACGCGCCGGGGTGGGCTGTCCCGGGGGTGGTTGCACCGAAATGGCCGGTCAGCGACGCCGGACAGCTCATCGGGAGGTACTTTCACCTGCGTGTCTGCCAAGACGACCGCGCTGACGGTCCTTTCCGCCGCGTTGCTGGTGCCCTCCCTGCTGGTGGCCCCCGCCCACGCCGCGCCGACCCCGCCGGCCGACGGGAAGGGCGGGCCCGCCAAGGCGCCGCAGGCGCCCGCGCCGCCCGCGTCGATGTCCACGGTCGGCGGATCCCTGCTCGGCCAGCCGGGGACCCAGGTGAACCTGCTGCCCGGCGCGCCCGCCCTGCCGACGAACCTCACCGGGCGGTCCTGGATCGTGGCGGACGCCGAGTCGGGCGAGGTCCTGGCGGCGTACAACGCGCACTGGCGGCTTCCCCCGGCCTCCACCATGAAGATGCTCTTCGCGGACACCGTGCTGCCGAGCCTGCCCAAGGAGCAGGTCCACAAGGTCACCGAGCAGGACATGGACGGCGTGGGCCAGGGCAGCAGCCTGGTCGGCGTCAAGGAGGACCTCGAGTACTCGGTCCACGACCTGTGGCTCGGGGTGTTCCTGCGGTCGGGAAACGACGCCGTGCACGTACTTTCGGCCATGAACGGCGGCATCGACAAGACCGTCAAGGACATGCAGGCGCACGCCGAGGAGCTCCAGGCCCTCGACACGCACGTCGTGTCCCCCGACGGGTACGACGCCCCCGAGCAGGTGTCGAGCGCGTACGACCTGACCCTCATCGCCCGCTCCGGCCTGCAGAAGCAGGACTTCCGCGAGTACTGCGGCACGGCCGAGGCGAAGTTCCCGGGCCGGCAGGAGGCCGGGAAACCGCGCGAGTACTTCGAGATCCAGAACACCAACCGGCTGATGACGGGCGCGGGCGGGCTCTCCCCCTACAAGGGCATCGCCGGGGTGAAGAACGGCAACACCACCATGGCCGGCTCCACCTTCACCGGCGCCGCCCAGCAGGGCTCCAGGAAGCTGCTGGTCACGGTGATGAACCCGGGTGCGGGCGGTGCGAACTCGGTCTACGAGGAGACCGCGGCGCTGTTCGACTGGGGTTTCGCGGCCGCCGGGAAGGTCAGGCCGGTGGGTGAGCTGGTGCCGCCGAAGAGCGCGGACACCTCCTCGCACGGCTCCCCGGCCCAGTCGCACGAGAACAACCCGTCGGCGGCCGGGAAGGGCTCGGGCGGCGTGGGCACCGCGCTGGGCATCGCGGGCGGCGTACTGGCCGTACTGGCGGGCGGCGCCTTCGTGGTCAACCGCCGCTGGCCCCGCGGCCGCCGCGGCCGGGGCGAGGACCTGGTGTAGCCCCGGTCCGGCCCGGGCCCGCACGGGCCCGGCCCGGACCCCTCGGTCACCCGGACGAGTCCGCCTCGCTCCGCACCTGGGGTTCCGGGGTCTCGTCCTCCTCGCGGGTGGCCGTCCAGGACGAGACGTACAGCAGCAGCTTCGCCGTGAAGTTGATCCAGAGCAGCAGGGCGATCGGCACGCCGAAGGCCCCGTACATGCTCTTCGCGGCGACCTCCCGCATGTAGCCGCTGAGCAGCAGCTTCAGCAGCTCGAAGCCCGCCGCGCCGATGAGCGCCGCCTCGATCAGGCGGCGGCGCGGCGGTTCCACCCCGGGGAGCAGGGTCAGCAGGTAGAGCAGCACCAGGAAGGCGGCCACGACGCCGACGAGGAAGGCGGCGGCGCGCAGTCCCACCCCGCCCGCGCCCTCCTTCGGGATGCCCAGCCAGTCGGCGGACTTCCCGACCGCCGAGGCGCCGAAGATCGAGGCGGCGGCGGAGGCAAGGCCCACCGCGCCGAGGCCGAGGAGGACGAGCCCGTCCTTGCCCTTGCGGACGATGGGGTTCCCGTCGTCCTCGTCGTCCTTGTCCCACACGGCGCGCAGGCAGTCGCGCATCGCGCCCACCCAGCCGATGCCGGTGAACAGCAGGAGGGCGCCCGCGACGAGCCCGACGGTGGCCGCGTTCGCTACGAGCCCCTCGATGTTCAGCTGTTCGGAGATGCCCGGGACCTGCTCGGAGAGGTTCTTCTCCAGCTGGTCCAGCTGCTTCTGGCTGAGCAGCGCCGCGCCCACCGCGGCGGCCACGGTGATCAGCGGGAAGAGCGCGAGGAAGCTGATGAAGGTGATGGCGGCGGCGAGCCGGGTCCAGTGCACGCGGTCGAGGCGCTCGTACGAGTGCCAGGCGTGGGTCCGCATGAGGCGGGCCACGAGCGGCCCGATCACCGGGAGTTTCGTCAACCAGTCCATGGGGTCACCGTAAATGAGCCGACGTAAATAGCCGGGATTGTCGGTTTTGGGTACTACGGTCGTCGACTGTGACTTTTTCCGAAGCGCGCCCTGACGGTCGCCCGTTCCACACGCTGGTCCTGCGAAGGCTGAGATTCCGCGCCCGGCGCACCGCCCGGCTGACCCTGCGCCCGCTCCGTCAGGAGGGCAGCGGGGTCGCCCCGGGGGCTCCCGCCGCCTCGCCCGCCGGGCAGCCCGGCTGCGGCGGTACGCCGATCGCACCGGTCCCGAAGGGGTACTCGCGCAACTTGCGCCAGACCCCGTCCGAGCCCTGCTCGTAGAGCGCGAAGCCCTCGCACAGCCACTCGGCGGCGTACTCGGAGAGGGCCGAGAACGCCAGGTCCATCGCCTCCTCGGAGATCCCGTGGGCGACGGTGACGTGGGGGTGGTACGGGAAGGCCAGCTCGCGGCTGAGCGGCCCCTGGGGGTCGCGGACCTCGCCCTGGAGGCGGGTGCAGCCCGCGGCGCCCTCGACGACCTGGACGAAGACGACCGGCGAGAGGGGACGGAAGGTTCCCGTCCCGCCCAGCCGCATCCGGAAGGCGCAGGAGGCGTCCGCGACCTCGGCGAGGTGGGCCCGGATCGCCGGGAGCCGGTCCGCCTCCACCTCGGTCGGCGGCACGAGGGTGACGTGCGTGGGGATGCCGTGCGCGGCGGCGTCCCCGAAGCCGGCGCGCCGCTGCTGGAGCTGGCTGCCGTACGGCTCCGGGACCGCGATCGAAACGCCGAGCGTTACGGTCCCCACGTATCTCTCCTCCGCTTGTCGCTGTGGACTGCTGCCGCCCCAGTGTGGCGGCAGCACCCCCGTTCTTGCCAGGGCCCTCTGTCCGTAGTTGCGTTCGTCAGTGCTTGGCGGGCACCAGACCGAGGCGGTCGTACGCCTGCGCGAGCGTCTCGGCGGCGACCGCACGGGCCTTCTCCGCGCCCTTGGCCAGGATGGAATCCAGCGTTTCCGGGTCGTCCAGGTATTCCTGGGTGCGCTGCTTGAACGGTGTGACGAAATCGACCATCACACCGGCCAGGTCGGTCTTCAGCGCGCCGTAGCCCTTGCCCTCGTACCTCGCCTCCAGCTCGGCGATCGTCTCGCCCGTGAGGGTGGAGTAGATCGTGAGCAGGTTGCTGACGCCGGGCTTCTTCTCCGTGTCGAAGCGGATCTCCGCCTCGGTGTCGGTGACCGCGCTCTTGATCTTCTTCTCGGTGACCTTGGGCTCGTCGAGGAGGTTGATCAGGCCCTTGGGCGAGGACGCGGACTTCGACATCTTGATCGCCGGGTCCTGGAGGTCGTAGATCTTCGCGACCTCCTTGACGATGTGCGCGGCGGGCAGGGTGAAGGTCTGGCCGTAGCGCTGGTTGAAGCGCTCGGCGAGGTCGCGGGTCAGCTCGATGTGCTGGCGCTGGTCCTCGCCGACGGGGACGGCGTTCGCCTGGTAGAGCAGGATGTCGGCGACCTGCAGGATCGGGTACGTGAACAGGCCGACGCTGGCGCTGTTGACGCCGCCCTTGGCGGACTTGTCCTTGAACTGGGTCATCCGGCTGGCCTCGCCGAAACCGGTGATGCAGTTCATGACCCAGCCGAGCTGGGCGTGCTCGGGCACGTGGCTCTGGATGAAGAGCGTGCAGCGCTCGGGGTCCAGGCCGGCGGCGAGCAGCTGCGCGGCGGAGAGACGGGTGTTCGCGCGGAGATCCTTCGGATCCTGCGGCATGGTGATCGCGTGCAGGTCGACGACCATGTAGAACGCGTCGTGCGTCTCCTGCAGGGCGACGTACTGGCGAATGGCTCCGAGGTAGTTCCCGAGGTGGAACGAACCGGAGGTGGGCTGGATGCCGGAGAGCGCGCGAGGACGATCAGAAGCCATGGCCCCATTCTCTCAGGTGCGGGGGCGGGCTCGGGCCCGCCGCTGGCCGGATCCTTCCGGGTCGCGGCGACCCGGTCCCCGCGGCTCCGGGGTACCGGGCGGTAGCGGTGCGTCCGGATCCAGCCCCGGCCGAGCGACCGCTTTCCGTTCCGGGACGGGGCGGGCCGACACCGCTGCGCGGGGCCGAACGGTGCGGCGGCGGCTCCGGCCGAGGGACGCCCTCGAACGCCGGGCGGGCTGAAAAATCCAGCCCCGCCGGCGTTTGGGCCGGGGGTCCCCCCGGACGGAGTCTGCGGGAGGGTCCGGGGCGGAGCTCCGGCAGCGGCGCCGCAGGTCAGGACAGCGGGAGCCCGGGGGCCGGGAAGGCGGCCATGAGGTCGGCGACCTCCGCGCGGACCGCGGCCAGGGCCGGCTCGTCCGACTTCGCGGCGGCGTCCACGGACCGGGCGATCCAATCGGCGACCTGCGGCATGTGGACGGCGCCCAGCCCCCGCGACGTCAGCGACGGCGTGCCGATCCGCACCCCCGAGGGATCGAACGGCTTGCGCGGGTCGAACGGGACCGTGTTGTAGTTCACCACGATCCCCGCCCGGTCCAGGGCCTTCGCCGCGACCTTGCCCGGCACGTCCTTGCCCGTCAGGTCGATCAGGATCAGGTGGTTGTCGGTACCGCCCGAGACCAGGTCGAAGCCCCGCTCCAGCAGCGCCGCCGCCAGCGCCTTCGCGTTGGCGACGACCGCGTGCGCGTACGAGACGAACGACGGCTGCGCGGCCTCGTGCAGCGCCACCGCGATGCCGGCCGTCGTCTGGTTGTGCGGGCCGCCCTGGAGGCCCGGGAAGACCGCCTTGTCGATGGCCTTCGCGTGCTCCTCGCGGCACATCAGCATCGCGCCCCGCGGACCGCGCAGGGTCTTGTGCGTCGTGGTGGAGATGACGTCCACGTGACCCGCCGGGGACGGGTGCGCGCCGCCCGCGATCAGGCCCGCGATGTGGGCCACGTCCGCGACCAGGACCGAGCCCGCCTCCTCGGCGATGGACGCGAAGGCCGCGAAGTCGATCGTGCGCGGCAGGGCGGTGCCGCCGCAGAAGATCAGCTTGGGCCGCTCGGCGAGGGCCAGGTCGCGCACGGCGTCGTAGTCGATGAGCCCGGTGTCGGCCCGGACGCCGTACTGCACGCCCCGGAACCACGAGCCGGTCGCCGAGACGCCCCAGCCGTGCGTCAGGTGGCCGCCCATCGGCAGGGCCATGCCCATCACGGTGTCGCCCGGCTTCGCGAAGGCCAGGTACACGGCCAGGTTGGCCGGTGAGCCGGAGTACGGCTGCACGTTCGCGTGGTCCACGCCGAACAGGCCCTTCGCCCGCTCGACCGCCAGGGCCTCGACGCGGTCGATGTTCTGCTGGCCCTCGTAGTAGCGGCGGCCCGGGTAGCCCTCGCTGTACTTGTTCTGCAGCACGGTGCCGGAGGCCTCCAGGACGGCCGCGGACACGTAGTTCTCACTGGGGATCAGGCGCAGGGTCTGCGCCTGGAGGACTTCCTCCGCCGCGACGAACGACGCCAGTTCGGGGTCGGTCGCGAGAAGGGCGGGATGGCGGCTCGCGGACATGGCGGGCTCCTCCGGGGTCGATGTGATCGGTACCCCGCGAGGCCCAGGCGAGCGGCCCTGAATGCGGTCGAACGCGCACGACTCCCCCGGAGTTCGTTCTCCGTGCGCCAGTCGCCGTGCGTACCGCCCACCTTAGCCGCCGCGCGACTGCTGCCGCGCGACGCGGAAGGTTTCCGCGTCCGGCATCAAAGCGACGATAAGAAAGCGACGATAAGAAGGGTGACGCCACCCTCGTCACCGCCGCACCGGGCAAGACGGACGATCGGAGACCCCGTGTCGACAACTGCTGATGTCATCCGCTCCGCCGACGCGCACAGCGCGCACACCTACCATCCGCTGCCCGTCGTCGTCGCGTCCGCGGACGGTGCGTGGATGACCGACGTGGAGGGCCGCAGATACCTCGACATGCTCGCCGGCTACTCCGCCCTCAACTTCGGGCACGGCAACCGGCGTCTGATCGATGCCGCCCGGGCCCAGCTGGAGCGGGTCACGCTCACCTCGCGGGCCTTCCACCACGACCGGTTCGCCGACTTCTGTACCGAGCTCGCCGATCTCTGCGGCAAGGAGATGGTGCTGCCCATGAACACGGGCGCGGAGGCCGTGGAGACGGCGGTGAAGACCGCCCGCAAGTGGGGCTACGAGGTGAAGGGCGTCCCGGACGGGCACGCCAAGATCGTGGTCGCCGCCGACAACTTCCACGGCCGGACCACGACCGTCGTCTCCTTCTCGACGGACCACGACGCCCGCGACCACTTCGGTCCGTACACGCCGGGCTTCGAGATCGTCCCGTACGGGGACCTCACCGCGCTGTCCCACGCCGTCACCGAGAACACCGTGGCCGTGCTGCTGGAGCCGATCCAGGGCGAGGCGGGGGTGCTGGTGCCGCCCGCCGGGTACCTGAGCGGCGTACGGGAACTGACCCGCGAGCGGAACGTCCTCTTCATGGCGGACGAGATCCAGTCGGGGCTGGGGCGGACCGGGAAGACCTTCGCCTGCGAGCACGAGGGGGTCGTCCCCGACGTCTACATCCTCGGCAAGGCGCTCGGCGGCGGCGTGGTGCCGGTGTCGGCCGTCGTCGCCGACCGGGACGTGCTCGGGGTGTTCCGGCCGGGGCAGCACGGGTCCACCTTCGGCGGGAACCCGCTCGCGTGCGCCGTCGCCCTGGAGGTCGTCGCGATGCTCCGGACCGGCGAGTTCCAGCAGCGCGCCACCGAGCTGGGCGACCACCTGCACCACGAGCTGGGCCTGCTGGTCGGCGGGGGCGCCGTGACCGCCGTACGGGGCCGCGGGCTGTGGGCGGGCGTGGACATCGCCCCGGGCCACGGGACGGGCCGGGAGGTCTCCGAGAAGCTGATGGACCGGGGGGTGCTGGTGAAGGACACCCACGGATCGACGATCCGGCTCGCCCCGCCGCTGGTGATCAGCAAGGAGGACCTGGACTGGGGGCTGGACCAGCTCCGGGCGGTGCTGGCCTCCTGAGACAGCGCCCCTAGAGGATCACGTGGGGCAGGAAGCGGGCGTACTCGTCCGTGACCGGCCCCGCCGATTCGCGGATGCCGAGCCCCGCCGCCTCGTCCTCGACGACCCACGCGCCGAGCACCACCCGGTTGCCGTCGAAGTCGGGCAGCGGGGCCAGGCCCTGGAAGCAGTACCGCTCGCCCTCCTCCGGCACGAAGGGCTCGCCGTCCTCGCCCGGTCCGTGCAGGGTGACGCCCGCGCCCTCGCGGCCGAGGAGGGGCTTGGCCACGTAGCCGGGGGATCCGGCCCCGGCCAGCTCGCGCGGTCCGTCGAGATAGGCGGGCAGCAGGTTCGGGTGCTCGGGGAAGAGCTCCCACAGGATCGCCAGCAGCGCCTTGTTGGAGAGCAGCATCTTCCACAGCGGTTCGATCCAGCAGGTGGTGCCGGTGCCGCCGCCGTGGTCGTACGTGCCGAGGACCTGCGGGCCGAACTCGTCCGTGGCCAGCCACTCCCACGGGTAGAGCTTGAAGCAGCTGCGGATGAAGCCGAGCTTCTCGTCCACGAACCGTCCGGACAGGCTGTCCCAGCCGATCTGCTCGACGGACAGGGCGTGGGTGTCCAGGCCGGCCTGCTCTGCGGTCTCCTGGAGGTAGGCGACCGTCATCAGGTCCTCGCCGAGCTCGTCGGTCTCGGAGTGCGCGAAGTGCAGCGGACCGGGCGGCAGCAGCTCGGCCTGGCGGCGCCAGGCGTCGACGAGGCGCTCGTGCAGGGAGTTCCACTGGTCGGCGCCGGGGAAACGGTCCTCCATCCAGAACCACTGCGGGCTCGCCGCCTCCACGAGGGAGGTGGGGGTGTCGGCGTTGTACTCCAGCATCTTGGCCGGGCTGCCGGTGCCGTCGTAGCGCAGGTCGAAACGGCCGTAGAGCGAGGGCTGTTCGGCGCGCCGGCGCCAGGACTCGGCGATCAGCTCGGCCAGCCCGGGGTCGGTGATGCCGAGGTCGGCGAAGCGGTCGTGCTCGACGATGTGCGCGGCCGCCGCCAGGCACATGGCGTGCAGCTCCTCGACGACGTTCTCCAGGGCCTCGACCTCGGGGAGGGAGAAGGAGTAGTACGCGCTCTCGTCCCAGTAGGGGCGCAGGGAGTCGTCGGGGTAGCGGGTGAGGGGATAGATGAGCCCCTGCTCCTCGACGGTCTTCTGCCAGCCGGGGCGGGGCTCGATGGTGTGCCGCTGCATGGGGTCCGGTTTCCTCAGCCGCCGCTGGAGCCGGAGCTCTTGTGGCCGCCGATGCCGCCGCGGGTGACGGCGGACTTGTCGAAGCTGCCGCCGGAGACCTTGCCGCTGCTGACGTAGCCGCCGTAGTAGTACGCGCCGCGGCCGCCGCTCTTGCACTCCTTGTTGTTCAGGTGCTCGAGCGTGGAGCGGGACGCGCAGCGCTTGTCGGGCTCGTCGCTGCTGCCGCAGGCCACGAGGGTGGCCGCGAGCAGGCCCATGCCGCCGAGGGCGACCGCGCCGGAGCGCATACGGCGCTGGTTGGTGCTACTGCTGTCCATGTCTGCTGCTCCCCCTGGGGCCTGGCGTGCTGCCGACAGAGTAGAGCGGTGGCCCCGGCCGATGGAATCCGGCCGCCGTGAGATCCGTGACCTAGAGTCAGTTCGTGCTCATTGGGATGATTTGCGCACTCGGTGCGGCGGTGTGCTTCGGTACGGCGTCCGTTCTGCAGGCGGTCGCGGCGCGGGCGGCGGAGCCGGGCTCGGGGTCCGGGGTGGACGCGGCGCTGTTCCTGCGCGCCGTACGGCAGTGGCGGTACCTGCTGGGTCTCGGCCTCGACGCGGTCGGCTTCGTCCTCCAGATCATCGCGCTGCGCCACATCCCGATCTACGCGGTGGGGGCCGCGCTGGCCGCCAGTCTGGCGGTGACGGCGGTGGTCGCGGCGCGGCTGCTGCGGGTGCGGCTGTCCCGGACGGAGTGGGGTGCGGTGTGGGTGGTGTGCGCGGGGCTGCTGATGCTCGGGCTGGCCGCCGGGGAGGAGGGCTCGGGGACCGGGTCGCTCGCGCTGGAGCTGGGGCTGCTCGCGGTGGCCGGGCTGGTGCTGGTGGTCGGCGCGGTGGCGGGGCGGCTCCCGGACGGGCCGCGGGCGCTGGTCCTGGGCCTGGCCGCGGGGACGGGCTTCGGGGTGGTCGAGGTCTCGGTGCGGCTCATCGACTCCCCGTGGGACCTGCGCGACCCGGCCCTGTACGCACTGCTGCTGGGCGGCGGTGCGGCCTTCCTGCTGCTCACCTCGGCGCTCGCGCGCGGCTCGGTGACGGCGGCGACGGCGGGGCTGGTGCTCGGCGAGACGATCGGCCCGGCCGTGGTGGGCGTGGTCTGGCTCGGCGACCGCACCCGCGAGGGCCTCACCTGGCTCGCCGTCGCCGGCTTCGCCGTAGCGGTCGCCGGCTCCCTGGCCCTGGCCCGCTTCGGCGAACCGGCCGCTCCGTCCCCGGGCGGGTGACCAGGGCGTTGTCTTGGCCCGTCTGTCACCTGCGGCCCGTCGTGTCGGGGCTCCGCCCCGAACCCCGCGCCTCAAACGCCGGCGAGGCTGGATTGTGGCGGCCTCAGCCAAATCCAGCCCCGCCGGAGTTTGAGGCGCTCTTTCAGCCTCGCCGGCGTTTGAGGCGCGGGGGTCCGGGGGCTGGCCCCCGGCAGCCGGGCCGCAGGCGGGCCCGTCAGGGAAGGGCGGCGGCGAGGGCGGCCAGGGTGGGGGACCACGCGCTGTCCGACGGAGTCCCGTAGCCGACGACCAGCGCATCCCGCGGCGCGACCTCGGCCTCCGGGTGCCGGAAGCTCGACAGGCCGTGCAGGGCCAGGTCCTGCCAGGCGGCCGACTGCAGGACCGACCGCTCCGTGCCCGCCGGAAGGTCCAGCACCGCGTGCAGCCCCGCCGCGATCCCCGACACCCCCACCCGGCCCGCCACCGCCGCCACCAGCTCGTCCCGGCGCCGCCGGTACCGCAGCCGCATCCCGCGCACGTGGCGGTCGTACGCCCCCGAGGTGATGAACTCCGCCAGCGTGAGCTGTTCCAGCGCGCTGGAGGCCCAGTCCGTGGGGCCCTTGGCCGCCAGGACCTCGTCCAGCAGCCCCGGCGGGACCACCATCCATCCCATCCGCAGCCCGGGCGCGAGGGACTTGCTGGCCGTGCCGAGGTAGACGACCCGGTCCGGGTCCAGCCCCTGGAGGGCGCCGACCGGCTGGCGGTCGTAGCGGAACTCCCCGTCGTAGTCGTCCTCCAGGATCAGCCCGCCCGTGGTCCGGGCCCAGTCGACCGCCGCCGCCCGCCGGGCCGGGGTCAGGGCCGCACCCGTCGGGAACTGGTGCGCCGGGGTCAGCAGCACCGCGCCCGCCCCCGCGGTCAGCTCCCCCGTGCGGGCGCCGTCCGCGTCCACCCCCAGCGGCCGCGTCCGCAGCCCGGCCCGCACCAGCAGGTTCCGGTGGAAGTCCAGGCCGTACCCCTCCACCGCCACCTCCCGCACCCGGCGCGCCCGCAGCACCCCGGCCAGCAGGGTCAGCCCGTGCAGGAAGCCCGCGCACAGCACGATCCGGTCCGGGTCCGCGTACACCCCGCGGGCCCGCGCCAGGTAGCCGGCCAGCGCCTGCCGCAGCTCGACGCGGCCGCGCGGGTCGAGCGCGTACCCGAAGGCCTCGTTCGGCGCGTCGGTCAGTGCCCGCCTGGCCGCCGACAGCCAGGCCGCGCGCGGGAAGCCGCCGAGGTCCGGGGAGCCTGGCTGCAGGCTGTACGAGGGCCCCTTGCGCGCGGGGCGCCGTACCGGGGCGGCCGCCGCGGCCCGGCGCGGACGGGCCCGTTCCGCGACCCGGGTGCCGGAGCCCTGGCGGGCGGTCAGCCAGCCCTCGGCCACCAGCTCCGCGTACGCCTCCGCGACCGTGTTCCGCGCGATGCCCAGGTCGGCGGCGAGGGTGCGGGAGGACGGCAGCCGGGTCCCGGCCGCCAGCCGCCCGCTGCGCGCGGCCTCGCGCAGCGCCTCGGTGAGACCGGCCCGCAGACCGCGCCCGGCGGAGAGGTCCAGATGCAGGTCGGCGCCGAAAGTGGCCCATGAATCCGTCATGGATATGGACCATATCCCTGGGCCGCCCGGATCCTAGGGTGGATCACATGACGACGACCACACAGCACCAGCAGACCCCCGCCCCCACGCACGAGCACGCGCCCGAGCACACCCCGCGCATGCAGATGGCGAAGCTCGCCCCCGAGGTCTACAAGGCCGTGCTGGCCCTGGAGATCGCCTCCCGCAAGGGCCTGGACCCGGCCCTGGTCGAGCTGGTCAAGATCCGTGCCTCGCAGGTCAACCACTGCGCCTTCTGCCTCGACATGCACACCAAGGACGCGATCGCGCACGGTGAGAGCGTCGACCGGATCGTGCAGCTGGCCGCCTGGGAGGAGTCGCGGCACTTCTACACCGAGAAGGAGCTCGCGGCGATCGAGTTCACCGAGGCCGTCACGGTCCTGACGGACGGCTTCGTGCCCGACGAGGTGTACGCGAAGGCCGCGCGGCACTTCGAGGAGCGCGAGCTGGCCCAGCTGATCGCCGTGATCGCGACGATCAACGTCTGGAACCGCATCGGGGTCACCACCCGCATGGTGCCGGGCCACTACAAGCCGGGCATGTACCAGTCCTGACCGGCGCGGCCGAGCGGCCCGGCCGGCCGGAAGGCCGGCAGGCGGGGCCCCCCGGCGAACCCGGTCAGCCTGTCGGCCGGAACGCGGCCAGCGCCGCCGCGTGGTGCTCCTGCGTGACCTGCCACTCGGCGGCCGGGCCCGCGGTCAGCACCGCCCACTTGCCGCCGTCCGACGCGAACAGGACCCGTTCGACGCCGCGCCGCAGCCCGTGCGACTCGTCGCTGTCGTACTGGTAGACGAGCTCGGCCGCCCCCGAGCCGCCGGGGACCGGGCCGACGCGCACCTCCTGGTACCCCCGGGTGGCGCTCCGCAGGTAGCCGGAGGCCTGTGTGACCGCTTCGAGCGGGCTGAGCTCCGGCTCCGACACCCGGAAGACCTGGATCAGCGCGGTGCGGTCGGGCGAGCGGTAGAAGACCCCCTCCTTGAGCTCCTCCCGCCCCCAGCCCGCCGGGACGGCGAGGGTGAAGCCCGCCGGGTCCTGCTTGGTCTCGTGGGCCCCCTCCCCCGCCCCCGTCCCCGGCCCGGTGCCGGTCGGGCTCGGGCCCGGGCTCGTACCGGCCCCGGCCGTCGGGGAGCCGGAGGCGGTGGGCGACGCCGTTCCGGACGGTTCCCCGCCGGACCACGAGGGCGTGCCCGAGGCCACCGTCCCGTTCTTCTCCCCCGCGCCGTTCGCGTCGTCCGTGTCCCGGGCCAGGAACCACACCGCTCCGGCGCCGATGGCGACTGAGGCGACCGCGATGCCCGCCGTCACCGGGGTCCGCCAGCGGCCGCGCGGCCCGCCGGAGGGCGGCACGTGGTCGGGCCGCGGCGGTACGGGCGGCAGGTACCCGGGGTCGGAGCCGTACGGCGGCTGCGGCGCGGTCGGCGCCCCGTACGGGGGCGGGGCCGGAGCCGGAGCCCCGGGCCCGAGCGGGTCGTAGGCCGGCGGTGCGGCCGACGGCTGCGGCGGAACCGTCGGCAGGCCCGGCGGCGGCCCGGCCGGCCCGGTCTGCGTCCCGGCCGGGGCCTGGTCCACCACCCAGCGCTGCGCCTGCGCGTCCCAGCGGCGCGGCCCGGACGGCGGTTGTGCCGGAGCCACGGCTCAGCCCCCCAGCATGCCGAGCAGGCTGCCCAGGGCAGCGGCCGCGCTCACCGACTCCACCAGCGGAGCCCACCGCTCCAGCGCCGCGCGCAGCCGGGCGGGCAGGCCGGGGCGGATCGTCTCGGCGCCCTCCAGCTGTTCGGCGATCCCGTCCAGTTCGGTGTCGAGGGCGGTTCTGTCGGCGCCCCGGGGCGCGTGTACGAGGGCCGCGCGCAGGTTCAGTACGGCCTCCAGCAGCTGCGCCGCGCCGGGCGCGCCCGCTTCCGTACCGCCGTGGTGGACGGTGTTGGTGTTGTTGGAGCCGCCGAAACTGACCGCGCTGCCGTGGAGGCTGCCGATCCGCACTCCGGGCTCCGGGCCGCTGCCGCTCCCGCTTCCGCTATCTGTCGCCATGACTCCCCCTGTGGGTGCTGTTGTGGTTGCCGCTGCCGCCGAAGCTGGCCGCGCTGCCGTACATCGCCCCCACGTACGTGGCGCCTTCGGCGAGGTAGATGCCGGCGCGCTGCGCGAACGCCTCGGTGTGCCAGCCGCCTTCGTGCAGGACCAAGGTAATACCGGCCACGACCCGGTCCTGAATGGTCTTCAAGTACCTGTCGAGGTCCATGAGGTGGAACATCGAGCCGTTGTCCTGCGAGGCGAGTTCGCGCACGGACACGCGCGGTCCTTCGGGCCGGGCGCCGCGGTGACCGCCGGCCGCGATCCTCACCCAGCTCGCGACGCCGCGGCCCAGGGTGACGAGGGAGGACGTGAAGGAGCCGGGGGTGTGGCGCAGGGCCCAGACCACCTTCCCGAACCGGTTGTTGTTCAGGTAGCGGTGGGCGTCCGCGTCCGCGTTGTGGAAGGCGACGCGGACGGGGAGCAGCACGTGCGGCGCCAGCTCCACCATCATCATGCCGCCCTGGGTGTGGACCCGTACGAACAGCGTGACGACCATGTTCTCGTCCCAGCCGCCGACGCGGATGCGCAGGAAGTGCCGGCGGCGTTCGCCGCCCTCCTCGATGGCCACGGCCCGGTGCGCCTCGAAGTCCGCCCGCAGGTGCGGGCCTTCGTCGCGGTGCCCCAGCCCGTCGCCGGGCAGGAACACGCACTGGTCGACGACCAGCTCCTGCATCCGGTCGAACACGGCGGCCTGGGCCTCGGGGGACCCGTGCGGCGAGGGCGCCCGCAGCCGCTCCACCAGCGGGACGATCCCCTCCAGGATGCGGGCGTTGGTGAGCGGCTCCGGGGTGGTGCCGGCGGGCAGGTCCTCGCGGGGGCGCAGTTCGAAGGACTGCTGCCAGGGGCGGTAGGCCTGACCGGCCCCGGCGAACGGGTCGTTGATGTCGTACATGATCAGCGGTGCGTGCTGCTCGTCGATGATGCGCCGGCGCACGCGCGCGAACCGTACGCCCACCTCGGCCTCGGCGGGATCGGTCGGCCGGTGGGCGTACCGGTCCCGGTTGAGGTCGTTGGCGATGGTCCGGGCGACGTATCCGCGCTGGAGGCCCACGACGGTGACGACCGCGGCGAAGACCGCCGGCACCCACCCGATGACGAATCCGGCCGCCAGGCCTCCGACACCCTGCGAGAAGATCAGGGCGCCGAGGCCGATGGAGCCGCCCGTGTCGTCGAAGGCGCCGAGCAGGGTCAGCCAGACCAAGAGGATCAGGCAGAGGAGGGCGAGCAGGTTCCACCAGGCGTAGATCCGCACCACGATGGACAGCAGGCGGGCCAGCAGGCCGGACCGGGCCCTGAGCCAGCCCGCGAGGCTCAGCAGCAGGAACGGGACGAGCATCAGCGCGAGGGCGCCCCCGGTCAGCACGGAACCCACGAACCAGGCGCCGAGTACGCCGAGTGCCCAGCCGAGTTCGGCGCGGCGGGCGCGGAGGGCGTGGGCGAGGACGCGTGAGGCGTCGAAGCCGTAGGAGGGCGCGACGATCCGCTCCTCGTGGACGTACAGCTCCTTGATCACCCGATCGCGGTACCCGGCGTCGATGTAGGTGCCCGCGCACAGGAAGCGGCCGGCTTCGCTGAGCGCCGGTTCGACGGGGGGACGGCCGCGGTGGAGGTCGTCCTGCCGCCCGCCGGTGGGCTGAGGGGGAATCGGGCTCTCGGTCACCGACCGACCTTAGATTTCCCCTACATCATCCGACAGGCGTAAACACGCCAAAGCGCCCCGGCCTGGTGGGGCCGGGGCGCTCGGGTCCGCGCTTCCCGCCGAGGTGTTCGCACTCCTCGGCGGGAAGGACGGATCAGATCAGGCCGAGCTCGCGGACCGCGTCGCGCTCCTCCGACAGCTCCTGGACGGAGGCGTCGATGCGGGCGCGGGAGAACTCGTTGATGTCCAGGCCCTGGACGATCTCGTACTTGCCGTCCTTGCAGGTGACGGGGAAGGAGGAGATCAGGCCGGCCGGGACGCCGTAGGAGCCGTCCGACGGGATGCCCATCGAGGTCCAGTCGCCCTCGGCGGTGCCGTTGACCCAGGTGTGCACGTGGTCGATGGCGGCGTTGGCGGCCGAGGCGGCCGAGGACGCGCCACGGGCCTCGATGATCGCGGCGCCGCGCTTGGCGACGGTCGGGATGAAGGTGTCGGCGAGCCACTGCTCGTCGCTGACGACCTCGGCGGCGTTCTTGCCGGCGATGTCCGCGTGGAAGATGTCCGGGTACTGGGTCGCCGAGTGGTTGCCCCAGATGGTGAGGCGCTTGATGTCGGAGACGGCGGCGCCGGTCTTCTGCGCGAGCTGCGAGATCGCGCGGTTGTGGTCCAGGCGGGTCATCGCGGTGAAGCGCTCGGCCGGTACGTCCGGGGCGGCGGCCTGCGCGATGAGCGCGTTGGTGTTGGCCGGGTTGCCCACGACCAGGACCTTGATGTCGTCCGCGGCGTTCGCGTTGATCGCGGCGCCCTGCGGCTTGAAGATGCCGCCGTTGGCGGAGAGCAGGTCACCGCGCTCCATGCCCTTGGTGCGCGGGCGGGCGCCCACGAGCAGCGCGACGTTGGCGCCGGCGAAGCCCTGGTTCGGGTCGTCGAAGATGTCGATGCCCTTGAGCAGCGGGAAGGCGCAGTCGTCGAGCTCCATGGCGGTGCCCTCGGCGGCCTTCATGCCCTGGGGGATCTCCAGAAGACGGAGCTTGACCGGCACGTCGGCGCCGAGCAGGTGACCGGAGGCGATGCGGAAGAGCAGCGCGTAGCCGATCTGGCCGGCGGCGCCGGTGACGGTGACATTCACAGGAGTGCGGGTCATGGCCTTCTCCGTTAGACAGCTGGCGGTGGGGCGTCCCTGCCCCATGTGCTGGAGGACGCCGCTCCCCTGTAAATCTTGACGTGAAGAGACATCCGCGGTCAGGCTATCCGACCCGGAAGCGGCCCAACCCCCGGGTCCCTGTGGTGCATGGCACACGGACCCCGGCGTTTCGAAGGCGGAGCCGGTTCGGGGACCCCTGTTCGGCCCGCCCTTCGGCTACTCGACCAGGAAGATCCGGCCCGTCTGGTGGCCCTCGATCGATTTGACGTACGCGTTCGCCGCGCGGGCCACCGGCACCGGGTCGAATCCCGCGAAGGTGTCCCCGTAGGCGTCGAGGGACTCCTCGAAGACGGTGGGGCTGACGGCGTTGATGCGCTGGCGGCCGGGCAGTTCGATGGCCGCGGCGCGCACGAAGGCCTCGACGGCGCCGTTGGCGAGGGCGGCCACCGCGCCGGTGAGCAGGGGCTCGCGGGCCAGGATGCCGGTGATCAGGGTGTACGAGGCGTGCGCGGGCAGGTGGGCGACGCCCTGGCGGACCAGCTCGACCTGGCTGACGACCTTGCCCTCGAGGCCGCTGCGGATGTCGTCCGTGCCCAGTTCGCCCAGGGGCCGCCACGGCACGCTGCCGGCGGCGCTGGCCACCGCGTCGATCTCTCCCACCCGTTCGGCCAGCCGGGTGTACATGGCCCGGACTGACTCGGGGTCGGTGATGTCCACGGTGATGTCGGCGCCCTTGCGGGAGGCGGTGACGACCTGGTGGCCGCGCTCGCGCAGGGCCGTGTGGACCGCCCGTCCGAGGGTGCCGTTGGCTCCGACCAGGACGACCTTCTTCTTCGCGTTCATGGCACGAGCATCACCCCACCGAACTGTGAAGTCCAGCTACCTCTACTACAGCGATCGTTAAGATGAACTCATGCTTGATGTGAAGCGGATGATCATCCTCCGAGACTTGGCGACCCACGGGAAAGTGACCGCCGTCGCCGACCTGCACGCGGTGACCCCCTCCGCCGTCTCCCAGCAACTGCGCGCCCTGGAGACCGAGGCCGGGGCCGTCCTCGTCGAGCGCGACGGGCGCGGGCTGCGCCTCACCCCGGCCGGCGCGGCGCTGGCCGCCGCCTGCGAGCCCGTACTGGCCGCCCTGGAACGGGCCGAGGGAGCGGTACGGGCCCTCGACACCGAGCCCGGCGGCGAGCTGGCCATCGGCTGCGCCCCGAGCGCGCTGGCCACGGTGGCCGCGCCGCTCGTGGCCGAGCTGGCCGTACGCCACCCCCGGCTGCGCCCGCGCATCGTGCAGGCCGATCCGGAGGAGGCCGTGCCACAGCTCCGCGCGCGCCGCCTGGACCTGGCGGTGACGTACGCGTACCCACTGCTCGGCGCCCCGCCCGCGCCCGGGACCACCGCGGTGCCGCTGTTCGAGGACCCGCTGTGCCTGGCGCTGCCGCAGGCCCTCGTCCCCGCCTACGAGCGGGACGGGCTCGCCGCGCTGCGCGGGACCGACTGGGTCTCGGCCCCGGCCCCCAGCAGCTGCCGCGAGATGCTGCTGCACGCCTGCCGGAATGCCGGATTCACCCCGCGGATCGCGCACGAGTGCGGGGACCTGCGGGCCGGGCTGTGGCTCGTGGCCACCGGGCGGGCCGTGTCGATCCTGCCGAAGCTGCTGTGCGACGCCCCGCCGCCCGGCGCCGCCGTACGGGAGCTGTCGGGCCCGGGGCGGACGCTGGACGCACTGGTCCGGGCGGGCACGGAGACCCAGCCGGCCATCGCGGCGGCCCTGGCGGCGCTCACGGCGCTCACCGGACCGGCCGCACCCGCCTCACGCACCGCACTCACCGCACGGTGAAGCGGACCGCGCTCTCCAGGAACGGGATCTCCAGCAACGGCTTGGGCTCGATCACCAGCGCGAGCAGCGTGATCGCCACGCCCAGCAGCCCGTACGTGATCATGTCCGTGAAGCGGGAGCGCACCGCGAGCATCCCCACCGAGGGCAGCACGCGCCGCATCACGGAGGCGGCGATCAGGGCCACGCCGATCGCCAGGCAGCCGAGCTTCGGGTGCCCCACCGCGGTGGCCAGCAGCCCGGCCGCGGTCGCGGCGAGCACGCTGAGCATCGGCCACTGACGGGCCGGAGTGGACACGGCCCCGGGGACGGCGCGGCCGCTGCCCTCGGGACGCGCGGTGTCGCGCGTGATGGACGGGAAGCGGCGGGACCGGCGCGACTCGTCCGCGGGCGCG
The DNA here is from genome assembly GCF_040651555.1 of Streptomyces sp. NPDC048424. NCBI lineage: Bacteria > Bacillati > Actinomycetota > Actinomycetes > Kitasatosporales > Streptomycetaceae > Streptomyces > Streptomyces sp. NPDC048424. The sequence continues at coordinate 339,172 of NZ_JBEZKE010000002.1, read as the reverse complement.
GCGACCGCGCCGGCCGCGCCCGGGGTGACGGGCGTGACCGGCGCGCCGGACGGTACGGGCGTGCCGTTCGCGGCGGCCGCGCCGCCACCGCCCGCGCGCCCGGAGTGCTCCGCGTCCCGTTCAGCCTGCACTGGTGGTCCGTTCCGCCGCCTCGACGACGTTGACGAGCAGCTGGGCCCGGGTCATCGGGCCGACTCCGCCCGGGTTCGGGGAGATCCACGCGGCCACCTCGGCCACACCGGGGTGCACGTCGCCGACGATCTTCCCGTCCTGGTCACGGCTGACGCCCACGTCGAGCACGGCCGCGCCCGGCTTCACGTCCTCCGGCTTGACCAGGTGCGGGACGCCGGCCGCCGCGACGATGATGTCCGCCTGGCGCAGCAGCCCGGAGAGGTCGCGCGTACCGGTGTGGCAGAGCGTCACGGTGGCGTTCTCGGACTTGCGGGTGAGCAGCAGGCCGATGGAGCGCCCCACGGTGATCCCGCGGCCGAGGACGACGACGTGCGCGCCGTTGATCCCGACGCCGTGGTGGCGCAGCAGTTCGACGATCCCGTACGGGGTGCAGGGCAGCGGGCCCGGCTCGTTCAGCACCAGCCGGCCGAGCGACATGGGGTGCAGGCCGTCGGCGTCCTTCAGCGGATCCATCAGCTCCAGGACCCGGTTGGTGTCGATGCCCTTGGGGAGCGGGAGTTGGACGATGTAGCCGGTGCAGTCCGGGTTGGCGTTCAGCTCCCGTACGACCGCCTCGATGTCCTCCTGGGAGGCGGTGGCGGGCAGTTCGCGCTGGATGGAGGCGATGCCGACCTCGGCGCAGTCCTTGTGCTTGCCGTTGACGTACCAGCGGCTCCCGGGATCGTCACCGACCAGGAGGGTGCCGAGGCCGGGGGTGATGCCCCGGGCCTTCAGGGCCGCCACGCGGGCGGTCAGTTCGGACTTGATCGCGGCGGCGGTGGCCTTGCCATCGAGAATCTGGGCGGTCATGACCCCATCCTCCCGGATGAGGTGGCCCCGGTTCCAGTCAAGGCGCTCGCCGGTGTGCAGCGTTCATTGCACTTGCACAACAAGTCACCGGCCGCACGGTAACGAACTGGACAACCCCCGGCCGCGGGACGACGATGAAACGACTGAGTGCCGCGGGCAGTGCCGGGGGGCGGACCGCACCGTGCAGGATTCCTCCGCGCTCATGCCGTGCGTCCCCGCACTTCCACGGAGGAACACCCCAAGATGAGCTTCGGCGACCCGCACAATCCGTACGGACAGCAGCCGCCCCAGTCCCCGCAGGGCCAGCCCGGCTACGGCTACCCGCAGCAGGCCCCGCAGGCCGTCCCGCAGCAGGGCGGCTACGCCTACCCGCAGCAGGCCCCGCAGGCGTACCCGGGCGCTCCCGTCGGATACCCGGGCGCTCCGTTCCACGAGATGCCCGGTGGCGCGAAGGCGGCCCGCGTCATCCTCTTCATCATCGGCGGCCTGCAGGTGCTGGGCGGCCTGTTCTTCATCATCGGCGGCGCCGTGTTCGCCGCGGCGTTCTCGGAGTCCAGCTACTCCAGCTCCTCCACGGAGGACGCGGGGACCATCGCCGGCACCGTGGGCGTCGTCATCGGCCTCTTCTTCATCGGCGTGGCCCTGTGGCCCATCCTGACCGCGGCCAAGATGGCCAAGGGCCGCGGCGGCGTCCGCGTCTCCGGCATCATCTACGGATCGCTGCAGGTCCTCTTCGCCGCTGTCGGCCTGCTGGGGAACATGATCGCGCTCAGTGCCGACGAGCACACCCCGGCCGGCCTCGGCCTGATCGCCGCGCTGCCGTCCCTGGTCTCCCTCGGCCTCGGCATCACGGTCATCGTGGGCCTCGCGAAGGCGGGCGACTACTTCCGGCGGCCCCAGTACTGAGCCCCTCGCGTACGCACACGGCGAAGGCCGCGTCCCGCAGTGCGGGACGCGGCCTTCGCCGTCGGTGGGTACCGGTGATCAGTGGAAGAAGTGCCGGGTCCCGGTGAAGTACATGGTCACGCCGGCCTTCCGCGCGGCCTCGACGACCAGCTCGTCACGGACCGAACCGCCCGGCTGGACCACGGCCTTGATGCCCGCGGCCGTCAGGATCTCCAGCCCGTCGGGGAAGGGGAAGAAGGCGTCGGACGCGGCGTACGAGCCCTGCGCGCGTTCGGCGCCCGCCCGCTCGACGGCCAGCTTCGCCGAGTCGACGCGGTTGACCTGGCCCATGCCGACGCCGACCGAGGCGCCGTCCTTGGCGAGCAGGATCGCGTTGGACTTGACGGCCCGGCAGGCCTTCCACGCGAAGGCCAGCTCGGCGAGCTCGGTCTCGGAGAGGGCGTCGCCGGTGGCCAGGGTCCAGTTGGCCGGGTCGTCGCCCTCGGCCTGGAAGACGTCGGACTGCTGGAGCAGCGCGCCGCCCGAGATCGGCTTGAGGTCGCCCGGCTGGTGCGGGGTGCCGTCCACCTTCAGGACGCGGATGTTCTTCTTCTTGGCCAGGACCTCGACCGCGCCGTCCTCGTAGGCGGGGGCCGCGATGACCTCGGTGAAGATCTCGGCGACCTGCTCGGCGAGCTCGACGGTCACCGGGCGGTTGACGGCGATGACGCCGCCGAAGGCCGACAGCGGGTCGCAGGCGTGCGCCTTGCGGTGGGCGGCGGCGACGTCATCGCCGATCGCGATGCCGCACGGGTTGGCGTGCTTGATGATCGCGACGCAGGGCTCGTCGTGGTCGTAGGCGGCGCGGCGCGCGGCCTCGGTGTCCACGTAGTTGTTGAAGGACATCTCCTTGCCGTGCAGCTGCTCGGCGTTGGCGAGCCCGCCCGGCTGCCCGTCGGTGTAGAGCGCGGCGGCCTGGTGCGGGTTCTCGCCGTAGCGCAGGGTCGACTTGCGCTCCCAGGCGCCCGCGAGGAACTCCGGCAGGACCGCCTCCGGCTCCGGCGCGTACGCGTTCGTGAACCAGGAGGCCACGGCCACGTCGTAGGCGGCGGTGTGCTGGAAGGCCTCGGCCGCCAGCCGCTTGCGGGCGGTGAGGTCGAAGCCGCCGCCCTGGGCCGCGGCGATCACGTCGGCGTAGCGCTCGGGGCTGGTGACGACGGAGACCGACGGGTGGTTCTTGGCGGCGGCGCGGACCATCGAGGGACCGCCGATGTCGATCTGCTCGACGCACTCGTCGGGAGTGGCACCCGACTGGACGGTGGCCAGGAACGGGTACAGGTTGACGACCACGAGGTCGAAGGGCTCGACGCCCAGCTCGGCGAGCTGGTTGCGGTGGTCCTCCAGGCGCAGGTCGGCGAGGATGCCGGCGTGCACGCGCGGGTGCAGGGTCTTGACGCGGCCGTCCAGGCACTCGGGGAAGCCGGTCAGCTCCTCGACCTTGGTGACGGGCACCCCGGCCGCGGCGATCTTCGAGGCGGTGGAGCCGGTGGAGACGAGCGCGACGCCCGCCTCGTGCAGCCCGCGGGCCAGCTCTTCCAGTCCCGTCTTGTCGTAGACGCTGATGAGCGCACGCCGGATCGGCCGCTGGGTCGTGGTCGGGTCGTTGCTCGCTGCGATGTCTGCGGCGGTCACTGGATTGTTACCTTTCGTCCCTCAATGCGGTAGCCGTGCCGGGCCAGGCGCCCCACGACATCGACGAGCAGCTGGCGCTCGACTTCCTTGATGCGCTCATGGAGAGCGGCTTCGTCGTCCTCGTCCCTGACCTCGACCACACCCTGGGCGATGATCGGACCGGTGTCCACGCCGCTGTCCACGAAGTGGACCGTGCAGCCGGTGACCTTCGCGCCGTAGGCGAGCGCGTCCCGTACGCCGTGCGCTCCGGGGAAGGCGGGGAGGAGGGCGGGGTGGGTGTTGACGAACCGGCCGCCGAAGCGGTCGATGAACTCCTTGCCCACGATCTTCATGAACCCGGCGGACACGACGAGGTCCGGCGCGTGGGCGCCGGTCGCCTCCGTGAGGGCGGCATCCCACTCCGCACGGCTCGCGTAGTCCTTGACCGGGCAGACGAAGGTGGGGATCCCGGCCTTCTCCGCCCGCTCCAGGCCGGCGATGCCCTTGCGGTCGGCCCCCACGGCGACGACTTCGGCGCCGAAGCCCTCGGATCCGCCGGGGTGGGCGTCGATGGCGTCGAGCAGGGCCTGGAGGTTGGTGCCGGAGCCGGAGACCAGCACGACCAGGCGGGAGGCGGCCATGAGAGGCCCTTTCTCGCGGGAATTGCGGTGTTCGTCTTTGTGTGGTCATACGAAACTTCGGGGTACCGATATACGGGGAACCATACGAAGCCGCCGACCGCCTGCAACGATACCGGCACACCGGACGGCCCCCGAGGGACGGGGGGACGGCCGGGCGGTAGCGTCTGGCATACAAGTCGCAAACTGGCCTCACCTCGACACGACGTCACCTCGACGTCCATGACACAGGGGAAGAAACACACCCGATGCCGGACCGCCGTCAGCCCGACTCCCCCACCGACGACAACCCCTTCGCGGCACCGCCGGAAGGCCGGCCCGACCAGCCCTGGCAGCCGCGCAGCGGCGGTGACGGCGGGAACGGGGAGGGCCCGGGGGATTCCGACGGCCGGCGGGGCCCGGCACGCTGGGACCCGACGGACCCGATCCAGCGCCGCGCCCGCTATGCGCTGCTGGCCGGCATGTGGGGCTTCTTCTTCGGGATCTTCGGCATCCCGTCGGTGGGCCTGCTGCTGGGCGCGCTCGCCCTGTACTGGGGGATCAGCGCCCTGCGCGGCAAGCCCGCGGCGGCGGCCGCCCCCGGCGCCCCCACCGGTCTGGACGCCCTGGGCCCGGCGGCCCGCCCCCAGCGCACGGCGGCGGTGAGCGGCCTGGTCACGGCCTCGCTGGCGATCCTGCTGGCGATGAGCTCGTACGGGCTGCAGCTCGCGTACAAGGACTTCTACGTCTGCCGCGACGACGCCCTCACGAGCGCGGCGGAACTCCAGTGCAACACCCTCCTCCCGAACAACGTCCTGGGCGACGTCCTGAAGGTCCGCCAGTAGCCTCGCCGGCCCACTCCAGCCCCGCCCGCCCACTCCAGCCCCGCCGGCGTTTGAGGCGCGGGGCCCGGGGCGGAGCCCCGATCTTTCAGCCCCGCCGGCGTTTGAGGCGCGGGGCCCGGGGCGGAGCCCCGATCTTCCAGCCCCGCCGGCGTTTGAGGCGCGGGGTCCGGGGCGGAGCCCCGGCAGCGGCCCCGCACCCGGCCTCAGACGGGCGGCTTCCGCCGGGCCAGCACCCGCGCCCCCACCACCGGCGGAGCCAAGGGCGGAGCCAAGGGCACCGGCTTCGCCGCGATCAGGATCGGCGTCAGATCCAGCCCCCGCCCCGACACCACGGTCACCGCCCGAGGCGCCCGCGCAACAGGAGCCTCAGCAACAGAAGCCACCGCAGGGGCCGCCACCGCAACCCCCGGAGCCTCGGCCCCGATCTCCGGAATCAGCGTCCCCGCAGCCCTCCGCATCGCCGCCCACCGAACCTCCCGCACACCACTGTCGTGCCACCGGTCGTCCACCACCTCGTCCACGTCCAGCGCGGACAGCGCGTCGAGCGCGGCCAACCCTCTGGCCGGCCGGTTCCGCCACGCGTGCACCGCCACCGCGACCGGCACCGCCAGCAGCAGCGTCCACGCGCACGCCGCCGCCCCGGTGGCCCACCACACCGGCCCGAAGCCGGACAGCCGCCGCGAGCCCAGCGGCCCCGCAGAGGCCGCCGCGAGCCCGGTCATGACCAGACCGCAGACCACCGCGCCCAGCGCCGCCGTCAGCGCGGTCTCCCCGTACGAGACCTCACGCGCCCGGCGGACCGCGAACCAGCCCACCGCCAGCCCGGCGACCACCGGCACTCCGGCGACCGCCCAGGTCAGCGGGGTTCCGGGCCCCTCGGGCGGGAGCGCCGCCAGCAGGGGGAACCGTGGCAGCCCGGGCTGGCCCGCGAAGCCGAGCGGGGTGGCGGTGGCGTCGGCGCCGAGGGCGAAGCCGGGCCCGAGGGCGTAGGCCGCACCCCAGACGGTGGCGTTCGGCACCAGCGCGAGCGCGAGCAGCAGGACCGCGAACCGGCCCGACCACACCCCGGTCAGCGACAGGAACGAGGTCTGCACCTCCGCGCCGTGCCAGGCGAGCGAGGCGCCGACGAGCAGCGCGCCGCCGCCCAGGAGGACGAGTGCACCGCCCGCCCCCGCCCGCAGCGCCAGCGCGTACCGGGGGCGTACGACGGCCCTCCACACGCCCCCTGGTAGCCAGGACGGCAGCGGCCCGAGCGGACGCCCCCTCGCCCCCCACACCCCGCCCAGGGCGGCGAGCACGGCCACCAGCGGGACGTGCCAGGCCGCGCTGATCGGGTCGGCCGGCATGGGCCCGCCCGCCGCGTAGAGCGTGGCGAGGGCCCCGACGGCGAGGTACCCGCAGAGCACGGCCGAGAACACGGCGCCGGCGGGCAGCACCTCCTCGTCCTCCTCCTCGGCGCTCCCCAGCCGGGCGGCCCGCCGCATCAGGAGCACCGGCAGCGCGACGAGGAGCAGGGGGGTCAGGCCGACGGGCGCGGGCACGCCGGACAGGGTCTCGTACCGCACCAGCTCCGTCCCGTGGGCGAGCAGCCACAGCCCGGCGGCGAGGTGCAGCGCGCCGCCGGGGCCGCTGTCGGGGTAGGGGGAACTGATCCACAGCACGATGACGAGCACGGCGAGGAAGCCGAGCCCGAGTCCGGCCGCCACGGCGCCGCCCGCCACACATGCCGCGGCGGCGGGCGAACGGCGCCGCGCGCCGGCTCGTGGAGCCGCCGGCAACGAGGTCCCGCGTTCGGTCACTTGGGTCACCCCGCCATGGTGCCAACGACACGCGCTATGGACGGGTAACAGGCGAATGTCCGTGGTGTCGCCCAATATACGTTTATGTACTTTTTCGCCCAGGGCGGTCGGGTCGCGGGGAGTGTGGCATGACACGCAACGTCGATACGACCTCCTCATCGGCCTCGGAGCTGAGCCTGCCCGCCCGCAAGGAGCGGCGCAGGCTGCGCGAAGCGGCGGATCTGACGCACGAGCAGGTCGCGGAGGCGGTGGGCGTCACCGCGGCGACGGTCCGCTCCTGGGAAACGGGCCGCACGGATCCCCGCGGCCGCAACCGCGAGGCGTACGCGGCCTTCCTGGCCGCCCTCGCGGCCCCGGCGGCCGCCCCGGACCAGGCCGACACCACGTCAGACGGCCCTGCCGGGACGGCATCCGCGGCCGGGACGCCCCGGACGGAGCAGCCGGCCGAGACCACATCGACGGACACACCGGCCGAGCCCGTCGCGCCCGCCGCGCATTCGGCGGGCGGCCCGGCGGGACCGGCAGGAAGCCCGATCGCAGGCCCGGCCGCGGACTTCGACGCCCTCTACGACCACGCCGCCCCCGCCCTGGCCCGGCAGACCTACCTGCTCACCGGCCGCCGGACCCTCGCCCTGAAGGCCGTGGAGCGCGCGTTCACCCGCGCCTGGGCCCGGTGGCCCGAGGTGGCCACCGACCCGGACCCGGTGGGCTGGGTGCGCGCGGTCGCCTACGACTACGCCCTCTCCCCCTGGCACCGGTTCCGGCGCGCCCACCGCCGGCAGGACGCGCCCCCCGCCGATCCCGCCGACCGCATCCTGCTCGCCGCCGTGCTCGCGCTGCCCACGCGCCACCGCCGGACCGTCATGCTCTACGACGGCGTCGGCCTCGACCTTCCCGACACCGCCGCCGAGACCGAGGCCAGCACCCCCACCGCCGGCATCCGCCTCGTGCACGCGCACGCCGACCTGGCGGACCGGATCCCCCAGCTGGCCGAGGTGCCGCCCGAGAAGCAGTCCGCGCTGCTGCGCGACCTGTTCACCGCGCTGCGCCCGGCCGCCCCGCTCGACCCGCGCCCGGCGGCGGCCGTACGGGGCGGCGGCGAGCGGCGCGTACGGCTGTGGAGCCGCGGGGCCCTCGGACTGACCGCCGTGATCGCCACCGCCACCGGTTACACCGCCATGACCGCGCCCACCCACTACGAGCCTCCGCAGGCACCCGGCCAGAGCGTCTCCGGCGTGCCACCGCTGAGCGGCCCCCAGCAGCTCACCGACCAGCGCCGGCAGCTCCACGAGAAGCTGCGCGCCGATCCGGAGGCCGGGCCGGCCAGGATCGCCCCGAAGGTCGAATGAGAACGGGCGTGGCCCGCACCCCCGAGGGGTGCGGGCCACGCCCGTGCGTTCACGCATCCGTACGTGCGTCCGTACGGGGACTGCTTACTGAGCGGCGTTCAGGATCTCGCGCGCCAGCTTCGCGGTCTCGGTCGGCGTCTTGCCGACCTTCACGCCGGCGGCCTCGAGGGCCTCCTTCTTGGCCTGCGCGGTGCCGGAGGAGCCGGAGACGATGGCGCCCGCGTGGCCCATGGTCTTGCCCTCGGGGGCGGTGAAGCCCGCGACGTAACCGACGACCGGCTTGGTGACGTTCTTCGCGATGAAGTCCGCCGCACGCTCCTCGGCGTCGCCGCCGATCTCGCCGATCATGACGATCAGCTCGGTGTCCGGGTCGGCCTCGAAGGCCTCCAGGGCGTCGATGTGCGTGGTGCCGATGACCGGGTCGCCACCGATGCCGACGGCGGAGGTGAAGCCGATGTCACGGAGCTCGTACATCATCTGGTAGGTCAGCGTGCCCGACTTGGACACGAGACCGATCTTGCCGGGCTTGGTGATGTCGCCCGGGATGATGCCGGCGTTGGACTGGCCGGGGGTGATCAGACCCGGGCAGTTCGGGCCGATGATCCGGGTCTTGTTGCCCTTGGCGGTCGCGTACGCCCAGAAGGCGGCGGAGTCGTGCACCGCGATGCCCTCGGTGATGACGACGGCCAGCGGGATCTCGGCGTCGATCGCCTCGACCACGGCGGCCTTGGCGAAGGCCGGCGGGACGAAGAGGACGGAGACGTTGGCGCCCGTCTCCTTCATCGCCTCGGCGACGGAGCCGAAGACCGGGACCTCGGTGCCGTCGAAGTCGACGGTGGTGCCGGCCTTGCGCGGGTTCACGCCGCCGACGATGTTGGTGCCGTCAGCCAGCATCAGCTTGGTGTGCTTCATGCCCGTGGCACCGGTCATGCCCTGGACGATGACCTTGCTGTCCTTGTTGAGGAAGATAGCCATGTGAGTCTGTGACCTCTGCCCTTACTTCGCAGCCGCGAGCTCGGCGGCCTTGTCGGCCGCGCCGTCCATGGTGTCCACGCGCTGGACCAGCGGGTGGTTGGCGTCCGAGAGGATCTTGCGACCCAGCTCGGCGTTGTTGCCGTCGAGACGGACGACGAGGGGCTTGGTGACCTCTTCGCCCTTGTCCTTCAGCAGCTGCAGCGCCTGGACGATGCCGTTGGCGACCTCGTCGCAGGCGGTGATGCCACCGAAGACGTTGACGAAGACGGACTTGACGTCCGGGTCGCCGAGGATGATCTCGAGACCGTTGGCCATGACGGCGGCGGAGGCGCCACCGCCGATGTCCAGGAAGTTGGCGGGCTTGACGCCACCGTGGTTCTCGCCGGCGTACGCGACGACGTCGAGGGTGCTCATGACGAGACCCGCGCCGTTGCCGATGATGCCGACCTCACCGTCGAGCTTGACGTAGTTGAGGTTCTTCGCCTTGGCGGCGGCCTCGAGCGGGTTCGCGGCCGCGTGGTCCACGAACTCCTCGTGGCCCGGCTGGCGGAACTCGGCGTTCTCGTCGAGCGAGACCTTGCCGTCGAGCGCGATGACGTCGCCGTTGGCGACCTTCGCGAGCGGGTTGACCTCGACGAGGAGCGCGTCCTCGGCGATGAAGGTCGCCCACAGGGTCACGAGGACCTCGGCGACCTTCTCGGCGACCTCGGCCGGGAACTGCGCCAGCGCGACGATCTCGCGGGCCTTCTCGATGGTCACGCCCTCGTTGGCGTTCACCGGGACCTTGGCGAGCTTCTCCGGGGTCTCCTCGGCGACCTGCTCGATGTCCATGCCGCCCGCGACCGACGCCATGGCGAGGAAGGTGCGGTTGGTGCGGTCGAGGAGGTACGAGACGTAGTACTCCTCGAGGATCTCGGGAGCCGTCTCGGCGATCATCACCTTGTGGACCGTGTGGCCCTTGATGTCCATGCCGAGGATGTCCGTCGCCCGGGCGACGGCCTCGTCCGGGGTGGCGGCCAGCTTCACGCCACCGGCCTTGCCGCGGCCGCCGACCTTCACCTGCGCCTTGACGACCGACTTGCCGCCCAGCCGCTCGGTGGCCTCGCGAGCCGCCTCAGGCGTGTCGATGACTTCACCGGCCAGCACCGGTACACCGTGCTTGGCGAAGAGGTCCCTCGCCTGGTACTCGAACAGGTCCACGCGCGTCCGTCCCTTGTCTTTTTTAAAGATTCGCAGTGATTCGCGGTTGTCTGCTATCTGCGTGGGCGTGCCGCGGAGGGCAACGTGACGGCGCTGTCACAAGGAAGGCGCACACGGTGACCGTGGACGCGGCATGTCCGTCCCGCAGGTTATCCCCGAGGGCCGTAGGTCCCTAAATCGCAGATCACACCTGAGCGGTGATACCTGTCACAGATCGCCTCACGGTTGAACTGGAAGTTCGTGTGTTTCACCGATTCACACGCGGGACCGGGACGGACCCATCAGGGTGTCGGCAGGGGCCGCTTCTCCAGCGCCGCGGCCATCACCTCCGGGAACAGGTCGGGGGTGCAGGCGAAGGCCGGCGCGCCGAGCGCCGCGAGGGCGGCGGCGTGCTCGCGGTCGTAGGCCGGAGCGCCCTCGTCGGACAGGGCCAGCAGGGTCACGAACTCGACCCCCGCCCCCTTCATCGCGGCGACCCGCTTGAGCATCTCGTTGCGGATGCCGCCCTCGTAGAGATCACTGATCAGGACGACGACGGTGTCGGCGGGCCGGGTGATCTTCGACTGGCAGTAGGCGAGGGCGCGGTTGATGTCCGTGCCGCCACCCAGCTGGGTGCCGAAGAGCACGTCGACCGGGTCGTCGAGCTGATCGGTGAGGTCCACGACGGCCGTGTCGAAGACGACGAGCCGGGTCGCGATCGAGCGCATCGAGGCCAGCACCGCGCCGAAGACGGAGGCGTAGACGACGGAGGCCGCCATGGAACCCGACTGGTCGATGCAGAGGATCACCTCCTTCTTCACCGATTGCGCCGCACGGCCGTACCCGATCAGCCGCTCGGGGACGACGGTGCGGTACTCGGGCAGGTAGTTCTTGAGGTTGGCCCGGATCGTGCGGTCCCAGTCGATGTCGTGGTGGCGGGGCTGGCTGATCCGCGCGGACCGGTCGAGGGCGCCGGTCAGCGTCGCCCGGGTCCGCGCCGCGAGCTTCTTCTCCAACTGCTCGACCACCTTGCGGACCACGGCCCGCGCCGTCTCCTTGGTCGTCTCGGGCATCGCCTTGTTCAGCGAGAGCAGCGTGCCCACGAGGTGCACGTCCGGCTCCACAGCCTCCAGCATCTCCGGTTCCAGCAGCAGCGTGGACAGGCCGAGCCGCTCGATCGCGTCGCGCTGCATCACCTGGACCACCGAGCTGGGGAAGTACGTACGGATGTCCCCCAGCCAACGCGCCACGTTCGGCGCGGACCCGCCGAGCCCCGCCGACCGCGCCCCCGATCCCCTACGGGACCCCGCGTCGCCCCCGTACAACGCCCCGAGCGCGGCGTCCATCGCCGCATCCCGCCCCGCGAGCACACACCCGGTCCCCTCGGCCTCACCCCCGCCCAGCACCATCCGCCACCGCCGCAACCGCTCGCCTCCGGCGGGGTCCGCGGCTCCGTGTCGTACCCCCGCGCTCATCTCCGTACCGCCCATCCGTCCGTCCCCCTGCACTCGTCGTGTCCACCGGCACCGCCGGCTTCACCCATCCATCCGACCCGCCGCACCATCCGACCCGCCTCACCATCCGGCCCGCCGCACCAATCCAGCCCCGCCGGCGTTTGAGGCGCGGGGTCCGGGGCGGAGCCCCGGCAGCGGCGCGGCACCTCACCCCGCGAGCAGCATCCGCACCAGCCCCACCACCGCGTCCGCCCGCACGGGATCCAGCTCGGGGCCGAACCCGGCAGGCGCCGAGCCCGGCACGGCAGCCGCGGCAGCGGACGGCCCCCGCCGCACCAGCTCGCCCAGGCTCCGCCTCACCCCCGACTCGTACGCCCCGAAGGTCCTCCGCAGCAGCGGGAGTACATCGGTGAAGGCCCGCTCCGGCACCCCCACCAGCCAGCTGTCGATGAGCCCCAGCAGCCGCTCGTCGTGGACCAGCAGCGTGCCCCCGCCCGAACTCCCGCCAGCGAAGCCCTCGATCCAGCCCGCCGCGTCGGCCGGAGGGGCGGCCGGGGACAGCGCGAGCCCCATCAGCCGCGCCGTCTCCTCGGCCGGCAGCCGCCCGTCGTCGAGGAGCAGCCGGGCCGCCCGGCCGCGGATGACGCCCGGCACGGTGTCCCGGCCGGCCAGCGTCCGCAGCACCGCGGACCAGCGCTCCCGCAGCCCCTCGTCGGTGTCGGCCAGCAGCGCCACCGCTCCGTGCACCCCGTCCACGTGGCCCCGCAGCTCCGCCGCCGCGTCGGCGTCGAGGCCGGCCGCGCAGGCGGGCGGCAGCGCCACGCATATTCGCTCCGCGAGCCCGGCCGCGACCGTGCCCAGCGCCGTCGCGTCGGTGCCCCGCACGTCCCCGTACCGCAGCGAACGGGCCAGCGCGGGCAGGGCCTTGGCGAGCCGCGCCACGTCGGTGTCCAGTGCGGCCCGGTCCGCGAGGGCCCGCAGTACGGCGGGCAGCGCCTCGGACAGCCCGGCGAGCAGGCACCGCTCGGCGAGCGCCGTCACCTCCCCCAGCTCCTCGGCGCCGGCCGCGTCGGCCTCGGCCTTGGCGGTGGCCGCCGCGAGGACGGTGGTGCCCCAGATCCCGGCCTCGGCGACCCGCACGGACAGTTCGGGCTCCCACCGCAGCCGCCACGTCTCGCGGAAGGTCCCGGTGCTGCCCCGGGAGGCGGCCGGGGTGCCCCATCCGATGCCGAGCAGCCGCAGCCGGTGGAGCAGGAGGGACTTCGCCGCGTCGGTGTCCTTGCGCAGGTCGAGTTCCAGTTCGCGGTCCTGCGCCTCGGCCTTGAGCCGCAGCGAGCGCTGCTGTCTCGTCAGGTCCCGCTGGAGCGGTACGACGGGCGCCGCGTCCGGGACCTCGCCGAGCACGTCGCCGACCACCAGGCGGTCCTCGATCAGCGCGAGCGGTATGTCGGAGCCGTCGCACATCACCGCCCGGACCGCTTCGAGGGTCTCCGTCAGGCCGGGCAGCGGCCGTCCCCGCATCGCGGCGAGGGTCTCGGCCAGCCGGACCGCCTCGATGACGTGCGCCGAGGAGACCTGCCGGTCCTCCGCGCGCAGCAGGCCGGCGACCTTGGTCAGCCAGCGCTCGACGGGCCGGTCCCGAGCCTCGAAGAGATGGGCGTACCAGCCGGGCGAGGTGATGCCGGCGCCGTATCCGCCGGCCCGGGCGAGCCGGCGGTGGGTCCACGGCACCCAGGTGGTCTCCACCTTGACCTTCGGCAGGCCGCTCAGCAGTGCCTTGTCCGCGGCCACGGTGGTCTTCGCCCGCAGCGCCGGGACGTGCCAGGCCCCGCACACGACGGCGTACGCGTCGCCGAACTCCCGGCGGGCGGCCCGCATCCGCTGCCGCATGTAGGCCTCGCGCACCAGGTCGCGGTGGTGGCCGCCGTCGCCGTACGCCTCGCGCAGGGCTCCCATGGCCTCCCCGAGCGCCTCGAACGCACCGAGCACCTCCTCCCCCGCGCCCCCGGCGCCGCCGGCGCCCCGGTGTTCGACCACGTCCTCCCACCAGCGTTCGGGGTCGTCGTACCCGGCGGTCTCGGCCAGCACCGCGAGGGGGTCCACCCGGACCGCATCGGGCTCGGCGTGGTCCGCGCCCGGCTCGGCGGCCAGCGAGTGCGCGGCCGGCAGGTCCATGAACCGCACCGGTACGCCGGCCTGTTGGGCCCAGCGGATCGCCACCCACTCCGGGGAGAAGTCGGCGAGCGGCCAGAACGCGGCCCGGCCGGGGTCGTCCGCGGCGTGCGCGAGCAGCGCCACGGGCGGCCGCATTCCGGGGTCGGCGGCGAGCGCGAGCAGCCCGTCCCCCTCGGGCGGCCCCTCGATCAGCACGGCCTCCGGGCGGGCCGCTTCCAGCGCCGCCCGCACCGCGCGGGCCGAGCCGGGCCCGTGGTGCCGTACGCCCAGCAGCAGTGGGCCCCGCGGGCTCGGGCTCATACCGTCACCTCCCGGCAGGCCCGGTAGAAGTCCTTCCAGCCGTCCCGCTCGCGGACCACGGCCTCCAGGTACTCCTGCCAGACCACCTTGTCGGCGGCCGGGTCGCGGACCACGGCGCCGAGGATCCCGGCGGCCACGTCGGAGGGGCGCAGCACGCCGTCCCCGAAGTGGGCGGCCAGGGCCAGGCCGCCGGTGACGACGGAGATGGCCTCGGCGGTGGACAGGGTGCCGCTGGGCGACTTCACCTTCGTACGGCCGTCGCCGGTGACCCCGTCGCGCAGCTCGCGGAAGACGGTGACGACGCGGCGGATCTCCTCCAGGCCCTCGGGCGCGGCCGGCAGGTCGAGGGCGCGGCCCATCTGGTCGACGCGGCGGGCCACGATGTCGACCTCGGCGTCGGCGCTGGCGGGCAGCGGCAGCACCACGGTGTTGAAGCGGCGGCGCAGTGCGCTGGACAGCTCGTTGACCCCGCGGTCGCGGTCGTTGGCGGTGGCGATGAGGTTGAAGCCGCGCACGGCCTGCACCTCTTCGCCGAGCTCCGGTATCGGCAGGGTCTTCTCGGACAGGACGGTGATGAGGGTGTCCTGGACGTCGGCGGGGATGCGGGTGAGCTCCTCGACGCGGGCGGTCATGCCCTCGGCCATGGCCCGCATGACGGGGCTGGGGACGAGGGCCTCGCGGCTGGGGCCGTGGGCGAGGAGCCGGGCGTAGTTCCAGCCGTACCGGATGGCCTCCTCGGGGGTGCCGGCGGTGCCCTGGACGAGGAGGGTGGAGTCTCCGCTGACGGCGGCGGCGAGGTGTTCGGAGACCCAGGTCTTGGCGGTGCCGGGGACGCCGAGCAGGAGCAGTGCGCGGTCGGTGGCCAGGGTGGTGACGGCGACTTCGACGATGCGGCGCGGTCCCACGTACTTGGGCGTGATGACCGTGCCGTCGTCGAGCGTGCCGCCCTGCAGATAGGTGGCGACGGCCCACGGGGAGAGCTTCCAGCGGGCCGGCCGGGGCCGGTCGTCGGCGGCCGCGAGGGCTTTCAGTTCGTGTGCGAAAGCGTCTTCGGCGTGCGGTCGCAGCGCTTCGGCCGGGCGTTCGTTCTCGGGCGTGGTCATGGTCCCCCTCCAAGGCTCGGCAGCCGCTTCCGACTGCTGGATCCAAGGTGCACCACGCCACTGACAACGCCCCCTGCTCGCCACGTCGTTGCAGGTCAGAGCGATTGTCAGTGGGGGTCTCTACGGTGGAACACATGACTGAGCAGGGGGTCCGCTGGACAGCGGAACAGGTACTGGCTCTGGCTCCTGACGACGCCTCACGCAAAGCGGGGAGCAGACTCGGCGGGGCGGGTCCGTGGTCGCAGATCGGAGGTTCCTCTTCCGGTTCTGTGTGGGGGTTGTGCAAGGGAAGCGGCAGCAAGCCGTACCGGACGGTCGTGGACCTGGCCGGACCGGCCTACAAGTGCTCCTGCCCGAGCCGGAAGTTCCCGTGCAAGCACGCTCTGGGGCTGCTGCTGCTCTGGTCCGCCGAGGGGGTCGGCGAGCCGGGCGAGGCGCCGGACTGGGCCGCGCAGTGGCTGGCGGACCGGGCGGCCAAGGCCGCGCGTCCCGCCGCGGGGGCGGGCGGGCCGGTGGACGAGGAGGGGGCGCGCAAGCGGGCCGAGCGGCGGGCGGCCCGCGTCGGCGCGGGCGTCACCGAGCTGGAACAGCGGCTGTCCGATCTGGTGCGCGGCGGCCTCGCCGGCCAGGAACAGGCCGGTTACGCGGGGTGGGAGGAGACCGCGGCCCGGATGGTCGACGCGCAGGCGCCCGGACTGGCCTCGCGGGTGCGGGAGTTGGGGACGATACCCAGTTGCGGCCCGGGCTGGCCCGCCCGGATGCTGGAGGAGGCGGCGCTGCTGCACCTGCTGGACCGGGCCTGGCTGGGGGTGGCAGGGCTGCCGGAACAGCTGGCGGCGACGGTGCGCAGCCGGGTGGGACTGCCGGCCTCCGGGGAGGGGGAGGCCGTACGGGACCGCTGGCTGGTGCTGGCCCAGTACGACTCGGTGTCACCGGACGGCCGGCTCACCACCCGCCGGATATGGCTGCGCGGACTGCAGGGCGGACGGCCCGCCCTGGTACTGGACTTCGGACCGCCCGGGCGGCCGCCGGGTCTGTCGCTGCCGGTCGGACTGGCGCTGGAGGCGGAGCTCCGCTTCCGGCCCGGATCGGCGGGGCTGCGGGCGGACCTCGGGGAGAGACTCTCGGCGGCCGTTCCGTGCGCCGGGGTTCCGGCCGGGGTGAGCACGGGGGCGGCACTGGAGGCGTACGGGGCGGCGCTGCGGGAGGACCCGTGGCTGGAGTCCTGGCCGGTGGTGCTCGGCCCGGTGGTCCCGATACCGGGCGAGCTCGGCTGGCAGCTGGCGGACGCGGAGGGCACCTGTGCCCTGCCGGTGCCGCTCACCGGGTCCGGCAGCCGTTCCCGCTCGGGCCTGTGGCAGCTGGCCGCGTTGTCGGGCGGGGGGCCGGTGACGGTGTTCGGCGAGTGCGGCCACCGCGGCTTCACCCCGCTGACGGCGTGGCAGCCGGACTCTCCCGAGCCGGTCGCCCTGTCCTGAGCGCGGGCGGAAAAACACCACACACAGCAGGGGGCCTGGGGGGACGTATGCCGTCATACAGGCGGCGGGGAGGGAACGCGGGCGCGCCGGGGGGCGTCGCACGCGGCACGACGAGGTTGCGGCGGCGCGGGGGCGCCGGCGCTGTGACGACGAGAAGCCGGGGGGCTTGCATGAACGACAACCACGCCAGTTGAGCGCAGTACACGAACGCACGACAGCCCCGGTCCCGCGGAGGGGGCGGGACCGGGGCGCAGGACGCGAAGAAGGACGAGCGGCGAGGGAGGGGCCCGATGAGCAAGGGTGACGAGGGGTACGGGGAGTGGGAGGAGCTGGTCGGCGCCGCGCTGCTGGGCACCGACCGGCGCCGGGGCGGTGGCCCGGCCGGCTCGCCGGAGGCACTGCTGGACGCGGCGGCCGTGCACGCCGTACGACGCCGGGCCGGGCTGCGGCCCGCCCCGGCGGGTCCGCATCCGCAGCCCGCGCCCCGGGATCCGCGCCCGGCGCCACCGGAGGCGGCCGGCCGGCGGCTCGCCCAGCTGCTGGCCGGCCGGACGGCAGCGGGCAGCGGCGGCGGGCGGCGCGGGGCCGCCCCGGACCTGACGGAGCTGCTGCCCCAGTGGCTGGCCGCGGCCGGCCGGCACGGATACCGCGCGCCGGCCTCCCTGGTACCGGCGCTGCTCGACGCGGCCCGGGCCCGTACGGACCTGCGGCCGCAGGCGCTGGCCCTGGCCGGCACGCGCGGGCTGTGGCTGGCCCGGCTGAATCCGGACTGGCGGTTCGCCCTGCGCGGCGGGGCGGGCGGCACCGGGGACCTGCCCGAGGTGACCGACCCTGCCGGGGTGGAACGGCTGTGGCAGGAAGGACTGTTCGCGGAGCGGGTGGCGCTGCTCGGCGCCGTACGGGCCCACGAGGCGGCGGCCGCGCCGCGACTGCTGGCGACGACCTGGGCCACCGAACGGGCCGAGGACCGGCTGATGTTCCTCGATTCGCTGCGGGTGGGGCTGTCGGAGGGGGACGAGACCTTCCTGGAGGCGGCACTGGGCGACCGCAGCCGCAACGTCCGCGCGACGGCCGCCGAACTGCTGTCGGCGCTGCCGCGATCGGCCCTGGCCGGCCGGATGGCGGAGCGCGCCCTGGCCTGCGTGGGCCCGGAGGGGGTGACCCCGCCGGCCGAGTGCGATGCGGGGATGCTCCGCGACGGAGTGGTCAAGCGGCCACCCGCCGGGCGCGGGGAGCGGGCCTGGTGGCTCGGCCAGATCGTGGAGGCGGCGCCGCTGTCGTGCTGGCGGGAGCGGTTCGGGGGGCTCGGCCCGGCGGAGATCGTGGCGCTGCCGCTCGCCGAGGGCGAGGGATGGACCGAGGAACTGCACGCGGCGTGGTGCCGGGCGGCGGTGCGCCAGCGCGACGCGGCGTGGTCGCGAGCCTTGCTCGGCCCGCCGTCCGCATCGCCCGCGGCAGGTCCCGGCACGGCTTCGCTCGCGGAGCGGGCCAAGCTTCTGGAGACCCTGCCGGACGCGGAACGGGCGGAGTGGGTCGCCGAGTTCATACGGGCCCACGGGCTGTCGGAGGCGTTCCAGCTGCTCGGGGTGTGCGTCGTGCCGTGGGCGGGGGCCCTGGGCCGGGCGGTGGTGGACGCGCTGGACATGGCCCGCGAGGCCGGCAGCTATCCGTGGAGCTTCAGCGGGGTGATGGGCCTGGCCGAACGCTGCCTCGATCCTGCGGAGGCCGGCCGGCTGGAGGCCCTGACCGCGGCCACGGAGGAGCCGCCGGACGCGGTTCCCGGCGCGGCCGCGTACTGGGCCGAGGCCTTTCAGCGGCTGGTGGCCACGCTTCGGCTGCGCGCGGCCATGCTGTCGGAGTTGGCGCCGGCCGCCTGATCCCTCCCGGGTGGGGTGGGCTGGCGGTCCGGTGCGGCTCAAGGACCTGGGGCTCCGCCCCGGACCCTCCCCCAGACTCCGTCCGGGGGGACCCCCACCTCAAACGCCGGCGGGGCTGGATTGGACGCCGGCGAAGCTGAAAGAGCGAGGCTGAAAGGCGGGGGCCGTCAGGTGCGGACGTTCGCTCGGACCCAGTCCACGATGGACGTCGTCGTGGCGCCCGGGGTGAAGATCTCGGCCACGCCCTTCTCCTTGAGCGGGGCGATGTCGTCCTCCGGGATGATGCCGCCGCCGAAGACCTTGATGTCCTCCGCGTCGCGCTCCTTGAGGAGTTCCAGCACGCGCGCGAACAGCGTGTTGTGGGCGCCGGAGAGGATCGAGAGGCCGATCGCGTCGGCGTCCTCCTGGATGGCGGTGTCCACGATCTGCTCGGGGGTCTGGTGGAGGCCGGTGTAGATGACCTCCATGCCCGCGTCCCGCAGCGCCCGCGCGATCACCTTGGCCCCGCGGTCGTGGCCGTCGAGACCCGGCTTGGCCACCACCACACGGATCGGACCGGTCACACCCATCGCACTGCCTCCCGAGTGAACGAACGTTAAGTACAGCATCGCGCACGCCGCCGTTTCGCGGTCAATCACGAGGGGGAAATCACACGTGGGACGGCATTGCGCCACCGCGCCGACAGCCGCACGGCACGGTGGCGCAAGAGCCCCGGGTCCCAAGAGGCTCAGGGGAGGCCGTCGATGGGGCTGTACATACCCGTGCCCATGCCCTTGTCCGGTGCGGCCCTGCGGGCCGGCGTGCTCGAGGTGATGGTGCTCGGCGGGCACCTCCTCCTCTATCCGACCGGAGTGTGCCAGGAAAAGGTCACCGCCGCCGCACCCGCGACACGCCCGCCCGTCCTCCTCCTCCACGGATTCACCGACAATCGGTCCGTCTTCGTGCTCCTGCGCCGCGCCCTCGGGGCGGGCGGCCTGCGGCACGTGGAGGCGTACAACTACTCGCCCTTCACCCTCGACCTGCGCGTCACCGCCCGCCATCTCGCCCGGCGTGTCGAGGAGCTGTGCGAGCGCACCGGACAGGAGCGGGTGGACTTGGTCGGGCACAGCCTGGGCGGGCTGGTCGGCCGGTACTACGTGCAGCGCCTCGGCGGCGACGCCCGCGTCCGGACGCTCGTCACCCTCGGCACCCCGCACTCCGGCACGCGGGTCGCGCCCTTCATGGACGCGCACCCGCTGGTGCGGCAGATGCGCCCGGACTCCGAGGTGCTGGCCGAACTGGCCGCGCCCGCGCCCGGATGCGCCACCCGGTGCGTGGCCTTCTGGAGCGAGTTCGACGCGCTGATGACTCCGGTCGGGACCGCGCGGATCGAGCACCCGGACCTATGTGTGGAGAACGTGCAGGTCACCGGGATCGGGCACCTCGCACTGCCCGCGCACCCCGCCGTCATCGCGGCGGTCCGGCGCGCCCTCGACGGGCCCGGTCTGGCCGCCGTCGCGGGCTCGGAGGCCGCGTCCGTCGCCTAGCCGCCGAACGACCTCCAGTCGAACGAATTTCGAACTCAAGGCCAAGGGTGCGTCTTTCGGCGACCGAAAGACGGCCGAATGCCCGGTTCCGGCAATCTCGAGACCCGGCGAAGATTGTCGTTGCGAGTAACCGACGGGTACAGTCACGCCACTGCTCTCCTCCGGTGAACCACGCGTTCCCGGCCACCCAGGCCCCACTGCCGAGGCGAAAGAGAAGTTGGTGAACGACCGCCCCTCGCCGGGCCAGTACCCGGATGCCGGGTATGACGGCCTTGCCACCACCACTTTCGCTGGTGACTCGACCTACGTTTCCTATGAAACGCAGGGCCAAGGGGTCAACTACGCCGCCTACGGCTCCTATGAGACCGGCGCGTACGACACCACCGCGTGGACCTCCCAGGACCCTTACCTGTCGACGATCCCGACCCAGACCGCCCCCGAGGACACCACCGGGACCTGGGACGCGAGCGCCTGGAACACGCAAGGCGGGGGCGCGGACTACTCCGGCTACGCCGAGTACCAGCCGGCCCAGCCGGCCTCCTTCGGCTACGACGCCTCCGGCGAGCAGACCGGGCACTGGGCGATGCCGGGCTACGGCACCACCGGCACCGAGACCGGCGCCTACGACGCCACCGCCTGGAACACCCTCGCGGAGACCCCGGTCCAGCCCCAGCCCCAGCCCGACGTCGCTTACCCGTACGAATACGAGTACCAGCCCGCGCAGCCGCAGCAGGCACAGGAGTACGCGTACGGGACGACCTCCGTCGGCTACGACGCCGGGACCCAGGCCGGAACCGACGCGTACGCCGACGGCTACAGCCAGACCGCGGTCTTCGAGGTGCTCCCCGACGCGAGCCCCGAGGCCCCCGAGGCGTCCCTGGCGTCCGAGGTCCACGAGCTGCCCGAGGTCCACGAACTCCACTCCGCGCACGAGGTCCACGACCTCCCCACGCAGGCCATGCCCGTGACCGCCGCTCCGCGCGCCGCGCGCCGGACCGCCGCCAAGGGCAGCACCAAGGGCAGCACCAAGGGCAGCGCCAAGGCCGCCGGCAGCAGCCGTCGCCGCACCCCGGCGAAGCGTTCCGCCCTGCTGACCGTGGCCGTGCCCTCCGCCTGTGTGATGGGCGTCGCGGGCGTGGCGGCCGCCTCCGTCGGCGGGCTCACCGACACGGACAAGCCCGCCCAGGACACCACCACGATGGCCGCGCCCGACCCGGCCTCGGTGAAGCCCGTCGCGGCGAACACCAAGCTCGACACCCAACTGGTCGCGCTCAGCGCCGACGCGGGCGATTTCGCGGACCGCGCGAGCCGCACGCAGGAGCGCATCGACCTGCGCGAGCGCCAGGAAGAGGAAAAGAAGAAGAAGGCGGAGGAGGCCGCGGCCAAGGAGGCCGCCCGCCCCAAGTTCGCCATCCCCGTGAACCAGCACGGCCTGAGCGCCAACTTCGGCCAGGCCGGCGGCATGTGGATGTCCGTGCACACCGGCATCGACTTCCCGGTCTCCTACGGAACCCCGGTCATGGCCGCCACCGACGGCACCGTGCGCACCCAGTACAACAGCGCCTACGGGAACATGGCGATAGTGACCGCGCCCGACGGCACCGAGACCTGGTACTGCCACCTCAGCTCGACCAAGATCCGCGGCGGCAAGGTGAAGGCGGGCGACGTCATCGCCTACTCCGGCAACTCCGGCAACTCCACCGGCCCGCACCTCCACTTCGAGGTCCGGCCCGGCGGCGGAGCCGCGATCGACCCCCTGGCGTGGCTGCGCAGCCACGACCTGGACCCGCGCTGACCGCCGCGCGGCCCGAAGGCCGCGCGGCCGCCCGCCGTACTCCCTGGTCCTACAGCTTCTGCACCGGCGCGTAACGCAGCAGCAGCCGCTTGGGCTTGTCGTCCCCGAAGTCGATGGTGGCCTGCGCGTCCGCGCCCGCTCCCTTGACCTCCATGACGGTGCCGAGCCCGAACTGGTCGTGCGTGACCCGGTCCCCGACCACCAGGGCGATGACCGGCTTGTCCGCGGCCCGCCGCGTCGCGAACCCGGACGGGCCCGACTTCGTACGCGACGAGGACAGGAACGCCTCGGGCGAGGTGCCGAAGGTCGCCTTCCCCGCACCGGCGGACGAGGACCCGTAGCCGGAGCTCCGCATCGGTCCCGCCGGCTTCTGCGTGGCGCCCGTCCGCTTCCACTGGAGGTACTCGGCCGGGATCTCCTCGAGGAACCGCGACGGCGGGTTGTACGAGGGCGTGCCCCAGGCGCTGCGCATGCTCGACCGGGTGAGGTACAGCCGCTCGCGGGCCCGTGTGATGCCGACGTAGGCGAGGCGGCGCTCCTCCTCCAGTTCCTTGGTCTGGCCCAGCGCGCGCATGTGCGGGAAGACCCCGTCCTCCATGCCGGTCAGGAAGACCACCGGGAACTCCAGGCCCTTGGCGGTGTGCAGGGTCATCAGCGTGATGACGCCCGTGCCCTCGGTGTCCTCGTCGGGGATCTGGTCGGAGTCGGCGACGAGCGCGACCTGCTCCAGGAACTCGGCCAGGGTGCCGGGCCCGGGAGCCGGGGCTCCGGTTTCGGCGGCCTCGGCCGTCGCGGCCTCCCGCGCCTGCTCGAACTCCAGCGCCACCGCCGCCAGCTCCTGGAGGTTCTCGATCCGCGTCTCGTCCTGCGGGTCGGTCGACGCCTGCAGTTCGGCGAGGTAGCCGGTCCGCTCCAGGACCGCCTCCAGGACCACCGCCGGGCCCGCGCCCGAGTCGACGATCGTGCGGAGCTCCTCCATCAACACGTTGAACCGCTTCACCGCGTTCGTCGAGCGGGCGGCCATCCCGAAGGCCTCGTCCACGCGCCGCAGTGCCTGCGGGAAGGTGATCTTCTCGCGCATCGCGAGGGCGTCGATCATCGCCTCGGCGCGCTCGCCGATGCCGCGCTTGGGCGTGTTCAGGATCCGGCGGAGCGGGACGTTGTCCTCCGGGTTGGCGAGGACGCGCAGGTACGCGAGGACGTCGCGGACCTCCTTGCGCTCGTAGAAGCGGACGCCGCCGACGACCTTGTAGGGCAGCCCGACCCGGATGAAGATCTCCTCGAACACGCGCGACTGCGCGTTGGTCCGGTAGAAGATCGCGACGTCGCCGGCCTTGGCGTCGCCCGCGTCCGTCAGCCGGTCGATCTCGTCGGCGACGAACTGCGCCTCGTCGTGCTCGGTGTCCGCGACGTAGCCGGTGATGACCGCGCCGGTGCCGGCCTCGGTCCACAGGTTCTTGGCTCGGCGGTTCTCGTTGCGCTCGATGACCGCGTTGGCGGCGGAGAGGATCGTCTGCGTGGAGCGGTAGTTCTGCTCCAGCAGGATCGTCGTCGCGTCCTTGTAGTCCTCTTCGAACTGGAGGATGTTGCGGATGGTCGCGCCGCGGAAGGCGTAGATCGACTGGTCGGCGTCACCCACGACGCACAGCTCGGCCGGGGGCAGGTCCGGGTAGCCGGTGCCGACCAGCTCGCGCACCAGCGTGTACTGGGCGTGGTTGGTGTCCTGGTACTCGTCCACGAGGACGTGCCGGAAGCGGCGCCGGTAGTGCTCGGCGACGTCGGGGAACGCCTGGAGCAGGTGCACCGTGGTCATGATGATGTCGTCGAAGTCGAGGGCGTTGGCCTCGCGCAGCCGCCCCTGGTACATCGCGTACGCCTGGGCGAGGGTCTTCTCGAACCCGTCGACGGCCTGGTCGGCGAAGGCCTCCTCGTCGATCAGCTCGTTCTTCAGGTTCGAGATCTTGGCGTTGAAGGACTTCGGCGGGAACTTCTTCGGGTCCAGGTCCAGGTCGCGGCAGACGAGCGCCATCAGGCGCTTCGAGTCGGCCGCGTCGTAGATGGAGAAGGAGGAGGTGAAGCCGAGCCGCTTGGACTCGCGGCGCAGGATGCGGACGCACGCGCTGTGGAAGGTGGAGACCCACATGGCGTTGGCGCGCGGGCCGACCAGGCTCTCGACGCGCTCCTTCATCTCGCCGGCGGCCTTGTTGGTGAAGGTGATCGCCAGGATCTGGCCGGGGTGGACGTTCCGCGCGGACAGCAGGTGTCCGATGCGGTGGGTCAGCACCCGGGTCTTGCCGGAGCCGGCGCCGGCCACGATGAGCAGCGGCGAGCCCGCGTGCACCACGGCCGCGGCCTGCTGCTCGTTCAGCCCGTGCAGGAGCGTCGCCGGGTCGATGACGGGCTTGGGGGCGCCGTCCCGGTAGTACGCGTCCCCGCTCATGGGCACGTCGAACCGCCCCCCGAAGAGATCGTCCGTGCCCGGTTCCGGGGCGCCGTGATCCTCGGGCGGCGGCGGGACCTCGTCGGAGGGGGTGAGGTCCGCCAGGAAACTGTCGTCAAAGAGGCTGCTCATCGCATTCCGAGTCTAGGGGGCGGGACCGACAGGCCAGGACGAGTTCCAGCAGACCGGGGAAGCACTCGTCCAGATCGTCGCGGCGCAGTGCGAGGTAGAGCTTGCGGCCGCTGGGTCGCTGCCGGATCACTCCGCTCTCGCGCAGCGTCTTGAGGTGGTGCGTGACGCTGGATCTGGGCAGGTCGGGCACGACCTCGCCGCAGAACGCCGCCTCGCCGGAGGCCAGCTTGCGGACGATCTCCAGCCGGACGGGATGCCCGAGCGCGGCCAGCACCTCGACCAGCTCGATGCGGTCGGCGGCGGGGTGGGTCGGGTCAGCTGCGGCAGCCATGCCCCAACTGTACGCAGATCTCGTACGGACCTCGCCCGGCTGTTCGAAAACCCCGCCCCGTACGCTCGTCCGCATGGACGTACTCATCAATGTCTTCGTCGGCCTGCACATCATCGGGATCGCCTCGCTGCTCGGCGGTTTCCTGACCCAGATGAAGGCGATGAGCGCGGGCACCGCCCGCTTCACCCCGGCCATGCTGCACGGTGCGCTCACCATGCTCGTGACGGGCGTACTGCTGGTCGGCTTCAACGAGATGGACGGCACGCCGGTCAACAACGTCAAGGTCGGCGTGAAGCTCGCGATCCTCTTCGTGATCCTCGCCCTCGTCTACGTCAAGCGCGACGAGGAGAAGGTCGAGAAGGCGATGTTCGGCGCGGTCGGCGGACTGACCATGATCAATATTTTTATCGCCGTCCTCTGGCACTGACGGATACCGATCCGCCACATCCGATCAGTTCGGACCATCTCGACATCGGCCCGTTACTTTCAGGTTTAGCGTCCTCCCCCAAGACCCAGCGTCAGCGACAGGGGAAGGGACGTGAGGCCCCCGTGGCCAGTCATCGAAAGCCCAGGCAGCGCCCGCTCTCCGGCGGCACGGCACGGACGACCGCCGCCACCCTCGCCCTCGCGGGCGCTGCCACCGCCACCGCCTTCGAAGGCACCTCCCAGGCCGATCCCCGGCCCACCCCCTCCCAGGTCAAGTCGGAGGTGGACCGGCTCTACGAGGAGGCCGAGGCGGCGACCGAGCAGTACAACGGGGCGAAGGAGAAGGCCGACGAGGCCGAGCGCGCGCTGACCGGCCTGCGCGAGGAGACCGCCCGCAAGACCGATCAGCTCAACACCGCCCGCAGCGCGCTCGGCACCCTCGCGGCCTCCCAGTACCGCAGCGGTTCCCTGGGCACCGCCGTGCAGCTCGCGCTGGCGGCCGACCCGCAGGAGTACCTCTCCCAGGCCTCGTTCATCACCCGCGCCGGGGACCGCAACGCCGCCGGGATCACCACCGTGCGCCGCCGCCTCGACGAGGTCGGCAAACTCCGGGAACAGGCCGCGGGACAGCTCGCCGACCTCCGCGCCAAGCAGGACGAACTCTCCGCGCACAAGGCCGTGATCGAGGACAAGCTCGCCGCCGCCAAGCGCCTGCTGGCCAAGCTCACCGCCGAGGAGCGCGCCGCCTACGAGGCCCAGACGCCCGCCGCCTCCGCATCGCCCGCCGCCGCCCCGAGCGGCAGCACGCCCCCGCCGCCCTGGGGGCACCTCCCAGCGGTAGCTGGGGGAGGTTCCCGCGCGGCCCGCGCCGTGGCCTTCGCGTACACCGCGATCGGGAAGCCGTACGTCTGGGGCGCGACGGGTCCGGGGTCCTTCGACTGCTCGGGCCTGACCCAGGCCGCCTGGCGCTCGGCCGGGGTCTCCCTGCCCCGCACCACCTACACCCAGATCAACGCCGGCCGGCGCGTGTCCCGCGACCAGCTGGCCCCCGGGGACCTGGTGTTCTTCTACTCGGGAGTGACCCACGTCGGCCTCTACATCGGCAACGGCCAGATGATCCACGCCCCGCGCCCCGGGTCGACGGTCCGCCTGGCACCGGTCGACTCGATGCCCTGGGCCGGCGCCTCCCGCCCCGCGTGACCCCATCGGGCCCGGCGGGGCCTACGGCGCCTTGACGATGCCGCTCAGCCAGCCGAAGGTCTGCGGCAGCTGCTTGGACCACGATTCGAGGTTGTGGCCGCCGACCACCTTCTCCGCGTGCACGGCGGTCGGCTTCTGCGCGAGACCCTTCAGGTCCATGCCGGACAGGTAGCCGTCCTGCTCGGCCCCCGACATCCACAGCGAGACCGCCGGCGGCGTGGGCGTGGCCTTGAGCAGGTTCTTCAGGTTGTGCGAGACCCGCAGCTGCGGGTCCTGGGCGACCAGGGAGGAGGGCTCCTGGCCGGGGTCGTTGTAGCCGGACAGGGAGACGGCCGCGCTGTAGCGGTCGGGGTGCAGGATCGCCAGCTTGGCGGCGCAGTAGGCGCCGGCCGAGTACCCGGCCACGCCCCAGGTGCGGGCCTCCTCCGACGCCCGGAAGTTGTCGACGACCATCTTGCGGACGTCGACGCTGAACCAGCTGTCCGCGTTGACCTTGCCGGGGATGTTCGCGCAGCCGGTGTCGCCGTTGCCGACGAGCATGGCGCGCGGCGAGACCAGGATGAACGGCTGCACCTTGCCGCTCTTCATCAGCGGCTCCAGCACCTCGTGCGCCTTGAGCCCCTGGAACCAGGACTTGCCCGTCCCCGGTATGCCGGGGATCAGCTCGACCACCGGGAACTTCTTGTCCTTGTAGGCCGGGTCGTCGTACTGCGGCGGCAGCCACACCATGACGTCGCCCCTGACCCCGGATATCTTGCCGTCGAGCTCGGTCTTCTGGACCCGGCCGCCGAGGCCCTCGACGGGCTGGAACTGCTGCTTGACCTTCGGGGCCTCTTCGACCTTCTTCCCGCCGAGCCCGTCCGGGCCGAGGTCGGGGGCGGCGGTGACGTACTTCCCGGTGCCGAACAGGTCGCCCCAGGACGCGTAGAAGTGCTCGGCCCTGTTGACCGCGACGAACACCACCGCGACGGCCGTGACCTGCGCGAACACCACCATCAGCGCGCGTACGGCGGTGCGCACGACGGCGGGCCCGCGCACCTTGCTCCACACGGCCAACGGCAGGACGACGGCGATCGCGGTCAGCGCGATCACGGTCACGAAGAAGGGGGTCCCCGTCAAGCTCATCACGCCACCGTAGAGGGCGGCGCGACCTGCCCCGGTTGCCCGTCCGACCTGCGGTGTTGGTCACACCAGCAGGTCAGAGCGGGCCGTACGTCACACCAGCCGGCGGGCCGTCGCCCAGCGGGTCAGCTCGTGGCGGTTGGAGAGCTGAAGCTTGCGGAGCACGGCCGAGACGTGCGATTCGACCGTCTTCACCGAGATGAAGAGCTGCTTGGCGATCTCCTTGTACGCGTACCCGCGCGCGATCAGCCGCAGCACCTCGCGCTCGCGCTGGGTGAGCCGGTCCAGGTCCTCGTCCACCGGCGGCGCGTCCGTGGAGGCGAACGCGTCGAGCACGAAGCCCGCCAGCCGCGGCGAGAACACCGCGTCCCCGTCCTGCACGCGGAAGATCGAGTCCACCAGGTCGGTGCCGGTGATGGTCTTGGTGACGTAGCCCCGCGCGCCGCCCCGGATGACGCCGATGACGTCCTCGGCCGCGTCGGACACCGACAGCGCGAGGAACCGCACCGGGTTCTCGGCCGCGGCCATCAGCGGGGCGCAGCGCCGCAGCACCTCGACCCCGCCGCCGCCGGGCAGGTGCACGTCGAGCAGGACCACCTCGGGCCGGGTGGCGGTGATGACGGTGACGGCCTGGTCGACGTCGGCGGCCTCGCCGACGACCTCGACCCCGGTCCGCGCGGTCTCGCCGATCTCGGCCTGCACTCCGGTGCGGAACATCCGGTGGTCGTCGACGAGGACCACCCGGACCCTCCTGGTCTCCGTCACAGCGCTGTCCTCGGTCATCCTGCGTTCGCCGCCCTCTCCATCTCCAGCTCGACTTCCGTGCCGCCGTCGGGCGCGGACCGCAGCCGTGCGGTCCCGCCGTTGCGCTGCATCCGGCCGATGATCGATTCTCGTACGCCCATGCGGTCGTCCGGTACCGCGTCGATGTCGAAGCCCGGCCCCCGGTCCCGTACGGACACGAAGACCGTCCGCCCCTCCACCTCCGCGTACACCTGCACGGGCCCGCCCTCGCCACCGTACTTGGCGGCGTTGACCATCGCCTCGCGCGCTGCCTGGATCTGTGCCGCCAGCCCCTCGTCGAGCGGGCAGTCGCCGACGACGACGACCTCGATGGGGACGCCGTGGTGGTCCTCCACCTCGGCGGCGGTCTTCTTCACGGCGTCCGCCAGGGTGGCCGGCTCCTCCCCTTCCTCCTTGCCCGTGCCCTCGGGCTTGTAGAGCCAGTTCCGCAGCTCCCGTTCCTGCGCCCGCGCGAGCCGGCGCACCTCGCCGACGTCCTCCGCGTTGCGCTGGATCAGGGTGAGGGTGTGCAGCACCGAGTCGTGGACGTGGGCCGCGACCTCGGCGCGCTCCTGGGCGCGGATGCGCATCAGGCGTTCCTCGGAGAGGTCCTGGGTCATCCGGATCAGCCAGGGTCCGGCGAGCAGGGCGACGCCGACGAGGACGGCGAGGGTGGCGGTGAGGACGTTGCCGAGCTGTGCGGCGGAGCCCCGTACGACGATGAAGACGGTCAGGCCCACACCGACGAGGGCGACTCCGGCGAGGGCCCGGGCCACCTGGAACAGGCGCCCGTGCCGCCCGGCGGCCGTGGTCCAGTGGGCGCGGCGGGCGTTGTCGGCCTGCCGCCATACGAGGACGACACCGGCCCCGACCAGGAGCGTCGGCCACACGTACCGGCCGGAGGCGCCGCCGACCTGGACCTTCGAGATGAAGATGCCCGCGCCGACGGACAGGGCGATCAGCGCGGCGATCTGCCCGCGGTCGGGCTTGCGCAGCCGGCGGCTGCCGTCGGGGAGCGTCTCGAAGAAGGAGCGGTGCCCGCTGCGGCCGCCGACGCCGAGCGGTACGAAGACCCAGAACGCGGCGTACAGCAGCACGCCCAGCCCGTCGCCCCACATGAACAGGCCGAGGAACGCCAGCCGGACCCAGATCACGGGCAGCCCGAGGTGCCCCGCGAGACCGCGCGCGACGCCGCCGAGCATCCGGCCGTCCGCGCTGCGGTAGAGCTTGCGCTGCGGTGGTTCGTCGGCGTCCGGTGCGTGCGGGGTACGGGGAGCGGCGGCTACGGGCATGTCACCAAGGGTCACACGCGCGGCCGCGGCCCGGCATCAGGGCATCCCCCCACTTCTGTACGGGGGATATCAGGGTTGCGCCAGGGTAGGGCCCGGTGCCGCACGCCACCGCGGCCCGTCACCATGGACCCATGACCGAAGTACACGAAGCCCCGGCGGCGGACGCCGGGGGTCCCCCGGCAGCCGACGCCCGGCCGCCCCTGCGCCGCAGCAAGCGCGACAAGGTCCTCGCGGGCGTGTGCGGCGGCCTGGGCCGGTACTTCGACCTGGACCCGGTGGTCTTCCGCATCGTCCTCGGTGTCCTCGCGGTCACCGGCGGCGTCGGCCTGATCTTCTACGGCTTCGCGTGGCTGCTGCTCCCCCAGGAGGGCGAAGAGGACAGCGAGGCGAAGAAGCTGCTGACCGGCCGGGTCGAGGGCGCGACACTGGCCGCGGTGTTCGCGGCCCTGGTGGGCTGTGCGCTGTTCCTGTCGATGCTGGACAACGGCGGGCTGGCGGTCTTCTCGGTGCTGGCCGCCCTCGCCCTGGGCGGGGCGGCGTACTGGTCGCAGCGGCACCGGCACACCTGCCCGCCGAAGGCGGAGGACGCGCCGGGCCACCGCCCGCCGACGCCCGAGACCCAGGCCCCGCCGGCGCCCGGCGGTCCGTCGTGGTGGCGGGACCCGCTGGTCAAGGACGGCACCACCGGCCCCGTCGGGTCGACCGGCTACCTGTGGGGACCGGACGACGACGCCGTCGCCGGCGCGCCGGGCCCGGTCGCCGCGGCGGCTCCCGAGGCCGTCCCGGCGGCGCCCCGCCCGCGCGGCGGAATCGGCGGGCGGGTGTTCGTACTGGCCCTGCTGGCCGGGATCGTCTCCACCGGCTCGGTGTGGGAGGGCAGCACCCTCGGTCACGCCCTGCAGATCGGGCTCGCCGCCGCGCTGGCCGTCTTCGGCCTGGGCCTCGCCGTCAGCTCGGTCAAGGGCCGCACCGGCTTCGGCACCATCCTGCTCGCGGTCGTCACCGCCGGGCTCCTCGCCGTGGCCTCGGCGCTGCCGGGCGAGATCGGCACCGACTGGCGGCGGACCGAATGGCGGCCCGCCGCGGTGGCCGGCGTACGGCCCTCGTACGAGGCGGGCACCGGGCTCGCCGTCCTGGACCTGAGCCGCCTGGACGTGCCGAAGGGCGCGACGGTCCCGGTGCGCGCCTCCCTCGACGCGGGTCAGCTCAAGGTGATCCTGCCGCGCGAGGTGACGGCCGAGGCGGACGTCTCGGTCCGCCTGGGCGACATCCACATGCCCGGGGAGACGAGCCGGGACGTACGGATCCGCAGCGGCGGCGAACACCAGCGGGCGACGCTGGCGCCCGCCGCCGGCACCGAAGCCGGCGGAACGATCGAGCTGCACCTGAACACGGGTGTGGGACAGGTGGAGGTGGCCCGTGCGGCGTCATGAGTTCCAGCCCGGACGGCTCCTCGCGGGGCTGGTCCTCATCGCGGCGGGCGTGCTGTACCTGCTCGACGCGGGCGGCGAGGCCGATCTGCCGTGGTTCCTCGTGATCCTGATGACCTTGGGCGGTCTCTCGTTCGCCGCCCTGGTCGGGATGGTGACCTACGCCGTGCGCCGGGACAGGCGCGACCGGATCACGGAGTCCAGCGACAGGTAGGGGGCCCCGGCGAGGATCAGCGGGATCCAGGCCATCAGGTAGATGAGGTCGTTGCCGTAGTAGTACGGGGTCACCGCCCACGACACCGTGAGCCACAGGCTGAGCGCGATCAGCGCTCCGCCGAGGGCCGCGACACGGGTCAGCAGTCCGACCAGGGTTCCGAGGCCCACCAGGATCTCCCCGATGGCCAGGGCCACGGCGAAGCCGACGGGTGAGTTCAGCGACAGGTCCACCAGGGCGGGGACCGCGGAGGTGTCGCGCACCCCGCGCATCAGGTCGCCGATGGATCCGTCCCCGCTGGCGGAGAGGAACGCGGAGTCGGTCAGTTTGTCCAGCCCCGCGTAGACGAAGGTCACGCCCAGGAAGATCCGCAGGGGCAGCAGCGCGTGCCGGGACGCCAGCTCGCGCAGGCCGACCGCGTCACGAGGGGCTTCGGCTTCAAGAACATCGGTTCGGGTCACGGAACATGTGTACCCCGATCATTCGGCAACGTCGATGGTGCAGCGGTTGGATTCCACTCCTGCGGCGGTGACCACCTGGATCTCGATGCGGCCCGGTTCCACTTCCGCCGGGATGGGCACCGTCAGCACGGTGTCGGAGGGGTTGGTGAACCCGCCCGGCACCGGGACCAGCGGCACGTGCACGTGCACCGCCCCGATCCGCACCACCAGCCGGGCCAGCATCTCCGGTGTCTGCGCCCCGGGCGGCACGAAGCCCACGCCCCGGATCTCGATGTCGTCCCCGGGGCGGACGGCCGCGTCCAGGTCCCCGGGCTCCCGTCTGCGCACCACCGACAGCACGAGCGGGCGGGTGCCCTCCGCGTACTTCGCCGCCAGGTACACCGCCGCCGACAGCGCCACCAGCAGGGCCAGCGCCCAGGGCAGCTGAGGCAGCCGGTCCGGGAAGCGGGCCAGCGACGCCGCCGCGTAGACCAGCACCACCGTCGAGACGAGCACGTACTGCGCGTCCGGGAAGCTCCCGCGGCCCGCGTCGTCGGTCAGCAGGTCCACTCCGCGCGGCCGGTCCGCCGGCAGCTTCTGCAGCCGCTGACCCATGATCCGTACGGACACCACCCGGCGTACGAGCACCGCCACCCCCGAGGTCAGCGAGACCACCGCCAGCAGCGGCAGCGCCCGGTCCAGCGCGAGGCCCGCGTACAGCGCCTGCCGCTCGGGCCCGGGCGCCGAGGCGGCCAGCCGCAGCGCGGGCAGCAGCGTGGCGAACGCCGTCAGCACCACCCAGGCACTGGGCACCGCCTTGGAGGTGGAGAGCCGGTTGTCCTCGCCGACCAGCGGGGCCAGCAGCCCGCCGCGCACCGACTGGGCGCGGGCGGCGAAGGTGAGCAGCCCGGCCAGCACCACGGCCGCCAGCAGCCCGGCGGTGCGCGCCGTGGACCAGCCGGTGCCGAGCGCGGCGGCGACCTGGACCAGCAGCAGCACCCCGGCGGCGATCCACACGGCGAGGACGGCCCGCCGCGAGAACAGGTATAGCCAGGAGTTCCCGGCTTCCCGGCCCCGGTCGGCGACGGTGCGGGCCGACAGGGTCAGCTCGTCGGAGACCCACTGGCGGGAGGCGCCGAGCGAGTGGGCCACGGCGGCGGGCACGCCCAGCCCTGAGGCGAACTCGTCGCGCTTCTCCAAGAACGCGGCGACGGCGCGGCGGTGGCCCTCACGTGCGCACTCCTCGCAGGTGCAGGCCGTGGTATGGGTACCTCTGGACATCTCTTGGACAGCCACGAACGTGCCGCCTCTCTGAACTACGGTGCAATGCCAGCGAATTGTGCACCACTGCGGCAGTGCTCCGGATTGCGCACGA
Source organism: Streptomyces sp. NPDC048424 (assembly GCF_040651555.1). Classification (NCBI taxonomy): domain Bacteria; kingdom Bacillati; phylum Actinomycetota; class Actinomycetes; order Kitasatosporales; family Streptomycetaceae; genus Streptomyces; species Streptomyces sp. NPDC048424. The sequence goes on along the minus strand of NZ_JBEZKE010000002.1, from coordinate 305,978 downwards.
TGTCAGAGCAGGTGATTAACGGTTCATGATGTTGACGCCACCGGCGTGTCCCCCTCACGGAGCAGCGGCTGACAGCTCACCCACGCGGCCAGATCGGACCCGAACCGCGCACGGGTGGCGACCGCGGCCCGGTGGTCGATGAGCACCGGCTTCCCGGCCGCCCGCGCGATCAGCTGCACCTGCGCCGCCCGCTCCGCCGCGATGAACCACCACGTGGCCGCGTCCACCGAGTCCCCGACCGTCAGCAGCCCGCGGTTGCGCAGGATCAGCGCCTTGTACGGGCCCAGCGCGAGCGCGATCCGGCCGGCCGACTCGGCCCCCGCGTATTCGTCCAGCAGCGCGTGGTCCTCGTAGAAGGCACAGGCCTCCTCGGTGATCGGGGCCAGCAGCTCGCCCAGCGCCGCGAGGGCGCGGCCGTACGGGGCCTGCGCGCGGACCACGGAGACCACCTCGGGTCGCTCCCGGTGGACCGCCGCGTGCACGGCGAAGGCGAGCTCGTTGACCCGGCGCTCCCCGCGGACCACCCGCCCGTCCCCGTCCACCAGCAGCAGGTCGTCCGCGGTGAGCGCGGCGAAGGGCTGCCCGAAGGGGTTCACCCAGTAGCAGTCCTCGAACTCCGGATCCCGCGCGGTGACCTGCCCGGCCACCCCGTCCTCGTACCCCAGCCGGCCCAGCAGCCGCAGCGCCCGAGCGAGTCGCTCCTTGCGGTGGGCGCGCGCCTCCGGGGTGGTGGCGTGCACGGGTGGCATCTCGAAACCGAGCCGCTCCACGGGCACGGGTACGGGCCGGTCCGGCATGGTCCCCTCCTTGCGGTCGCCTGCGTTCGCCCGGGTTCGGCCACGGTCGCCTTCGGGTCGCGGCGCAAAGTACCGGCGCCCCCGCGAAGTGGCCATACATACGACGAAGCCGCCGCTCCGGAGGGAGCGGCGGCTTCGTTTCGTGCGGTGGTGGGACCACCGGGGACTACCCGGGGACTACTCCCACTCGATGGTGCCCGGGGGCTTGCTCGTGCAGTCGAGGACCACCCGGTTCACCTCCGGCACCTCGTTGGTGATGCGGGTGGAGATCCGCGCGAGGACCTCGTACGGCATGCGCGTCCAGTCCGCGGTCATCGCGTCCTCGGAGGAGACGGGGCGCAGCACGATCGGGTGGCCGTAGGTGCGGCCGTCGCCCTGGACGCCGACGCTGCGGACGTCCGCGAGCAGCACCACCGGGCACTGCCAGATCTCGCGGTCCAGGCCGGCCGCGGTGAGCTCGTGGCGGGCGATGGCGTCGGCCTCGCGCAGCAGGTCCAGGCGCTCCTTGGTGACCTCGCCGACGATGCGGATGCCGAGGCCGGGGCCCGGGAAGGGCTGGCGCTGGACGATCTCGTCCGGCAGGCCGAGCTCCTGGCCGACCATCCGGACCTCGTCCTTGAACAGCTGGCGCAGCGGCTCGACGAGCTCGAACTCGATGTCGTCGGGAAGCCCGCCGACGTTGTGGTGGGACTTGATGTTCGCGGTGCCGGTGCCGCCGCCGGACTCGACGACGTCCGGGTACAGGGTGCCCTGGACGAGGAAGGCGACCGCGGGGCCCTCCTCCTGGAGGATCTCCAGCTGGGCCTGCTCGAAGACGCGGATGAACTCGCGGCCGATGATCTTGCGCTTGGTCTCCGGGTCGGAGACGCCGGCGAGCGCGTTCAGGAAGCGTTCCTGCGCGTCGACGACCTTCAGCTGCACACCGGTGGCGGCGACGAAGTCCTTCTCGACCTGCTCGGTCTCGCCCTTGCGCATCAGGCCGTGGTCGACGTACACGCAGGTGAGCTGCTTGCCGATGGCCTTCTGCACGAGGGCCGCGGCGACCGCCGAGTCCACGCCGCCGGAGAGGCCGCAGATGGCGCGCTTGTCGCCGACCTGCTCGCGGATGGCCGCGACCTGCTCCTCGACGATGTTGCCGGTGGTCCAGGTGGGGGCGAGGCCGGCGCCGCGGTAGAGGAAGTGCTCCAGGATCTGCTGGCCGTGCGTGGAGTGCATCACCTCGGGGTGGTACTGCACGCCGTACAGCTTCTTCTCGTCGTTCTCGAAGGCCGCGACCGGGACGACGTTCGTCGACGCGGTGACGGTGAAGCCCTCGGGGGCGGCGGAGCAGGCGTCGCCGTGGGACATCCACACCGACTGGTTCTCGGGGGTGCCCTCGAAGAGGGTGGAGCCGGCCTTGGAGACGGCCAGCGGGGTGCGGCCGTACTCACGGGCGCCGGTGTTGTCGACCCGCCCGCCGAGGGTGACCGCCATCAGCTGGAAGCCGTAGCACATGCCGAAGACGGGGACACCGGCCTCGAAGATCGCGCGGTCGAGCTGCGGGGCGCCTTCCTCGTACACGGAGGACGGACCGCCGGAGAGGATGATCGCCTTGGGGTTCTTGGCCAGCATCTCGTCGACGGGCATCGAGCTCGGCACGATCTCGCTGTAGACCCGTGCCTCGCGGACGCGGCGGGCGATGAGCTGGGCGTACTGGGCGCCGAAGTCGACGACGAGAACCGTGTCCGGGGCGCTGTCGTGGGCGGCGGAGGGTGCTTCTGGCACGGGGCGGCCTTCCGGCGGAAGAGGTGGCTGTTTTGTCGATTCTAACGGGGGACGTACACCCCTCTTCGTCTCACCATCCGAAGCGGGTTGGCAGGCGGACGGACGGAAGGCAATAATCCCCTTCATGCGCAAGCAGCTGAGCTTCCTCTTTACCTATGGCACCGGCCGGTCCGGTCGCCATGGGTCATCGTGATGCTCGCTTGAGCCGCTGACTTCCCAGAGCGCCCCGGTCCGACAGGACCGGGGCGCTCTGGCGTTTCTCCGGACCTGCGGGCCCCACCCGACAGGAGAGAAGACCATGACCACGATCACCACCACCCCCGAGCAGCTGATCGCCGACTCCCGGATGCGCATCGACGCCATCGACGACCGGATCATCGGGCTGATCCAGGAGCGGATGGCCGTCTCGACGGTCATCCAGGACGCCCGGATCTCCTCGGGCGGGCGCCGGGTGCACCTGACCCGCGAGATGGAGGTGCTCTCGCATTGGAGCGATGCTCTCGGGAAGCCCGGCACGACGCTCGCGATGACCCTGCTGGAGCTGTGCCGGGGCCGCGTGTGACGGCTGTTCGTCACCCGTCCGGACCGTGACCGCCCCCAGCACCCTTCGTTGGTGAGGATGACCGCGGCAGCCAGCCGTGGAACCGCATCACCACGCGTGGCTCCGCCGGAGCGATGAGACGTACGCCCCGTGGAGCGTGCGTCGTGGGACCTCGCTCCTTCGCGTGACCGGACGGCAGGGGACAGCAGCCCGGTCACCCCTTGGAGGACGGCCGGCCCTGGGGACGCCCCGGGCCGGCCGTTCTTCTTCGTCGCGCGGACGGGACCGCGCGCGTACGCGGTTACGCGCGCCCGGCGGCCTTGCGGCGGAACGCCAGGACCAGTGCGCCGCCCGCGGCCACCAGTACCGCGCCGCCGAAGGCGATCGTCTCGGCCGAGGTGCCGGTGGAGGCCAGGCCGCCGTTCGCCTTCGCGCCGGTGCCGCTGCCCGGGGTCGCCGAAGCGGTCGCGGTCGCGGTCGGGGTGGCCGAGGCGCTCGGGGTCGCCGAGCCCGCGGGCGTCGGGCTCGGCGAGGTGCCGCCGCCCTTCGCGTTGATCACGAGGGTCGCCTTGTTGTTGGCGTGGTTCGGGTCCCACCGCTGGGGCTGGGTGCCGCCGGGCGTCCACTGACCGACCGAGACGGAGCCCTTGGCGTCCTCGACGACCGTCTCGATCTTCAGCTCGAACGGGTAGGCGAAGTTCTCCTTCTCCCCCACGACGTGACCGGTGGAGCAGAAGTAGCGGGGCGCGCCCAGGGCCTGTTCGCGGTGGCTGCCGTCGGCGTTGACCGCCTGGCAGCGCTCCGGCACCTTGGTGACCTTCGCGCCCGCCGGGATCACGATGTCCGTGCGGGCGACGTCCTCACCGGAACGCAGGTGGGCCACCCACGCCGGACCGTTGTTGCGGAAGCCGAACTCGGCCCGCACCGTCTCGCCGGCCTTGCCCTTGAGGGACACGGGCGTGGCCACGAGGTCGGCGGTGTTGCGCGTCGCGAAGTCGAACTCCTGGAAGTTGTTCCAGGGGTCGAGGTCCACCACCTGCGCGGAGGCCTTGGGCGTCCGCTCCTTCACGGCCAGCTGCTTGCCGGCGGCCGGCTTGCGGAGCTGGTCGGCCTTCGGCTGGTCGCCGCTCGCGTAGACCGCGTAGGTCACCGCGTCGACGAAGGCGTGCGGGGCGGCCTTGAGGGTCAGCGCGCCCTCGACCCCGTAGACCTTGCCCGGCAGGTACTCGCCTTCGAGCAGGCACTGCGCGGTGGTCCAGCTCGTGTTCCACGGCCGGTCCGCGCCCGCGTCCTCGGAGTAGGAGCAGTTGTCGTACCGCTCCACGAGGCCGATGCCGTGCGTGGTGCGCACTTCGAGCACCACGCCCCGGACGGGGTCCGTGCCCTTGTTGGCGAAGACGATCGGCAGGTCCTGCTTGTCGCCCGGCTTCTGCTCCGCCTTGAGCGCGGCGGGCTCCAGCACCAGGTCGGGGCCGCCGACCCGGACCTTGGTGGTGGCGGCCTTGAAGGTGGCGCCCTCGGCCTTGCCGGTCACCGTCAGGTCCGCGCTCACGCCGACCTTGCTGTCCTTGGCCGCGCTGAGGTTCAGGTCCACGACGGTGGAGTCGCCCGTCCACAGCGCCCAGCGCTTGCAGGTGACGGCCGTGGCGGTGAGCGTGCAGTCCGCGCTCTGGCGCTCGGCGAGCGTGACGTCGGCGACGCCCTTGAGCGGGGTCAGGTCGATCGTGAAGGTGCTCTGGCGGTCGAAGGTCTTGTCGGTGCCGTTGAGGACCCGGAACTCGACCGAGGTCTTCTGCGGCTGGCCGCCTGCGCCGGGGTGGGGGCGCAGACCGGTCTCGGCCGGTCCGGCCAGCCGGAATTCGGGGTCCGCGGCGTGTGCGGGAGTGGTGGCCAGCGCCACGGCCGCGAGGCCGCAGACAGCCAGCAAGGAGATGCGCTTTCTCATGCAGCCGTTGACTGACGAAGATCAGTCGCAGTTGCACACTTCCCTGTGTGATCGACGCCACAGACCGGCCCGAGGGATTCCGGTACAACCATCAAGGCTGAACATCTGTCACCTATGTACCGCGGCGGGTACCGCGCTCGGAGGGGGAGCGCGGTGCCCGCCGCTGTCATGACCGGCGCGGCGGAATCTCGGGAACCGCCAGGAACGGCAGGCGCAGCGCGCCGAAGGCCTCCTTCGGGACGGCCGGACGGGCCGGTTCCACCGCCTCCAGGCGGACGTAGGCCGCCCCTTGGCCGGGCCGCGGATCCCGCTCGCCCTTGTTCGGCCAGTACGACATCGCCCGTTCCGCTTGCGCCGTGATCGTCAGCGACGGATTGACCCCGAGGTTCGCGGAGACGGCCGAGCCGTCCACCACCGAGATGCCCGGGTGCCCGTAGAGCCGGTGGTACGGGTCCACCACGCCCTCCTGCGCCGACGCCCCGATCGGGCAGCCGCCGAGGAAGTGCGCGGTCAGCGGGGTCCCCATCAGCTCGCCGATGTTGCTGCCCGGGAAGCCGTTGATCTCCTCGGCCAGCAGGGTCGCGGCCCGGGTGGCCTCCGCGATCTGCACCGGGTTGGGGGCGCCGTGGCCCTGGCGGGCGGTGAGCAGGCCCTTCCCGATCCCGCCGGGCTTGCGGTACGTGGTCAGGGAGTTGTCCAGCGACTGCATGACCAGGCCGATGATGGTCCGCTCCGACCAGCGCCGGTTCGACAGCGAACGGGCCAGCTGCAGGGGGTGCTTCGCGGTCCTGGCCAGCCAGGCGCGGACCCGGTGCCTGCTGTGGGGGACCTGGAGGATGGTCATGAACCCCATGGCGTTGGAGCCCTTGCCGTAGCGGACCGGCTCGATGTGGGTGTCGGCGTTGGGGTGCACGGAGGAGGTGATCGCCACGCCCCGGGTGAAGTCGGCCCGCTGCGCCTTGCCGGAGCCGTCGCCGTGCCGTCTGCGGTAGCGGCGGTCGTCGGTCTGCGCGCCGACCAGGCCCTCGGAGTTGGTCCGGGTCAGCTCCCCGAGCCGCTCGGACAGGCGCGGGAGCTCCCCGCGGTCCTTCATCGTGTGCAGCAGGGTCTGCGTGCCGTACGTGCCCGCCGCGACGACCACGTACCGGGCGCGCAGCACCTTGGCCTTCCCCCGGCGGCGGCCGTCGGTGGGGACGGTGCGGACGCGGTAGCCGCCCTCGGGGTGGTCGGCCAGGGCGGTGACGGTCGTCATGGGGTGGATGACGGCGCCGGCGCGCTCGGCGAGGTGCAGGTAGTTCTCGTTGAGGGTGTTCTTCGCGCCGTGCCGGCAGCCGGTCATGCACTCGCCGCATTCGGTGCAGGCCTTGCGGGCGGGGCCGGCGCCGCCGAAGTACGGGTCGGGGACCTCCTGGCCGGGGCGGGCCTTCGCGTGCCCCTCGGCGTCGTCACCGTCTCCGAAGAAGACGCCGACCGGGGCCATGTGGAAGGAGTCGGCCACGCCCATCTGCTCGGCGGCGGCCTTGAGGTGGACGTCGGAGGGGGTCATGGTCGGATTGAGCCGCACTCCGAGCATCCGCTGGGCCTGGTCGTAGTACGGGGCCAGTTCGTCGCGCCAGTCGGTGATGGACGCCCACTGCCGGTCCTCGAAGAAGGCGGTGGGCGGCACGTACAGGGTGTTGGCGTAGTTGAGCGAGCCGCCGCCGACGCCGGCGCCCGCGAGCACCATGACGTTGCCGAGCAGGTGGATCCGCTGGATCCCGTACAGCCCGAGGGCCGGGGCCCACAGGTAGTTCCGCAGGTCCCAGCTGTTCTTCGGCAGGCTCTCGCGGGTGAAGCGGCGCCCTGCCTCCAGGACGCCGACGCGGTAGCCCTTCTCGGTCAGGCGCAGGGCCGAGACCGAGCCGCCGAAGCCCGATCCGATGACGATGACGTCGTAGTCGTATGCGGCGTCGGACGCGCCGGCGGAGTCGGATGCGTCGGATGCGTCGTCGTGCGACACGGATACCCCTTAGCGCAGTCGGAGGGCCTTCATGATCTTGAGGCTGCGGGTCATGAACGCCGCGTACTTCTCGTCGTCCATGCCCAGCGAGGGCGCCATGGGGAGCAGCCGCTGGTGGGCGACGGTCTGGGCCTCGGTGTACTTGAGGATGCCCTCGGAGCCGTGGCGGCGGCCGAGGCCGGAGTCCTTCATGCCGCCCATGGGTGCCTGGGCGCTGCCGTAGGCGGGGGCGTAGCCCTCGTTGATGTTGACGGTGCCGGTGCGCAGGCGGGCGGCGACGGAGTGACCGCGGCGGGCGTCCTTGGTCCAGACGCTGGAGTTCAGGCCGTAGGCGGTGGCGTTGGCCTCGGCGATGGCCTGGTCCTCGTCGGTGAAGCGGTAGATCGAGACGACCGGGCCGAAGGTCTCCTCGCCGCAGACCGCCATGGGCGACTCGACTCCGTCGAGGATGGTGGGCTCGTAGAAGAGCGGGCCGATGTCGGGTCGGGCGGTGCCGCCGGCGACGAGGGTGGCGCCCTTGGCGACGGCCTCGTCCACGTGCCGCTGTACGGTCTCCAGCTGGCGCTCGCCGACCAGGGAGCCCATGTCGGCGCCGTAGGCCAGCGAGCTGCCGAGCCGCATGGCCTTGGTGCGGGCGGCGAACCGCTCGACGAACGCGTCGGCGATCGAGGCGTGGACGTAGAGCCGCTCGATGGAGATGCACAGCTGGCCGGCGGAGGAGAAGCAGGCGCGGACGGCGCCCGCGGCGGCCTTCTCCACGTCGGCGTCGTGCAGGACGAGCATGGCGTTCTTGCCGCCGAGTTCGAGGGAGACCCCGACGAGGCGGTCGGCCGCGCCCCGGGCGACCTCGCGGCCGGTGCGGGTGGAGCCGGTGAAGGAGACGTAGTCGGCGTGCCGGACCACCTCGGGGCCGACGACCGGGCCCTCGCCGAGGACGATCTGGAAGACCTCGGCGGGCAGCCCGGCCTCGATGAGCAGGTCGCGGGCCCACAGGGCGGTCAGGGCGGTCTCGGTGTCGGGCTTCATGACGAGGGCGTTGCCGGAGACGAAGGCGGGCAGGGCGTCGCCGACCGACAGCTCCAGGGGGTAGTTCCAGGGGGCGATCTGGCCGACGACCCCGCGGGGCTGGCGCAGCTCGGTGACCTTGGTGAGGGTGGGCATGGCTCCCGTGTGGCCCTTGGGGCGCAGGTACCCGGGGGCCTTGCGCCCGTAGTGGCGGGCCGAGACGGCGACCGCCTGGACCTCCTCGTGGGCGTGCAGGCGGGCCTTGCCGGTCTCCAGCTGGATCAGGTCGAGCACCTCGGCCTGCCGCTCCAGGACCAGGTCGTGGAAGCGCAGGAGCACGGCCGCCCGCTTGGCGACGGGGACGGCCGCCCAGGCGGGCTGGGCGGCGCGGGCCCGCTCGAAGGCCTCGGCCACGTCCTCGGGGGTGGCCTCGGGGAGTTCCGCCAGCCGGTCCCCGGTGAAGGGGGTGTGGTTGGCGGTGCGCCCGGAACCGAGCACTCCGCGGGTCAGCCGGGCGACCAGGTCGGGGGTCACCACGTCGGCGGCGGTGCGGGCACCGGCCGGGGCCGGGGCGACCGGGTTGGTGGGTTCCGGTGCGGTGCGGAGGGGGGCCGGGGCCTGCGAGTCCGTCATGCCGGTGAGCGTATTGCGCCGGACAGCCTTTGGGTACCCGCCGGTAACCGGATTTTGCCATTTCCGCCAGTGATCGCTGGCAGGATGACGGAATCAGGGCTTCGCGGCGGGCGGCTCCCAGCCGCTGAGCACGATGTCGAACTGCTTCTGGGTCGTCGCCCAGTCGGCGACGGGGCTCGACATGTAGATCGCGTACTCGGTGCCGTCCGGAGCGATGTACATCTGTTCTCTGGCCCGGCGCGGACCGGGGTGGTTCTGTTTCTCGGTCCACGAGAAGTCCCAGAGCGCGGCGCGGGTGCTGTCCCGGAAGGTGTTCTGGTTCAGCTGCTGCTTCTTGTAGTCCGTCCGCTTCGCCACCTGCTGCTCCAGGTCGAGCAGGTGCGCGTACGGGTCCCTGTAGTCCGGGGTGGAGTCGGCGGCGATCCGGATCAGGTGCTTCCCGTCGTCCGGGGTGTAGTCGATCTGGTCGCCGTTCGTCTTGCGCGTCCAGCCCTCCGGGACGAACAGGGTGAAGCCTGCGATGGGGTCGATGACCTTGTTGTAGCCGGCCGGCGGGGCCGCCGCCTGCGGCTTCCCGCTCCCGTCCTTCGCGTCGGGGGCGCTGGCGTTCTTGTCCGCGCCCCCGTCGTTCCCGGAGTCGCCGGTGTACTTGAGCACCCCGAACACACCGCCGCCGCCGAGCAGCGCCGCCACCAGGGCGATGCCCGCGGCCCGCTTGAGCCAGCCGTTCCCCTGGTCCGCGGGTGCGGGCACCGGCGCGGTCTCGGCGGGTTCCGGCAGCGGGGCCGTCTGTGAGGTCGTCTGCGGGGCCGCATTCCCGCGCTCCGCCGGCGCGGCGGGCTCGGCGAACGGTTCCTGCGCCGGGCCCAGTTCGTCCCGGGTCACCGCGCGCGTGGGGACGTACGCCTGCGCCGCCTTCGGCTCCCGGCCCTCCATCGCCTCCAGCAGCATCCGCTCGGCCTCATCGGCCGTGGGCCGCTCCACCGGGTCCTTGCGCAGCAGGGCCGTGATGACCGGCCCCAGGGCCCCGGCCTGGCGCAGCGCCGGCGGCTCGTCGTTCACCACGGCCTGCAGGCTGGAGATGGGCGACGTACGGCGGAACGGCGAGCGGGCCTCCACCGCCGTGTAGAGGGTGGCGCCCAGCGACCACAGGTCCGAGGACGGGTCGGGGATCCCACCGGTGACCCGCTCGGGAGCCAGGTAGTCGATGGAGCCGACGATCTCACCGGTCCGCGTGATCGAGGAGTCGCCCTCGATCGCGGCGATCCCGAAGTCCGTGAGCAGTACCCGCCCGTCCTTGGCCAGCAGCACGTTGCCCGGCTTCACGTCCCGGTGCAGTACGCCGACCGCGTGCGCGGCGCGCAGCGCGCCCAGCACGTGCAGCCCGATCCGGGCCGCCTCGCGGGGCTCGATCCGCCCGGCCGCCTTGGCCGCTTCCGCGAGGGAGGGGCCGTCGATGTACTCCATGACGATCCACGGCCGGTCGTCGTGCTCCAGCACGTCGTGCACGACGACCACCGCCGGATGCTGGATCCGGGCCGCGGCCCGGGCCTCCTTCTGCGTCCGGGCGTGCATGACGTCGCGGTCCGCCTGGGCGACGTACAGACCCGCCGTCAGTTCCTTGACCGCGACGGTCCTGTGGAGCAGCTCGTCATGCGCGCGCCACACTTTGCCCATGCCGCCCCGGCCGATCGGCTCGACGAGCCGGTACCGGCCCGCCAGCACGGCGCCCCCACCTGTCTGCTGTTCCACGAAATCCCGCCGCTCTCTGCACTTCAGGCCAGATTACGGAGCCCACGGGGGCTGCCGGAACCGCCCGGCCGCCGAAAGACGGCACTGTGACGCAATCGCCGTACTGATCCGTCGTCAGTATCCGCTCATCCGCCCGACTTGTAACTCGCCGTGGCCTTTTCGAAGACCTCGGTGACCTTGGACTGCTCGTCCTCCGGTCCCGTGACCAGGACGACGTGGTAGCTGCCGCCCAGCGCGACGACGAAGTTGCGGGCGAAGACGTTGCGGCCGGTCCCGTCGATCCACGTGTACCGGCCCGTGGCCTGCAGCTGCTGACCCACCTTGGTGGTCTTGACGTCCCCGACGGTCGACCAGGTGGACGTGCGGTACGGGGTCAGCTCCGGCTCCTTGTCCTTCTGGTACGCCGCCGGGTCGGGATTGCCCTGGACCTTGTCCCGGCCGGGAACCACCGTCAGCACGAACGGCCCGTTCGTATACCGCACCTGCCCCGACTCGTTGATCCCGCGCCGCTCCCAGCCCTCGGGGACGGCGATCTCGAAGTGCTCCGGGTCCTGCTGCGTGGTGTAGCCGGGCGGGGCGGAGGCGGGGGCGGCCGGTGGCGAGGCGGGCGCGGTCGTCTGCGGCGCGGGCTTGGACTCGGGCGTACCGGAGGGCACGTGCGAGGGGCTCGGCTTCGACGACGGCTGCCCGGTGCTCCCCCGGGCGTCGCCCTGTTGCTCCGGGGCCCCGGAGCGGGGCATGAACAGCATCGCGTACGCCACCGCCCCGGCCAGCAGGACCAGGATCCCGACGAGCAGGGTCCGGCCGAGGGCGCGCGGCTTGCGGGGCGCCGTGGGGTTGCGGTGGCGCCCGTGGACCTCGCCGCGGCGGCGTACGACGGGCAGCCGCGCGGGATCCGGCTCCGGCATCGGGAGCACCCCGAACCCGGCGTCCGGCTCGGGGGCGGACCGTACGAGCGAGCGCAGCCAGCCGCGGAGCTCCTCGAAGTCGGGCCGCTCGGTCGGGTCCTGACGCAGCAGCGACTCCACGACCGGGCGCAGCGCCCCGCACTCCTCGGCGAAGGCGGGCGGTTCGGCGCAGACCATGTCGACGAGCTCGGCGACGCTGTCCTCGGGGTACGGGGCGTGCCCCTGCACCGCGCGGTACAGCAGGGCGCCGAGCGCCCAGAGGTCGGTGGCGGGCCCGACGGGGGGCGCCAGCTGCCAGTGCCCGAGGACGGGGCCGGCCTGTTCGGGAGCCCAGCGCTCGGTGACGGCGCCGACGACGGCCATGCGCGTCTGGCGCGCGCGCTCGGCGTCCAGCCCGGTGCGGGGCCCGGCCCAGCCGCCCGCGGCGGGGGCGGGCCCGGGACCGACCGGCTGCGGACGGTCGGGGTCCGCGGGCGCCGGGGCGGGTACGGGACCCACGGCCGGCCGGTTCGGGGCCTCGGCCTGGCGGTAGCCCTGGGGCAGGGCGAGTTGGGCGGGCAGCGCGGGTGGCAGCGGGGAATCGTCCCGGCGGTGCGCCTCCGGGTCTGGCCCGGGCGGCGTCCCGGCCGGGGGCTCCTGCCCGGCCGGATCCTGCCGGACCGGATCCGGCGATTCCTGCGGCTGCTGCGGGTCCTGCGGGTCCTGCGGCTGCTGCGGGGCCGGCAGCGCCGGGCGGTTGCGGGGGGTCGCGCCGTGCCAGGGGGCGGGGGCGGCCGTCTCCGGGCCGCCGTACGGGTACGAGTACCCCTGCGGGAGGGTCGACCCGTGCGGCCGCTGCTCCGGCACGACGATCGGATCGGCCTGGCGCTGCTCGCCGACCTTGGCGGCGGCGGCCCGCGCCCCGGCCCGGTAGGCGGCGATGGCCCCGGCCCGCGCGGCGGCCTGGAGGTCGGGGCGGTCCTGCGGTCGGCCGGGGGTGATGTGGTCGGAGTACCGGGGCCCGGTGTCGTACCCGGGGGCCACGAGGGGGGCGTACCCGGCGGAGGGCTCGGGGGCAGCCCCGGGCGCGGCCGTCGGGGCCGGAGTCGAGGGAGTGGACGGCCCCGGCGCGGGAGTCCGCGCCGGGCCGGGACCCTGAGTCGGGACGGGGGCCGTGGTGGGGGCCGTGGCGGGAGCCGTGGTGGGGGCCGTACCCCAGCCCCCTCCGCCGTCGGAGTCGGCGGCGCTCGGGACGGGGTCGTAGCCGCACAGGGCCTCCTCCGCCGCGCCGGCCGCCAGGCCCGTCAGCACGACCCGGCCGTCGTCGCACACCAGCACCGTCCGGACGGTGATGTTCCGGTGCGTCCAGCCGTGCGCGTGCAGCACCCGCAGTGCGGTCAGGACGTCCGACGCCACCTCAGCCGCCCTGTAGGGGCTGAGCGGTTCATCGGCTATCAGCGCGGCCAGCGGCCTGGCCGGGACGAGTTCGCTCACTATCCACAGCGACTCGCCCTCGGCGAACACGTCGAAGACCTGGTCCAGCCGGGGATGGTCCGGGATCGCGGCCGCCGCCTGCGCCGCCTCGATGGCACGCCGTACGGCCGGCAGATCGGCGGGCGAGCGGCGCGCCGTCGCCGGGACGGGCCGCGGCCCGTCCAGCAGCTCGGCGTCCACGACCTCCGGCAACGGCACCTGCCGGACCAGGACTTCCTGCCCGCTGCGCGTGTCGAAGGCCCGGGTCTCGACCAGCTCGTACTCGTCGGACGGCGGCAGCGGCAGACGGTAACGGCCGGCCAGGATCCGGCCCGCGTACTCCTCCACATCGCCTCCCCCGAGTGCGGCGGGCCCCCCATGGCCCCGCTGACACGATACGTCGCCGGGGGCGCCCGCGTCCCAGGGTCAGCCGAGCGGCTGGAAGGTCTCGAAAGCGGTGTTGCGCATCTGGGTGCACTCGGCGCCGTCCCACTGGTCGGCGGCGCAGCTGATCATGATCGCGTAGCCGTGCGTGGCGTCCAGCTTGAAGCCGCGGTTGAGCACCCGGACCTTCATCCCCTTCTGCTCCCGCTCGAACTCCCAGTCCGCGACGGTCGGATAGCCCCGGTAGTCCACCCGGTTGATCCGGAGCGTGCGGTATCCCTTGCTGCTGCCGGCCACATTGGGGACCGACTGGTTCCAGGCGAGGACTGCGTCGTCGCCCGGCGATTTGGTGTAGTCGACCTGGATCCGCGGGAAGCCGCCGCTTTCGCGGGCGTATATGCCGCCGGAGTTGTCGCCCGCTATGTCTATCTGCTTGAAGCCCTCGGGCATCGCCATCGAGAAGCGGAACCCGAACTCCTGCACCAGGGCGTATCCCGCCGGGAGGGCGGCGCCGCCGACGCCGCCGGAGGTGGCGCCCTGCCCCTGGCTCGTGGCCGGAGTCTGCTGGCCCTGGCCGGGCTCGCCGCCCGTACCGGTGGTGGTGCCGGTGCCGGTACCGCCATTGGCACCGGCGCCCGCGCTGGCGTTGCCGTTGCCGTTGCCGTTGCCTGCCGAATCACCGGTGTTCGCCGACGGCTTCGGGGAGGCCTGCTTGTTGGGGGCGGAGGCGCTCGGCTGCCCGCCCTTGCCCTCGTTCTTGGCGCCCTTGTCGTCGCCGCTCATGGCGTAGGCGATCAGCGAACCGACCACGGCCAGCACCACGACCACGGCGGCTATCGCGAGCGCGATGGTGCGCCGGGGCATGACGTCGGTGAGCGGGGCCGCGACGGGGGACGGCTTGGCCTTCGGCGGCTCCGCGGCCGAGACGGCCGTGGTGGCCGCCGCGGCGGTGGCGGCCTTGCGGGCCGACTTGAGCGCGGCGCGGGCGCGTTCGCGCTGCTCGCGCTCGCGGCGGTCGCGTTCCTTCTTCTCCGCCTTCTCGGCCGCCTTCTCGGCCGCCTTCTCCGCGGCGACCTTCTCCGCGGCCGCCTTGGCGTCCGCGAGCGATATCTGCCGGGTCTCCTCGGCGGCGGCCGGGGCGGCCACGGGGGCCGGGATCGGCTCGGGCGCGTTGACCACGGCGGTGAGCAGGGCCCGCGCGCGGGCGTCGTCGAGCCGCAGCGCGGGGTCCTTGACCAGCAGGCCGTAGATGACCTCGACCAGCGGGCCGGCGTTCTTCGGCGGGTCCACGGGCTCGGTCATCACCGCGGTGAGGGTGGCGAGCGCGGACCCCTTGTCGTACGGGGGCACTCCCTCGACGGAGGCGTACAGCAGGCCGCCCAGCGACCACATGTCGGCGGGCGGGCCGGGCTTCTGGCCGCGGGCGCGCTCGGGGGAGATGTAGGAGGGGGCGCCGACGAGCATGCCGGTGGAGGTGACCGAGGGGTCGCCCTCGACCTGCGCGATGCCGAAGTCGGTCAGGACGACACGGCCGTTGCCGGCGATGAGCACGTTGGAGGGCTTGACGTCGCGGTGCAGGATGCCCTGGCCGTGCGCGGCGCGCAGCACGTCGAGCACGGCGAGGCCGACCTCGGCGGCGCGACGGGGGGTCAGCGGACCGTTCTCGCGTACGAACTCGGCGAGCGAGGGGCCCTCGATGAGCTCCATGACGATCCACGGCCGGCCGTCCTCGTCGACGACGTCGTAGACGGTGACGGCGCCGCCGCTGCGGATCCGGGCAATGGCCTTGGCCTCGCGGAGGGTACGGGTGATGAGGCGGCGCTTCTCGTCCTCGTCGACCCCGGTGCTGAAACGGAGCTCCTTGACGGCGACCGTGCGGCCCAGGGTCTCGTCCTGGGCCCGCCAGACGGTGCCCATGCCGCCCTTGCCGAGCACGGCTCCCAGCCGGTACCGCCCGGCCAGCAGACGGCCCTCGTCCTGCCCGTCGCCGGCCGCCTTCGCCGCCGCGGCCTTGACGGCGGCCGCCATGGCATCCGCCTTCTCCACGACGGGGTTGACCCCTTCACCCGCCTTGGCGGGCGCGGCCTTCCCCAAGCCCGGCTTCGCAGCCGAAGCCTCCGCCTCGGGCTCGACAGCCACGGGCTTCGCGTCTTCGGGCTCGGCCACAGGCGACCCACCGGCCTTGCTCAGCTTCGGCTTCGCAGCCACCGGCTCCTCGCTGCCGGGCTTCGCCGCCTCAGCAGGTACGTCAGCGGCCTCGGCCTTCGCCGCCGCGGCCTTGCTCGGCTCCGGCTTCGCGTCCTGCGGCTCGGCCTTCGCCGCGGGCACCCGCTCGGCCTTGCTCAACCCGGGCTTCGCAGCCGCGGCCTTCGCCTCGTCAGGCTCCGCCTGCTCACTGCCCGGCTTCGTCGCCCCGGCAGGTGCGTCGGAAGGCTCGGCCTTCGCCACGGCCCGCTCCTCACGGCCGGGCTTCGCCGCAGGCGACCCGGCCTTCTCACTGCCAGGCTTCGCCACAGGCGCCCCGGAAGGCACGCGGCCAGCCGAAGACTTCGCACTGTCAGGCGCCGCCGCAGGCGACCCCGCAGGTGACTCGGTGTGCTCCGGCTTCGACATGCGTCCCCTCTGCGATCCTGCCGCTGCTCCGCCTGCCCCGGCGGCTGAGCGACCCGGCGGCCGGGGCCCGCGGTAACCCGCCCCGGCAGAACCCTCATTGTTCCTCACTCCGCAACGGACGGGCCCCCCGGGTCCGCGGTTCCCCGTCACGCATTCCGGAGTTACAACGGAACGATGTCGGGCGCCCCCAGCCGCGCCGCGTCCGCCGTCTGGTCGTCCGGCTGGCGCTGCGACTCCCGCTCCGCCTGCACCCGCTTCTCGTAGTGTTCCACTTCCTTCGCGATCTGCTGCTCGTCCCACCCCAGGACCGGAGCCATCAACTCCGCGCATTCGCGCGCCGACCGCGTCCCGCGGTCGAAGGTCTCGATCGAGATCCGCGTCCGCCGCGTCAGCACGTCGTCCAGGTGCCGCGCCCCCTCGTGCGAGGCCGCGTACACGATCTCGGCCCGCAGGTAGTCCTCCGCCCCGGTCACCGGCTCGCGCAGTCCCGGATCGGCGGCGATCAGGTCCAGCAGTTCCTCCGTCAGCGAGCCGTACCGGTTCAACAGGTGTTCCACCCGCACCACGTGAAGACCCGTCCGGGCCGCCATCCTGGCCCGCCCGTTCCACAGCGCCCGGTACCCCTCCGCCCCCACCAGCGGCACGTCCTCCGTCACGCACTCCGCCACCCGCTGGTCCAGCCCGTGCACGGCCTCGTCGACGGCGTCCTTCGCCATGACCCGGTACGTCGTGTACTTGCCGCCCGCCACCACCACCAGCCCGGGCACCGGGTGCGCCACCGTGTGCTCGCGCGAGAGCTTGCTCGTCGCGTCCGACTCCCCGGCCAGCAGCGGCCGCAGGCCCGCGTACACGCCCTGGACGTCGTCGCGCGTCAGCGGCACCGCCAGCACCGAGTTCACGTGCTCCAGCAGGTAGTCGATGTCCGCGCTGGACGCCGCCGGGTGGGCCTTGTCCAGGTCCCAGTCGGTGTCCGTGGTGCCCACGATCCAGTGCCGCCCCCACGGGATGACGAACAGCACCGACTTCTCGGTCCGCAGGATCAGCCCGGTGCTGGAATGGATCCGGTCCTTCGGCACGACCAGGTGGATGCCCTTCGAGGCCCGTACGTGGAATTGCCCGCGCTCCCCGATCAGCGCCTGGGTGTCGTCCGTCCACACCCCCGTCGCGTTGACGACCTGCTTCGCGCGGATGGCGTACTCACCGCCGCCCTCCACGTCCCGCACCTGCGCGCCGACCACCCGTTCGCCCTCGCGCAGGAAGCCGATCACCCTCGCCCGGTTGGCGCAGTGCGCCCCGTACGCCGTGGCCGTGCGGACCAGGGTGGTGACGTACCGCGCGTCGTCCATCTGGGCGTCGTAGTACTGCAGGGCCCCCACCAGCGCGTCCTTGCGCAGCGCCGGAGCCACCCGCAGGGCGCGCTTGCGCGACAGGTGCCGGTGCACCGGCAGGCCGCGCCCGTGCCCGCTGGAGACCGACATCGCGTCGTACAGCGCGACGCCCGAGCCGGCGTACAGCCGCTCCCAGCCCTTGTGCTGCAAGGGGTACAGGAAGGGCACCGGCTTCACCAGGTGCGGGGCGAGCCGCTCCAGCAGCAGGCCGCGCTCCTTCAGCGCCTCCCGTACGAGGGCGAAGTCGAGCATCTCCAGGTACCGCAGGCCGCCGTGGATCAGCTTGCTGGACCGGCTGGAGGTGCCCGACGCCCAGTCCCGCGCCTCCACCAGGCCGGTCGACAGGCCCCGGGTGACCGCGTCGAGCGCGGTGCCGGCGCCCACCACGCCCGCGCCCACCACCAGCACGTCCAGTTCACGCTCGGCCATCCGGGCGAGGGCCTCGGCCCGCTGCGCCGGCCCCAGTGTCGCTGTCCTCACGGCTGCCTCCCGTTGGTGCGGGTGAGATCCCGCTCACATGCCCCCGTTTCATGATTCTGACCGCCCGCACCCACATCAGCCACCGCCTGTGGACAACACAACGATGACCTTCACCCCGGAATGCGACATATCTGTCATATATACGCCTAGTCTGACATTGCGCCAGCTCCCCTGCCCCCTGGAGAACTTGCGCGGCAGCCCCCTCATGTCAGGGAAGGGACGGCACCCCCATGCCCGCAGATCTCGCCGTCATCGGACTCGGCCATCTCGGCCTCCCACTCGCCCAGGCGGCCGTAGCCGCCGGGATCGAGACGGTCGGCTACGACAGCGGTCCGGTCACGGACTCCACCCTCACCGCCGCCGAGATCCGCCGCATGTCGGCGGCCGGCTTCCGGGTGACCACCAACCCCGCCGAGCTCGGCCGGGTCCGCACGGCAGTCATCTGCGCCCCCACCCAGCTCGGCGCCGACCGCGCACTGGACCTCTCCGCCATCGGCGAGGCCGGCCACGCGCTCGCCGCGCGGCTGCGCCCGCACACCACCGTGATCCTCGAATCCGCCGTCCACCCGGGCGTCACCGAGGACTACCTGCGCCCCATCCTCGAAGCGGGCTCGGGCCTGCGGGCCGGCCGGGACTTCCACCTGGCCTACTCCCCCAGCCGCCACGACCCCGGCAACCGGACCCACGGCATCGCCAACACCCCCAAGGTGATCGGCGGCCTCACCCCCGCCTGCACCGAGTCCGCGCACGCCTTCTACGCCCGCCTCACCGAGAAGGTGGTCCGCGCCCGCGGGCTGCGCGAGGCCGAGACCGTCCAGCTCCTCGAAACGAACTACCGGCACGTCAACATCGCCCTCATGAACGAGATGGCGGTCCTCTGCCACGACCTGGGCGTCGACCTGTGGGACGTCATCCGCTGCGCCGAGACCAAGCCGTACGGGTTCCAGGCCTTCCGCCCCGGCCCCGGGGTCGGCGGCCACGGCGTCCCCCTCGACCCGAACTACCTCCCCCACACCACCCGCACCCCCGGCCACCCCCTGCGCATGGTCGGCCTGGCCCAGGAGATCAACAACCGGATGCCGCAGTACGTCATCCAGCGTTGCGCCACCCTGCTGAACGAGCACGGCAAGTCGGCCCGCGGCGCCCGCGTCCTGCTCCTGGGCGTCACCTACAAGCCCGACCTCGCCGACCAGGAGGGCTCCCCGGCACGCGAGATCGCCAGCCGCCTGCTCGACCTGGGGGCGCTGATCAGCTACCACGACCCGTACATCACGGGCTGGCGGGTCAGGGACCAGCCGGTCCCCCGCGCCGAATCGCTGTACGAGGCGGCGGCCAACGCCGACCTGACCATCCTGCTCCAGCACCACCGCACCTATGACCTGCAAGGTCTCGCCGTGAAGGCCCAGTTGCTGCTGGACACGCGCGGCGCCAGCCCGGCGGGCGCGGCCCACCGCCTGTGACGGCCGGGAAATCCTCCCTGTGAATGTCCGACGGGACTGCTAGCCTGCGGCGTCACTTATCTCGCACATACGTCCCCAGGACACGTGTGCCCCACGAATCCCTGGGGGGGATTTCCCGCATGAGCCAGAACTTCACGCCGCCCGCGCCCGACTCCTTCAGCCCGGCGCCCGCCCCCGCCCCGGCCCGCACCGGCAACTTCGGTCTCGGCATCGTCGCGGCCGTCGTCGCCGCCCTCGTCGCGGCCGGCGCGTACGGCGGCATCATGAACGCCATCGACCGCGAGATCGGCTACGCCGCGATCGGCGTCGGCCTCCTCGTCGGCCTCGCCGCCGGCAAGGTGGGCGGTCGCAACCCGATCCTGCCCGTGATCGCCGTCCTGCTCTCCATCGGCGCCGTCTACCTCGGCCAGGTCTTCTTCATCGCGCTGGCGATCGCCGACTACGGCCACGTCGGCGTGGGCGAGGTCATCAGCGAGGTCGGCGTCGGCGGCCTGAACGACCTCTGGAAGGAGAGCGTGGACTTCATGTCCTTCGTCTTCCTCGGCATCGGCGGCTTCGCCGCCTTCGGCGCGGCCAAGAAGGTCGGCGACTGACCGGGCCACACCTCGTACGCCGGAGGGCCGGCACCCCACACGGGGTGCCGGCCCTCCGGCGTACGGGCGCAGCGGTCAGCGGCTGTGCTGCGAGTCCGCGATGGTGACCTCGACCCGCTGGAACTCCTTGAGCTCGCTGTAGCCGGTGGTGGCCATCGAGCGGCGCAGGGCGCCGAAGATGTTCATCGATCCGTCCGGGCTGTGCGAGGGACCGGTGAGGATCTCCTCGGTGGTGCCGACCGTGCCGAGGTTGACCTTCTTGCCGCGCGGCACGTCCTCGTGGACGGCCTCCATGCCCCAGTGGTTGCCCTTGCCGGGCGCGTCGGTGGCACGGGCCAGCGGGGAGCCCATCATCACGGCGTCCGCGCCGCAGGCGACGGCCTTCGGGATGTCGCCCGACCAGCCCACGCCGCCGTCGGCGATGACGTGCACGTAGCGGCCGCCGGACTCGTCCATGTAGTCGCGGCGGGCCGCGGCCACGTCCGCGACGGCGGTCGCCATCGGGACCTGGATGCCGAGCACGTTGCGCGTGGTGTGCGCGGCGCCGCCGCCGAAGCCCACCAGGACGCCCGCGGCGCCGGTGCGCATCAGGTGCAGGGCCGCCGTGTAGGTGGCGCAGCCGCCCACGATGACCGGGACGTCGAGCTCGTAGATGAACTGCTTGAGGTTCAGCGGTTCGGCGGCGCCCGAGACGTGCTCGGCCGACACGGTGGTGCCGCGGATCACGAAGATGTCCACGCCCGCGTCGACGACGGCCTTGGAGAACTCCGCGGTGCGCTGCGGGGAGAGCGCGGCGGCGGTGACGACGCCCGAGTCGCGCACCTCCTTGATCCGCTGCCGGATCAGGTCCGCCTGGATCGGCGCGGAGTAGATCTCCTGGAGACGGCGGGTGGCGGACTCCTCGTCCAGCTCCGCGATCTCGTCGAGCAGCGGCTGCGGGTCCTCGTACCGGGTCCACAGGCCTTCGAGGTTCAGCACGCCGAGGCCGCCGAGCTCGCCGATGCGGATCGCGGTCTGCGGGGAGACGACCGAGTCCATGGGGGCGGCCAGGAAGGGGAGCTCGAAGCGGTACGCGTCGATCTGCCAGGCGATCGAGACCTCCTTCGGGTCCCGGGTACGCCGGCTCGGGACGATGGCGATGTCGTCGAACGCGTACGCCCTGCGGCCGCGCTTGCCGCGCCCGATCTCGATCTCAGTCACGTGTGGTGGCCTTTCCTCTGGGTCTGCCCGTCCAGTATCCCCGAACCCCGGGGGCCCGCGTTCCGGTGACCGCTGTACGGACGAGCGGCCCCCACGCCGAAGGGGCGGGCCCCGGTCACCCGGGCCCGCCCCTCTGAGTCGGCTGCTACCCCTTGCGGGAGTAGTTCGGTGCTTCCACCGTCATCTGGATGTCGTGCGGGTGGCTCTCCTTGAGTCCCGCCGAGGTGATCCGGACGAAGCGGCCCCGGTCCTGCAGCTCGGGGACCGTGCGGCCGCCGACGTAGAACATCGACTGGCGCAGGCCGCCGACGAGCTGGTGCACGACCGCGGAGAGCGGGCCGCGGTACGGGACCTGGCCCTCGATGCCCTCGGGGATGAGCTTGTCGTCGCCGCCCACGCCCTCCTGGAAGTAGCGGTCCTTGGAGAAGGAGCGCTGGTCGCCGCGGGACTGCATCGCGCCGAGCGAACCCATGCCGCGGTAGGACTTGAACTGCTTGCCGTTGATGAAGAGCAGCTCGCCCGGGGACTCCTCGCAGCCCGCGAGCAGCGAGCCGAGCATCACCGTGTCGGCGCCCGCGACCAGGGCCTTGGCGATGTCGCCGGAGTACTGGAGGCCGCCGTCGCCGATGACCGGGACGCCGGCCGCCTTGGCGGCGAGCGAGGCCTCGTAGATCGCGGTGACCTGCGGGACGCCGATGCCGGCGACGACGCGGGTGGTGCAGATGGAGCCGGGGCCCACGCCGACCTTGATGCCGTCGCAGCCGGCGTCGATCAGCGCCTGGGCGCCGTCGCGGGTGGCGACGTTGCCGCCGATGACGTCGACGGTGGAGTTCGACTTGATCTTGGCGACCATGTCGCCGACCAGGCGGGAGTGGCCGTGGGCGGTGTCGACGACGATGAAGTCGGCGCCCGCCTCGATCAGCGCCTGGGCGCGCTCGTAGGCGTCGCCGGCGACACCGACGGCCGCACCGACGAGCAGCCGGCCGTCCTTGTCCTTGGCGGCGTTCGGGTACTTCTCGGCCTTGACGAAGTCCTTGACCGTGATGAGGCCCTTGAGGATGCCCGCGTCGTCGACCAGCGGCAGCTTCTCGATCTTGTGGCGGCGCAGCAGCTCCATGGCGTCCACGCCGGAGATCCCGACCTTGCCCGTGACCAGCGGCATCGGGGTCATGACCTCGCGCACCTGGCGGCTGCGGTCCGACTCGAAGGCCATGTCGCGGTTGGTGACGATGCCGAGGAGCTTGCCGGCGGCGTCGGTGACGGGGACGCCGGAGATGCGGAACTTCGCGCACAGCTGGTCGGCCTCGCCCAGCGTCGCGTCCGGGTGCACCGTGATCGGGTCGGTGACCATGCCGGACTCGGAGCGCTTGACCAGGTCGACCTGGTTGGCCTGGTCGACGATGGAGAGGTTGCGGTGCAGCACGCCCACGCCGCCCTGGCGGGCCATCGCGATGGCCATGCGGGCCTCGGTGACCTTGTCCATGGCCGCGGACAGCAGCGGGACGTTCACCCGGACGTTCTTGGAGATCAGGGAAGAGGTGTCGATCGCATCAGGCGACATGTCCGACGCGCCCGGCAGCAGCAGCACGTCGTCGTAGGTCAGTCCGAGCGTGGCGAATTTGTCGGGCACTCCGTCGGCGGTCATGACACCTTCCCAAATGGTCTTGCTCAGCGCGGATGTCCATGCTAACGGGATCCCGACGCGTCTCATTCCACGACCAAGGTCAAGCAGAAGATTCGTCGCTTCCTACGACTCCTCCTACTGCTCGGCGAGTGCCCGCAGCCTGCTGAGCGCCCGGTGCTGTGCCACGCGCACGGCTCCGGGCGACATTCCGAGCATCTGCCCGGTCTCCTCCGCGGTCAGCCCGACGGCCACCCGCAGTACGAGGAGCTCGCGCTGGTTCTCCGGCAGGTTGGCCAGCAGCTTCTTGGCCCAGGCGGCGTCGCTGCTGAGCAGCGCCCGCTCTTCCGGGCCCAGCGAGTCGTCGGGGCGCTCCGGCATCTCGTCGGAGGGCACGGCCGTGCTGCCGGGGTGCCGCATGGCGGCCCGCTGCAGATCGGCGACCTTGTGCGCGGCGATGGCGAAGACGAAGGCCTCGAAGGGCCGCCCGGTGTCCCGGTAGCGCGGCAGGGCCATCAGGACCGCGACGCAGACCTCCTGCGCCAGGTCCTCCACGAAGTGACGAGCATCACCCGGGAGCCGCGACAGTCGCGTGCGGCAGTAGCGGATCGCGAGGGGGTGCACGAAGGCGAGCAGGTCGTGCGTGGCCTGCTCGTCGCCCTCGACCGCCCTGCGTACGAGCGCGCTGACACCCCCGGCACTACCGCCTTTGGCGGCGCCGGTGGGGCCTGTGGCCGCGGGTGACCCCAGGGCCTCGTCGTCGCGCATCAATCCATGGTGCCTTGGCGCCGGAGCATCCGCGGCACCGTGGCCCTTGTTGTGCATCGAAGCGTTATGAGCGGGTGCGCCTGAGCTCGTCATCTGCGCCCTCCCCTCCCGCTCGGCCGAATAGTCTCCGAGAGACTCCACACCCTCAAGGATGCGGCATCGCGCACGAAGCGAGACGTCCCCCGGATTGTGCCCCGCCAACCCCCGGGTGCGCACCGGGTACGGCGGGACAGGGCTACACCGGAATCGAGGGCGGCGCGCCGCCCCGTCCGCCCGTGGCGGACGGGACCGCTCTCGACGATCCGCGGTCTACGGCGGACCGGGCCGGGCCCGGCCGCGACCTGCGGGTCAGCGGACCAGACCCCAGCGGAATCCGAGTGCCACGGCGTGCGCCCGGTCCGAGGCGCCGAGCTTCTTGAACAACCTGCGGGCGTGCGTCTTGACCGTGTCCTCGGAGAGGAAGAGCTCGCGCCCGATCTCCGCGTTGGACCGGCCGTGGCTCATGCCCTCCAGCACCTGGATCTCGCGCGCGGTGAGCGTGGGCGCGGCGCCCATCTCGGCCGAGCGGAGCCGGCGCGGGGCCAGTCGCCAGGTCGGGTCGGCCAGGGCCTGGGTGACCGTGGCCCGCAGTTCGGCGCGCGAGGCGTCCTTGTGCAGGTAGCCGCGGGCGCCGGCGGCGACCGCGAGGGCCACGCCGTCCAGGTCCTCGGCGACCGTCAGCATGATGATGCGGGCTCCGGGGTCGGCCGAGAGCAGCCGACGGACCGTCTCCACACCGCCGAGCCCGGGCATCCGTACATCCATCAGAATCAGGTCGGAGCGGTCGGCACCCCAGCGGCGGAGGACTTCCTCGCCGTTGGCAGCCGTCGTCACACGCTCGACGCCGGGCACGGTGGCAACCGCGCGACGGAGCGCCTCTCGGGCAAGCGGGGAGTCGTCGCAGACGAGGACGGATGTCATGACCGCCCTCCGCAGCTGCTGATGCGCGTCACCTTGAGCCTCCAGGCTGGTACGTATCGTCACCTGTGCGGTCGATGCCCCCGGACACCTGTCCGAGAACTTATTGGTTCAACCGCCTTCGCACTCTCAACGATGGTCACTCGAAAGAGTTACGGGTCGGACGGACACCTTCGGCACTCTACGTGAGGAAGCGATCACGGCGTCGACGCCACAAGCCACCTGTCCTCCATCTGGAGCTATGCCCTATTTGGCGGCTTTCCTTCCGTTTGGCACGTGTCTGAGGCTAGATTCCCAATGAGTCATATTTACATCTACTCCGACAGTAGGTGTGGAGACCCTTGGAGACATCGACCGTATCCGCCTCAGTACCGGCACCAACGAGGACTACCAATGGCAGATTTCTCCCGCCTCCCCGGCCCGAACGCCGACCTCTGGGACTGGCAGCTGCTGGCTGCCTGCCGCGGGGTCGACAGCTCCCTCTTCTTCCACCCGGAAGGCGAGCGGGGCGCGGCCAGGAGCGCGCGCGAGGCCTCGGCTAAAGAGGTCTGCATGCGATGCCCGGTCCGCGCGGAATGTGCCGCGCACGCACTCGCCGTCCGCGAGCCCTACGGAGTGTGGGGAGGTCTGACCGAGGACGAACGCGAAGAACTCATGGGCCGCGCCCGGCACCGTCTGATCCCCGCGTCGAGTGCGATCGGGCCGATCGCTCCGGACTGAGCGCTCGACGGAACGTCCGAAGGAACGTTTCTGCGAATCACCTGCACGCCCGGGCGTGTCGCCTCCGGGCCCGGATTTCACGCGTTCGGCCGTACGCACCCAGCTGAGTGCGTGCGTACGGCCGGTTGCGCGCGGTCCGTCGGCGGGTGCGCGCGGTCCGTCCGGCGTGGTCCGCCGGCGCGCTCGTCAGCGCCGCGCGGTCCATCGGCGCTCGTCAGCGCGTCGCGGCCCGCTCCAGCTCGGCCAGGGTCGCGGCCACGGCCGGTACGCGGGCCAGGTCGGGCAGGGTCAGCGCCACGACCTCCCGCTCGACGGCCGGCTCCACGACGACCGTGCTCACGCCCTTGGCCCGTACGGACTCCACCGCGAGCTCCGGCAGCACCGCGACGCCCAGCCCCGCGCCGACCAGGCCGACCACGGCCGGGTAGTCGTCGGTGGCGAAGTCGATGCGCGGGGTGAAGCCCACGCCCTCGCACACCTCCACCAGATGGCGGCGGCAGCGCGGACAGCCCGCGATCCAGGGCTCGTCGGCCAGCTCGGCCATGCCCACGCGCTCCGCCCCGGCCAGCCGGTGCCCGTCCGGGACCAGCCCGACGAGCCGGTCCGTCAGCAGCGGCCGCACGACGAGGTCCTCCCACTCCGCGGCGGAGCCGGCGGCCCCGCCGTAGCGGAAGGCGAGGGCCAGGTCGCAGTCGCCCTCGCGCAGCATCTCCACCGAACGCGGCGGCTCCGCCTCGACCAGCGAGATCCGGGTGCCCGGGTGCTCGGCGCGCATCGCCGCGAGCGCGGTCGGCACCAGCGTGGAGCTGCCGCTGGGGAAGGACACGAGCCGGACCCGGCCGGCGCGCAGCCCGGCGATGGCTGCGACCTCCTCCTCGGCGGCGGTCAGCCCGGCCAGGATCCCGGCGGCGTGCCGCACCAGGGCCTCACCGGCCTGGGTCAGCCGCATCTCGCGGCCGGTGCGGATGAGCAGCGGCGTGCCGGCCGACTGCTCCAGCGCCTTCATCTGCTGGGAGACGGCGGGCTGGGTGCAGCCGAGCTCGCGGGCTGCGGCGGAGAAGGATCCGGTCCCGGCGACAGCGCGCAGAACCCGGAGATGACGTGCCTCGATCACCCTTTGAGCATAAGCCCTGCTTTGACTGCCAAGCGAATCTCTCTGTGACACTTTGGGTCTCACTCGCCGCTAGCGTGTCCCCATGGGCACCATGCAACTGATCTCCGTGAACCTCGGCCGCGCCACGGCCGTCGACTACACCGACGCCGAGGGCGGGGTGACGGGCATCGGCAAGCGCCCCGTCCCCGGGCCGGTCCGCGTCAGCGCCCCCGGCCCGAAGGCCACCGGGCGCGGCAGCGGCCTGGAGGGCGACGCCATCTGCGACCGGCGCCACCACGGCGGCGACCACCAGGCCGTCTACGCGTACGCGCGCGAGGACCTGGACTGGTGGGCGGGCGAGCTGGGCCGCGAACTGCCCGGCGGGATCTTCGGCGAGAACCTGACCACCTCCGGCATCGACCTGAACACCGCGCGGCTCGGCGACCACTGGCGGGTCGGCGCGGACCTCGTCCTCGAAGTGGCCTCGGCGCGCATCCCGTGCCGCACCTTCCAGGGGGTCCTGGGCGAGACCGGCTGGGTCAGGCGGTTCACCCAGGCCGCCCGGCCGGGCGCGTACCTGCGGGTGATCCGGGAGGGCGCGGTCTCCCCGGGCGACCGCGTCGAGATCGTCCACCGGCCGGACCACGACGTGACGGTGGAGCTGTGGTTCCGCGCCTTCACCACCGAACGCGCGCTGCTGCCGCGCACCCTGGCGGCGGGGGCTGCGATGGAGCCGGAGGCCCACGAGCGGGTGCGCCGGTACATGGAGAAGCACGGGGCCGGCGCCGGGGCGCGGTAGCACCGTCACCCGGGGCGGCTAGGTTGCGCCTATGACGACAGCGTTGATTACGGGATCCACGGCGGGCATCGGCGCCGCCTTCGCCCGGCGGCTCGCCGCCCAGGGGCACAACCTGGTGCTGGTGGCGCGCGACACCAAACGGCTCGGCGAGCAGGCCACCGAGCTGCACGACCGGCACGGCATCGAGGCCGAGGTGCTGGCCGCCGACCTCTCCACCGAGGAGGGCATCGCGGCGGTGGAGCAGCGCCTCGGCGACCGGACGCACCCGGTGGACCTGCTGGTCAACAACGCCGGATTCGGCAACAAGGGCCGCTACCTCGAGGTCTCCATGGCCGACGAGCTGACCATGCTGAAGGTGCACATCGAGGCGGTCCTGCGGCTGACTTCGGCGGCCACCGAGTCGATGCGCTCGCGCGGCCGCGGCGGCGTGATCAACGTGGCCTCGGTCGCCGCCTTCGTGCCGCGCGGCACGTACGGGGCGAGCAAGGCCTGGGTCGTGCACTTCACCCAGGGCGCGGCGCGGGACCTGACGGGTTCCGGGGTGCGGCTGATGGCGCTGTGCCCCGGCTTCGTCCGGACGGAGTTCCACCAGCGCGCCGGCATGGGCACGGACAACATCCCCGGCTGGATGTGGCTGGACGCCGACAAGCTGGTGGCCGCGGCCCTGGCCGACCTGGCCCGCGGGAAGACGGTGTCGGTCCCGGACCCGCGGTACAAGGCGCTGATGGGCGTGGTGAAGCTGGCGCCGCGCGGGCTGCTGGGCGGGGTGTCCTCGCGTACGGGCCGCAAGTACGGGCCCCAGTAGCGTTCGTGACCCGTCGGTAAGCGCGACCTGTTGGTAAGTCGCTACCGGACCGCCAAACGGGTGAACCCTCCCTAAACTGGACATGTCCCATCTCCAGCGGGAGGCGACGCGATGACATTCGTACAAGTGATCGATTACGAGACGACGCGGTTCGATGAGATGAACGCGCTCATCGACCGCTGGGCGGAGCAGAGCAGCGGCAGGCGCACCGCCACGCACACGATGATCGGCCAGGACCGCGAGGCCCCGAGCCACTACGTGGACATGGTGGAATTCGCCTCGTACGAGGAGGCCATGAAGAACTCTCAGCTCCCGGAGACGGACCGGATGTTCAAGGAGATGGTGGCCCTCTGCGAAGGCATGCCGAAGTTCATGAACCTGGATGTGGTCCGCGACGAGCACCTCAACAAGCAGCTCGCCGACCGGGTGTTCCAGGAGGCCGCCATGGCCGGGAACATGAGCGTCTTCGACGACTGCTTCGCAACGAACTACATCAACCACGACGCCAGCAGGGAGGAATCCACCGTCATCGGACGCGACGCCATGCGGTCGGACATGGAGACCTGGCGCGCCGCCTTCGACATGACCTTCGAACCGACGGCCCAGCTGGCCGAGGGCGACATGGTCACGACGGTGTGGAACTGGCGCGGCACCCACAAGGGGATGTTCATGGGGGTCGCACCGACCGGGAAGACGTACGAGATGTCCGGGAGCACCACCTTCCGGTGCCTGGACGGAGAGATCGTCGAGGGCTGGTGGCATTACAACCCCGGAGGGCTGCAGCGCCAGATGGGCGGCTCCGGATCGCCCTACGGGTCCTGAGGCCCGGGGCCGAAACACGGGGAAGGCCCCGTTCCGCGGCTGCGGAACGGGGCCTTCCCTACGTGGTGCGCGATCAGTGGCTGTGGCCGTGACCGTGGCCGTGACCGGCGTCGCCCTCGTCCTCCGCCGGCTTCTCGACGACCAGGGTCTCGGTCGTGAGCAGCAGGGAGGCGATGGAGGCGGCGTTCTCCAGCGCGGAACGGGTGACCTTCACCGGGTCGATGACGCCGGCCTTGACCAGGTCGCCGTACTCGCCGGTGGCGGCGTTGAAGCCCTGGCCCTTGTCGAGCTCGGCGACCTTCGAGGTGATGACGTAACCCTCGAGACCGGCGTTCTCGGCGATCCAGCGCAGCGGCTCGACGGCGGCGCGGCGCACGACCGCGACACCGGTGGCCTCGTCGCCCGACAGGCCGAGGTTGCCCTCGAGGACCTTGACGGCGTGGACGAGCGCGGAGCCACCGCCGGAGACGATGCCCTCCTCGACCGCGGCGCGGGTCGCCGAGATGGCGTCCTCGAGGCGGTGCTTCTTCTCCTTGAGCTCCACCTCGGTGGCGGCGCCGACCTTGATGACGCAGACGCCACCGGCGAGCTTCGCCAGGCGCTCCTGCAGCTTCTCGCGGTCCCAGTCCGAGTCGGTGGACTCGATCTCGGCCTTGATCTGGTTGACGCGGCCGACGACCTCGTCGTGGCTGCCGCCACCGTCGACGATGGTGGTGTCGTCCTTGGAGATGGTCACGCGGCGCGCGGAACCGAGTACGTCCAGACCGGCCTGGTCGAGCTTGAGGCCGACCTCCTCGGCGATGACGGTGGCACCGGTGAGGGTGGCCATGTCCTGGAGCATCGCCTTGCGGCGGTCACCGAAGCCGGGGGCCTTGACGGCGACCGCGTTGAAGGTGCCGCGGATCTTGTTGACGACGAGGGTGGAGAGCGCCTCGCCCTCGACGTCCTCGGCGATGATCAGCAGCGGGCGGGAGCCGCCGGCCTGGATGACCTTCTCCAGCAGGGGCAGGAGGTCCTGGATCGAGGAGATCTTGCCCTGGTTGATCAGGATGTACGGGTCGTCGAGGACGGCCTCCATACGCTCCTGGTCGGAGACCATGTACGGGGAGAGGTAGCCCTTGTCGAAGGCCATGCCCTCGGTGAACTCCAGCTCCAGGCCGAAGGTGTTGGACTCCTCGACGGTGATGACACCGTCCTTGCCGACCTTGTCCATCGCCTCGGCGATGAGCTCGCCGACCTGGGTGTCCTGCGCGGAGAGCGCGGCCACGGCGGCGATGTCGGACTTGTCCTCGATCGGGCGGGCGGTCGCGAGGAGCTCCTCGGAGACGGCCTTGACCGCGGCGTCGATGCCCTTCTTCAGGGCGGCCGGGGACGCGCCCGCGGCGACGTTGCGCAGACCCTCGCGGACCAGCGCCTGGGCCAGCACGGTGGCGGTGGTGGTGCCGTCACCCGCGATGTCGTTGGTCTTGGTCGCCACCTCCTTCACGAGCTGCGCGCCCAGGTTCTCGTACGGGTCGTCCAGCTCGACCTCGCGGGCGATGGTGACACCGTCATTGGTGATGGTGGGGGCGCCGAACTTCTTGTCGATGACGACGTTGCGGCCCTTGGGGCCGATCGTCACCTTGACCGTGTCGGCAAGCTTGTTGACGCCGCGCTCGAGGGCGCGACGGGCGTCCTCGTCGAACTTCAGGATCTTCGCCATGGGAGCGGTTCAGCCCTCTCGAAAACTCGGGTTTAACGAACTGCGCCCCTCGCCGCCCGGCAATCAGCGGGGTGACCAGGGGCGCAGCTCAAAGCAGTACTGATGAAGAGAATTACTTCTCGACGATCGCGAGCACGTCGCGAGCCGAGAGGACGAGGTACTCCTCGCCGCTGTACTTCACTTCGGTGCCGCCGTACTTGCTGTAGAGCACGATGTCGCCGACGGTGACGTCCAGCGGGAGACGCTGGCCGTCCTCGAAGCGACCCGGGCCCACCGCGAGGACGACGCCCTCCTGGGGCTTCTCCTTCGCGGTGTCCGGGATGACCAGGCCGGAGGCCGTGGTCTGCTCGGCGTCGAGCGGCTGGACCACAATGCGGTCCTCAAGCGGCTTGATGGCAACCTTGGAGCTGGCGGTCGTCACGATCCGACCTCCCCCTTCGGAGATCCGGGGTTAACTGTCTGAGGTGGCGACCAGGTCGATCCGTCGTCGCGGGTGCCGGATCTGCCTGTCGCTGTGTTGGCACTCACCAGGGGCGAGTGCCAGGTGCGAGACTATTCCGGCGATTAGCACTCGGTCAAGCGGAGTGCCAATTCTGGCCGCCGGGGGTGTCGTTTCTCCCGGGCCCGACGGGTTGCCCTGCGGGCAGCTCGGCAGGATCTCCGTAGGCCCGGCCGTACGCGGGGCCCCTCCGGGGCGTCTCCTCGTCGTCGCGCCTGCGGGCCTGTCACGGCCGCTGAGGGCGGTTGCGCGCTCCTCCTGCGGGGACGCCCCTGCACGCCCCCGCGCCGGCCGTGGGGCGGGGACACGGCGGAGTGTCCCCGCAGGAGGAGCGTGCAACCACCCTCCCCTGTCGCAGCGGTGCCCGCAGGCGCGACGACGAGGAGACATTCCGGCGGGGCACCGCCCCACACCCCCGAGCCGCCCGCAGGGGCCGGGCCGTGGGGCGGGGACACGGCGGAGTGTCCCCGCAGGAGGAGCGTGCAACCACCCTCCCCTGTCGCAGCGGCACCCGCAGGCGCGACGACGAGGAGACATTCCGGCGGGGCACCGCCCCACACCCCCGAGCCGCCCGCAGGGCAACCCGTACCCCCGCCCGGGAGGGAAAGGGGGATATGTGACGCTTGGTCCGTGCGCATCCTCGTGGTCGAAGACGAAGAAGGCCTCGCCGAGTCCCTGCGGCGCGGCCTCTCCGCGGACGGGCACCTGGTCGAGGTCGCGCACGACGGCCACCGCGGTCTGGACCTCGCCCTCGCCGGCGGCCCGTACGACGTCGTCCTGCTCGACCTGATGCTCCCCGGCCTCAGCGGCTACGAGATCTGCGCCCGCATGCGCGCCCACGGCGACACCACCCCGGTCCTGATGCTCACCGCCCGGGACGGCGAGTACGACGAGGCCGAGGGCCTGGACTGCGGCGCGGACGACTACCTCACCAAGCCGTTCTCCTTCGTGGTCCTGGCCGCCCGGATCCGGGCGCTGGCCCGCCGCGCCGGCGGCCCCGACCGCAGCCGCCTCCTCCAGGCCGGCGACCTCGTGCTGGACCCGCTGGGCCGCCGCTGCCGCCGCGGCGGCCGGGACATCGAGCTCACCGCCCGTGAACTCGGCGTGCTCGCCTGCCTGATGGAGCAGCCCGGCCGGGCCGTCGCCAAGCAGGACATCCTCGACGAGGTCTGGGACACCCCGCACGGCATCGACCCGAACATCGTGGAGGTGTACGTCTCCTCGCTGCGCAAGAAGATCGACGCGCCCTTCGGCCGCCGCTCGATCCGCACCGTCCACGGGACCGGCTACCGGATGGCCCCCGACGGTGGCTAGGACCACCGTCCGCGCCCGCACCGCCGCTGCCGCCGCCCTCGCGATGGCCGCCGTCCTCGCCGCCGGCGGGCTGTGGCTGCACGCCCTGCTGCGCGCCAACCTCCTCGAGAACACCACCGGCCGTACCGAGCTCGCCGCCCGCAAGGTCGCCGCCCAGCTCGACAGCCGGACCCTGCCGCCCGGCGGACGGCTGCCCGCGCCCGAGAGCGGGGTGGACCTGGTCCTCGTACGGGACGCGGCCGGCCGGACCGTCGCCACCACCGGCGACCCGAGGCACGGCCCGGACCCCCACGAGCTCGACGGCGCGCCGCGCCCCGGCCCCGGGGAGGACTCCCGCTCGACCGTCCTGCCGCCCGCGCACCCCGGTGCGGAACGGCGCGCGGTCGTCGTCCTCGATGCGCCGGGCGCGCACACCGTGTACGCGATGACCGTGCTCGGCGACGTCGACGACGCCACCCGGGCCGTCGCGATCGGGCTGCTGGCCGGCGCGCCCCCGCTGATCGGCTTCGCGGCGGCCCTGGCCTGGTGGGTCACCGGCCACGCCCTGCGCCCGGTGAGCGCGATCCGGACCGAGCTGGCGGCGGTCACCGGGAGCGAGCTGGACCGGCGGGTTCCGGACCCGGGCGGGGCCGACGAGATCGCCCGGCTGGCCCGGACCGTCAACGACACCCTCGACCGGCTGGAGCGCTCCGACGCCCGGCAGCGGCAGTTCACCGCGGACGCCTCCCACGAGCTGCGCAACCCGCTGGCCGCCGTGCGGTCCCGGCTGGAGGTGGCGCTGGCCATGGACCGCCCAGACCGGGAGTCGGTCGCGGCCGCGCTGGCCGATACCGAGCGGCTCCAGCGGATCGCGGCGGACCTGCTGCTGCTGGCCCGCCTCGACGGCGGGCCGGCGCCCCGGCCCGAGCCCGTGGACCTGGCCCTGCTGGCCGCGGAGGACGTGGCGCGCCGGGGCGGCGCCCGGGTCGCGGTACGGCTGGACGCGCGGGCTCCCGTACCGGCGTCCGGGGATCCGGCGCGGCTGGAGCGGGCGCTGGCCAACCTGGTGGACAACGCCCTGCGGTACGCCCGCGCGGAGGTCGTCGTACGGGCGGCGGCGCAGGACGGCTGGGCGGTGCTGGAGGTCACGGACGACGGGCCGGGCATACCGCAGGCGGACCGGGACCGGGTGTTCGAGCGGTTCGTACGGCTGGCCGCGGACCGGGGCCGGGCCAGCGGCGGCACCGGGCTGGGCCTGGCCATCGCCCGGGAGATCGCGCGGGCGCACGGGGGCGACGTACGCGCGCTGCCGGCGCCCGCCGGGGGCGCGCGGCTGGTGCTGCGGATCCGGTAGCACTCCCCCGGAGCTCCCGGAGCCCTCAGGATTCCTTCAGCGGGCCTCCCCCAGCATGGGCAGGCATGAGCGCGCACCGGAGGAAGCCGAGGCAGACCACGACGATCCGACCCCGCCACCGCCCGTCCCGCCGCCGGCGGATCGGACGCACGCTGCTGGTCACCGGCTGCGCGCTGGCGGTCATGGCGGGCGGCGGCGCCTGGTACCTGTACCGGGACCTCGCCGCCGGCATCGCCAGCTCCAAGGCCCTCGAAGGCGCCGAGAAGTCGAAGTTCGGCGACACCAACATCCTGCTCATGGGCCTGGACAGCCGCCGCGACCAGAACGGCGAGAAGCTGCCGGAGGAGGTCCTCGACCAACTGCACGCCGGCAGCTCGGACATCGGCGGCTACAACGCGAACACCCTGATCCTGCTGCACGTGCCCGGGGACGGCAGCCGGGCGAAGGCCTTCTCGGTGCCGCGCGACGACTTCGTCGACATCCCGGGCCACGGCAAGGACAAGATCAAGAAGGCGTACGGGCTGGCGAAGGAGCGGAAGCAGGAACAGCTGGCCGCGCAGGGGGTCAAGGACGGCCGGCAGCTGGAACGGGAGGGCCGGGAGGCGGGGCGCAGGGCGCAGATCGAAACGGTGCGGAACTTCCTGGGCGTCCCGGTCGATCACTTCGCCGAGCTGAACCTGGCCGGTTTCCACCACCTCGCCGACGCGCTGGGCGGCGTACCGGTGTGCCTGAACAAGGCGGTGAAGGACAAGTACTCCGGCGCCGACTTCCCCGCGGGCCCGCAGACGCTCGACGGCCGGCAGTCGCTCGCCTTCGTGCGCCAGCGGCACGGCCTGGACATGGGCGACCTGGACCGGACGAAGCGGCAGCAGGCCTTCCTGGCGGGCGCGACGAAGAAGCTGAACTCGGCCGGGACCTTCACCGACCCCGTGAAGCTGCTCAAGCTGATCGACGCCGCGAAGCAGGACGTGGTCACGGACGCGGGATGGGACCTGCCGGCGTTCGTGGAACAGGCGAAGAACCTGTCCGGGGGGAAGGTGCAATTCATGACACTTCCCATCGAAGGCTTCGGAAGGAACCATGGGGAGGACATCAACGTCGTAGATGATATGAAGATAAAGCGCCTCATTGCCGAGCAGATCGGACCGAAGGCTTCCGCCGGCTCCGGCGCCTCGTCCTCACCGCCGTCCTCGCCGGAGGCCGCACCCCCGACGTCGTCATCACCTTCCCCGCCTTCCCCGCCTTCCCCCAAGGACGGTGGCGGCATCCCGTGCGTGGACTGAAACCCCTGACGTCGGCGGGCGCCCGCCGCCGTACGGAGGCGCTGCTCCTGGTCTTCGTCATCGCCATCGCCGTCTTCGGCCACGCCGCCGCCGGCCTCGCCATGAACGACGAGCTGCCGCCCAACCTCGCCGGCTTCACCATCAGCATGACCCTGCTGTCACTGGTGGGGCACCTGGGCGTGCGCCGCTTCGCCGCCTACGCGGACCCGCTGGTCTTCCCGCTCGCGATGCTGCTGACGGGGCTCGGGCTGGTGCTGCTGCACCGCCTCGACCAGGGCTACATCGAGCGCTACAACTCGGACGCGAACGCCCCCGGGCAGCTGATGTGGACGGTGGTCGGGGTCGCCGCCTGCCTCCTGGTGCTGGCGCTGCTGCGCGACCACCGGCTGCTGCAACGGTTCATCTACATCACGATGGCCGTCGCGCTGGTGCTGCTGATCGCGCCGGCCTTCTTCGGCGCGGACACCTACGGCGCGAAGCGGTGGATCAAACTCTTCGGCTTCTCGCTGCAGCCCGGCGAGTTCGTGAAGATCATGATCGCGGTCTTCTTCGCCGGGTACCTGGTCATCCACCGGGACTCGCTGGCGCTGACGGGCCGCAGGTTCCTGGGCATGCGACTGCCGCCGATGCGGCAGCTCGGGCCGATCGTCACGGTGTGGATCGTCTCGATGCTGGTGCTGGTCTTCGAGCGCGACCTCGGCACCTCGCTGATCTTCTTCGGCGTGTTCGTGGTCATGCTGTACGTCGCCACCGAGCGCACCGGCTGGATCGTCTGCGGCCTGGTCATGGCCTCGGCCGGCGCGTTCGTCGTCGGCTCGACGGAGCCCCACGTCAAGGCGCGCGTGGCGGCGTGGCTCAACCCACTGTCGTACTACTGGGAGAACCGGCCCCCGGGGGTCACCTCGGACCAGTCGGCGCAGGCGCTGTTCAGCTTCGGCACGGGCGGCATCTCGGGCACGGGCCTCGGCCTGGGCCACCCCGAGCTGATCGCGTTCGCCGGGCGCAGCGACTTCATCCTGACCACGGTGGGCGAGGAGCTCGGCCTGGCCGGGGTGATGGCCGTCCTGATCCTCTACGCACTCCTCGTGCAGCGGGGGCTGCGCATGGCGCTCGGCGCCCGCGACCCCTTCGGCAAACTGCTGGCGGTCGGCCTGGCCTCGGCGCTGGCCCTGCAGGTCTTCGTGGTCGCGGGCGGCGTGACGGGCCTGATCCCCCTGACCGGCAAGGCCCTCCCCTTCCTGGCCAAGGGCGGCTCGTCCCTCCTGGCCAACTGGATCATGATCGCCCTCCTCCTCCGCATCAGCGACAGCGCAGAACGCCAACGCGAGGCAGACGCCCGCGACCCAGCGGAAACCACGATCACGCCGGTGGTGCGGGCGTAGGCGGTGACTTCGGGGGGCGGATCTCGGCTGGGCGAAATCAGAGAAGCGCGGGTGGGGTTTCCCGTCAGTCTCATCGTCTTCCGTGGCGGGACGGTCCCTCAAGGGCGCTCCCTTCGGTCGCGTCGCTGCGCGATGGCCTACGGCCACCCTTGACCGACCGCCCCGCCACGGAAAATCGAAGACAGCCGGGAAACCCCCAAAAGAACGGGCCGGGCGAACGGAGAGGGACGGCCACGTCGGCGCCTTCCGGGCGGGGCTCCCGGTGCGCACCAAATCGCTACGCGCTCCCCGTAGTCTCAGCGCCTACCGACCGTCCTGGGCTGGACATAGGCCGCAATCGATCGCTACGCGCTCCGCTGTTCTCGGCGGCTACCGGCCGCCTTGGGCCGATACCGGGCCGGTAGGTCGGTAGGTCGGTATCGAGTTAGGCGTCGAAGTCGTATTCCAGGACGTAGGAGGCGGAGTCCAGCGTCATCTCGTTGACCTCAACGACCCGCCCGCCCTCGGCAAACGCGGTACGGACGATCTGGATGACAGGCGTGCCCATGGAGAGCGCCAGCCGCTCGGCCTCGTCGGCTGACGGCATCCGGGAGCGGATTTCCTCTCGGAAGTGAACGGGGCCGTGCCCCAGCTCGGCCAGCCGCGCGTACGTCCCTCCGGGACCGGTTTCGACCTGAGTGATGGCGGAGTCCGCAACGACGTCCGACGGCAGGTACGACATCGCGAAGAGCACGGGTTTGCCATCGAGCACGAAGCGGCGACTGCGTGTCCACACCTGAGTTCCTGACGGAATGCCAAGGGCGTCGGAGATGCGGTTGTTCGCCTCTTCTTCCCGCACTTCGATCTGATCGACGACCAGTTCCCGATCCTCGGTATCGGTGGACCAGATGGAGCGGCCCGCGCCCCACTGCTCGTGTGCCAGTCGCTGGATACCGCGACGCCGCAGGGGCCTGAACTCCCGGACGAAGACGCCAGCGCCTTTGCGCGCCTCCGCGAGACCTTCGTTCTGCAGTACGCCGAGGGCCTGGCGCGCGGTCATCCGGGCGACCTCATACGTGGCCATGAGGTCGTTCTCACCCGGCAGACGATCGCCCGGGCCGTACTCGCCCGACTGGATAGCCGTCCTCAGCGCATCGGCGATCCGCTGGTACTTCGGCCGGCGGGTAGTGCCCTGGCTGGTCATGAAACCGATCACTCCTTTTCCTCTCTAGACACCCTAGAGCCCGAGGTAGGCCACCGCACGCACCAGCGACGGAACCTTGGGATCGGAGATCTCTAGAGATCTATTGACGGATGGCGTGACCTTCGGCTGTAGTGGATACATCTCTAGAGAGGCTGCCTGTGTGGTGGTCTCGCGGGTGAGGAGTGATCTGCATGCCGCAGCGCCGTGATGTGTCCAGCGTCGACACAGAAGACATCCCCTGGATGAGGGCGGCGGCCATAGGCGAGCCCAGTGCGGATCTGCTGGACCGGGCCCTGGTCGGCTGGGAGCGATTCCTCGACACCTTGCAGGGGGCGTCCGATGAGTGAGCAGCACGAGTACGTACCGCACCGGTTCCTGCGCCGCCGCGTCCGCGACATCGCCTCCGGCGTCGAGGGGGAGTTGATGGCCGTGATCAACGAGAACGTCTCGGCCACCGGCGTCGAGCACTGGATGGAGCTGGCCTACATCCGCGGCGCCTCCGGCCGTGAATTCACCACTGCGGTCGGCAACATCGAGGCCGCAGACTGATGCGCCTACGACGCAGGCAGGCGGATGGCGACGTTCAGAAGACGAGGCGAAGCGCCCAGGCGTGACTGCCGGCGGCTTCAGCGGCAAGATGGAACTGGACCCTGGACACGTCTTTGCCCACGACGACGGCGAAGTCCGGCAGGAATTCTCGATCTGCCTTCTCGCGCATCCGAAGTCGCGTGGTTTACTCCCGAGGCCACTGACGACCTTCCGATGGTGCCCAGCATCCGCAAACGCATTAGCGATTGGCGAGCCGGGCGCGGCCCCGTCGTCCGCTGATGCCCGGAGCTCCTGTGTCCGCCACAGACGGATCGCAGTCGCCGTGACTGCGGAGCGCGTAGCGATCGATGGCGGCTTATGTCCAGCCCAGGACGGCCGGTAGACGCTGAGGGGTGGGGAGCGCGTAGCGATTTGGTGCACACCGGGAGCCCCGCCCGCATAGCTGTGATGGGGCCGTCCCTGAAAGCAGGACCCGGCCCGTTCTTTTGGGGGTTTCTCGGCTGTCTTCGATTTTCCGCGGCGGGGCGGTCGGTCAAGGGTGGCCGTAGGCCATCGCGCAGCGACGCGACCGAAGGGAGCGCCCTTGAGGGACCGTCCCGCCACGGAAGACGATGAGACTGACGGGAAACCCCCACGCCCTCTCTGATTCCGCCCCGCCGAGACCAGGCCCCCGAAGCCAAGCCCCCGCCGCCTACAAGTAGTCCTCCAGGCGGCCTATGCGGTAGCCCTGTTCCTGGATGCGTTGGAGCATGCGCGTCGTCATCTGGGTTTCCGTCGTGCCCTTGAGTTCGGCCGGGCCGCGGAAGTGGGCCAGGATGATGTCGCCCGGGTGGAGGGCGGAGCCCTCGGCGTACTGGAAGTTGTTGATCTGCATCGACACCCGCCACAGGACCAGGGACGAGACACCGCACTCCGAGGCTGCCCGGAGGGTGTCGTCGTTGTAGTTGCCGAAGGGCGGGCGGAAGAGCGGCGGGCGCGCGCCGAAGCGCTGTTGCAGGTGGTCCTGCTGGCCGCATATCTCGTTCTTCTGCGCCGCGAAGGAGAGCGTCCGGAGGTTCGGGTGGGTCAGCGTGTGGTTGTTTATCGTGCTGCCGGAGCCGTTGTCGCGCAGCTTCTCGAAGTGCCCGT
Source organism: Streptomyces sp. NPDC048424 (assembly GCF_040651555.1). Classification (NCBI taxonomy): domain Bacteria; kingdom Bacillati; phylum Actinomycetota; class Actinomycetes; order Kitasatosporales; family Streptomycetaceae; genus Streptomyces; species Streptomyces sp. NPDC048424. The sequence continues at coordinate 267,106 of NZ_JBEZKE010000002.1, read as the reverse complement.
AGTCCGAAGACGCGACACCGTGCGTCAGGAACATGCTGATCGGCAGCTTGAGGTCGGCCGCCATCTTGAGGAACTCTGGGTCCTTCTCCGCGCCGTCGTCGAAGGTCAGGAAGACGACCTTCTCCCCGGCCGGCACGGGTATTCGGTCTATCACCGGGACCTTGCCGGGGGCCGCCTTCGGGATCTGCGGCTTCTGGGCGGGCTTCGGCGCGTAGGCGAGCGGGGCCGTCAGGCCCCATTTCCTGTACGCCTCGTCGCCCGCGCCCCCCGGCGCCGGCGTCGCGGGCGCCGACGGCCCGGTGGCGTCGGCGCCCTTCGGGTCCTTGGACGCGGACTCCGTCCCCTGCGTCGTGCGGCCCAGTCGTCCACTGGTGTCCGCGCCGTCCCCGCACCCCGTCAGGGACAGCGCGAGCGCGCCGGCCGCCAGCGTTCCGGCTACGAACCGGCGCGCGTGCTTCACAGATAATCCTCCAGGCGAGCCACGGCATACCCCTTGTCCGTGACGGTCTTCATGACATGACGGATCATGTCAGGCATCGTGCCCTTCCAGTCCTCCTTCCCCCGGAAGTGCGTGAGGATGATGTCACCGGGGTGCAGGTCCCGGTCCCACTCGCGGTAGTCCATGCGGTTCGTGAACGCCTCGGCGTTCCACAGCGGGACGGCCTTGATGCCGCAGGACTTCGCCGCGCGCAGCGTGTCCTGGTTGTAGTTGCCGTACGGCGGCCGGAAGAGGGTCGGCCGCTTGCCGAACTGCTTCTGGATGGTGTCCTGCTGACCGCAGATCTCCTCGCGCTGCTGCTCGTACGACAGGCCGGGCATGTAGCGGTGGTTGATCGTGTGGTTGTTCAGGGTGACGCCCGCGGCCTGCATCTCCTTGAAGTACGGGTAGTTGTCCCGCACGACGTAGTCGCTGAGGAAGGCCGTGTACGGGATCTTCAGCTCCTTCATCATCTTCAGGAACTCGGGATCCTTCTCCGACCCGTCGTCGATCGTCAGGAAGACGACCTTGTCCTCGGTCGGGACGGTGGTGAAGACCGGCGGGTACTCCTCCTGGTCCTCGACCTCGAAGCCGTCGCGCGTGGTGATCTCGGGCTTCTCCTTCGGCGCGGCCGGGGCGGCGAGCGGCGTCTTGCGCAGCCCCCACCGCTTCGCCGCGGCGACGCGTGCCTGCTGGGCCGCCTTGGCCTTCTCGGCGGCGCTGAGGGCGCCCGCGGCGCCCGCCTCGGCGGCCTTGGCGGCCTTTTCCTTCGCGGCCTTGTCCGGCCCGTCGGATCCGCCGGCGCCGCATGCCGTTCCGAGGGCGGCGACGAGCAGGGCTGCCACGGCCACCCCGAACCGGCTGCGCGGACCCGCCGCGTACCGGTGACCCTGTTGCGAGTTATGTTCCTTTTGTCGTACTAGCTGCATAGCAGCGCATCCTGGCACCCGACACACAGGCTTCCGGGAAGACACCGCGAACGCGGTCCCAACCTTCCTTCGACTGGCCCACACCGTCCGGGTCCGCCCCGTCGCCGACAATGGACCCGTGACCCCCGAAGACTTCGCCGCCCTCCTCACCCCCGAGGGCCGCGCCCTCCTCGACTCGCTGCGCGCGTACGACCCCGCCCAGGAGCTGGCCGTCGCCACCCGGCTGCGCCGCGAGCACCCCGCCGGGCTGGTCTCCGCCGTGCTCGGGCAGGCCAGGCTGCGGCAGCGCGCGGTGGCGAAGTTCGGCGCCGAGGACGCCTTCCGGATGTACTTCACGCCCGGCGGCGGCGAGATGGCCACCCGCGCGTCCGTGGCCTCGTACCGGGCGCAGCGGCTCGCGGCCCTCGGCGTACGCAGCCTCGCCGACCTGTGCTGCGGCATCGGCGGGGACGCCCTCGCCCTGGCCCGGCTCGGCATCCGGGTGCTCGCGGTGGACCGCGACCCGCTGACGGTCGCCGTCGCGCGGGCCAACGCCGAGGCGCTGGGTCTGGCGGACCTGATCGAGGTCCGGGAGGCGGACGTGACGGAGGTGGACACCGCCGGCTACGACGCCGTCTTCATCGACCCGGCCCGGCGCGGCGGGCGGGGGCGGGTCTTCGACCCGGAGTCGTACTCGCCGCCGCTGTCCTGGGCCGTCGCCACCGCCCGTACGGCGAAGTACGCGGCCATCAAGATCGCCCCCGGGATCCCGCACGAGGCCGTGCCGGAGGAGGCCGAGGCCGAGTGGATCTCCGACCAGGGGGACGTCAAGGAGGCGGTGCTCTGGTTCGGGACCGCGCCGGGGACCGTGCGCGCCACCCTGCTGCCCGGGCCGCGCGAGCTCCGGACCGCCGATCCGCTGCCCGATCCACCGGCCGGGCCGGTCGGCCGCTGGCTGTACGAGCCCGACGGTGCCGTCATCCGCGCCCACCTGGTCGCCGAGGTCGCCGAACAGCTGGACGGCCGGCTCATCGACCCGACCATCGCGTACATCACCGCCGACGAGCTGCGTGCTACGCCGTACGCGACGGCGTACGAGATCACGGACGTGCTGCCGTTCGGCCTGAAGAAGCTGAAGGCCCTGCTGCGCGAGCGCGGGGTCGGCATCCTGACCGTGAAGAAGCGCGGCTCGGCGGTCGAGCCGGAGGAGCTGCGCAAGAAGGTCAAACCGCAGGGCCCGAACTCCGCGACGGTCTTCCTGACCCGGGTGGCGGGCGCTCCGTCGATGCTGATCGGCCACCCCGCCGGGCCGCCTGCGGCGACGCCCGGGCAGTGACCTCCCCCGCGGCGACGGCCGGGCGACCGGCTGCGCCGGGCTGGAGCCGGCCGGCAACCGGCGCAGCCGGCGCGGGCCGTGGCCGGCGCCCGACCGCGAGCCGCAGCCGTTGGTCCTCCGGCTATGCCGTGGGCGTCGTGCGGGTCGTGCGGAGGGCCCAGCGGTAGTGGGCGGTTGCCTTGGCGATGCCCAGGAGGGCGGTGATCCACAGGATCATGCCGAGGCCCATGTAGTACGCGACCTCGCCGTACGTCTCCTCGCCCGGGCGGGCCGAGACGGCGACGCCGAAGGTCACCCACAGGCCGGCCGCGCCCAGTGCGAGGGAGCTCAGCAGCCAGGTCAGGCTCCGGCCGGGCGCGCGCATCCGGGCGTCGGCCTCCGGGTCCCGGCCCGCCTCGGCCCACGCGCACAGCAGCCGCCGCACCTCGCGGTCGCGCCGGGCGCCCCACGCGAACCAGAACCCGGCCGGGACGAGCACGCCGGCGCCCAGTACGAGGAAGACGAGCGCGAGGACGAACGAGACCGGGTCGCCCTGCTCGAAGGCCACCAGGGCCATGCCGACGAAGGACCAGCCGAGGGCGAAGACGGCGGAGACGGCCCAGAGCAGCAGCAACTGCCCGATGCCCAGGCTGCGTTGACCCAGGTCGCGCAGGAAGCGCGCACGGTCGGCCCGTACGTGGCCCTCGTCCGTCCAGGCGCGCAGGTGCGCGGGCGGCGGCGGAGGCGGCAGGTCACGGCGAGGCATGCACATGACCATAGCCGCAGCCCGGGTCCACGCCCGGACCGGGCCGGAGCCGTCAGGCCCCGTCGACGCCCACCGACTCGAACCGCCAGCGGTGCACCGCCCGGGTGATCAAGTCGGCCGCGGGCTCCGGCAGTTCGGGGAGGTCCGCCGACACCCCTTCGGCCGCCTCCCACCAGGTGATCACGAGCACCCGGTCCTGCGGGGCCCGGAACACCTCGCGGCGCACCGGCTCCCGGGCCAGGACCTGGGCCCGGGCCCACTCCAGGAGTTCGTTGCCCCGGCCGTCGGCGGCCCGGGCCTCCCACATCAGCGCGACGGTGCTCATGAGTAGAGGTTGTCCTTGCTCAGCTCGTGCACGTGGTCGTGGTCGTGACCGTGGCCGTGCGCATGGCCGTGGCCGTGGCCGTGCCCGTGACCGTCGCCGCCCCCGTGGGACGTCCCCGGCACGTGCGGGTCCGTCACCGGCAGCGAGGAGTCCGCCGACAGGTCCCAGTCGGAGGGGGCCCGGTTGCGCTTGACCATCTCCGCGCCCAGTGCCGCCACCATCGCGCCGTTGTCCGTGCACAGCTTCGGCCGCGGCACCCGCAGGACGATCCCCGCGTCGTCGCACCGCTCCTGCGCGAGCGACCGCAGCCGGGAGTTGGCGGCCACACCGCCGCCGATCATCAGGTGGTCGACGCCCTCGTCCTTGCACGCCCGGATCGCCTTGCGCGTCAGCACGTCCACCACGGCCTCCTGGAAGGACGCCGCCACGTCGCGCACCGGCACCTCCTCGCCCGCGTTCCGCTTCGCCTCGATCCAGCGCGCGACGGCCGTCTTCAGCCCGGAGAAGGAGAAGTCGTACGCCGCGTCGCGCGGCCCCGTGAGCCCGCGCGGGAAGTGGATCGCCTTCGGGTCGCCCTCGCGCGCGAGCCGGTCGATGACCGGGCCGCCGGGGAAGCCCAGCTGGAGCACGCGAGCGATCTTGTCGAAGGCCTCGCCCGCCGCGTCGTCGATGGTCGCGCCCAGCGGCCGTACGTCGGAGGTGATGTCGGGGGCCAGGAGCAGCGAGGAGTGCCCGCCGGAGACGAGCAGCGCCATCGTGGGCTCCGGCAGCGGGCCGTGCTCCAGCTGGTCCACGCAGATGTGCGAGGCCAGGTGGTTCACCCCGTAGAGCGGCTTGCCCAGCGCGTACGCGTACGCCTTGGCCGCCGAGGTGCCCACCAGCAGGGCACCCGCGAGGCCGGGCCCGGCCGTGACCGCGATGCCGTCGAGGTCGCGGGCGCTGACCCCGGCCTCCTTCAGGGCGCGCTCGATGGTGGGGACCATCGCCTCCAGGTGGGCCCGCGAGGCCACCTCGGGTACGACGCCGCCGAAGCGGGCGTGCTCGTCGACGCTCGACGCGATGGCGTCGGCGAGCAGGGTGGTGCCGCGGACGACGCCGACGCCGGTCTCGTCGCAGGACGTCTCGATTCCGAGGACGAGCGGTTCGTCAGCCATTGCTCTCACTGCTCTCAGTTCGTGCTTGTGCGGGGTCGGTCAGTCGCATGACGAGCGCGTCGACGTTGCCGGGCTGGTAGTAGCCGCGCCGGAAGCCGATGGGCTCGAAGCCGAAGCGCTCGTAGAGCTTCTGGGCGCGGGCGTTGTCCACCCGTACCTCCAGCAGCACCTCGGCGCACTCGAACGCGGTGGCGGCCCGCAGCAGGTCGGTCAGGAGCCGGGCGCCGAGCCCGGTCCCCCACTGGTCGCGGGCGGCCGCGATGGTCTGTACGTCGGCCAGGTCGCCGGCGGCGGCCAGCCCGGCGTATCCCACGAGCCGGCCCGACGCGTCCTCGGCCACGACGTAGCGGCGGGTGGCCTGCGGGCCGCGGGCGTGGGCGAGCTCGGACCAGAACATCCCGGCGGACCAGGCGTCCTCGGGGAACAGCTCGTGCTCCAGTTCCAGCACGGGCCCGATGTCCCACCAGCGCATCTCGCGCAGGGTGTGGGGGGTGTGCGGGGTCGCCGGGATCACTGCGGGGTGACCACCTTGTAGTTCTTGGGCACCTGCGCGTCGGGCCGGCGCAGGTAGAGCGGGGTCGGAGGCAGGAACTCCGCCCCCGCCGCCAGTCGTTCCGCGGCCAGTGAGGCCAGCGCGGCGGCGGACTGGTGCTCGGGGCCGCGCGCGTCCGGGAACACCTCGGGGTACAGGAGCGCGCCCTGGCCCACCGCGGGCACCCCCGCGACCTGCTCGGCGATCTCGGCCGGGCGGTCCACGGCGGGCTCTCCGACGCGCGTGCGCGGGTCCTCGTACCGGGCCCAGTAGACCTCCTTGCGCCGCGCGTCGGTGGCGACGGTGAAGGGGCCCTCGATCCCGGCGGCGCCGGCGGCGTACGCGAGGCCGTCGAGCGTGCACAGCCCGTGCACGGGCACGCCCAGCACGGCGGCGAAGGTGGTGGCGGTGACGAGGCCGACGCGCAGTCCGGTGTAGGGGCCGGGGCCGACCCCGACGACGATGCCGGTGACGGCGTCGAGCTTCACCCCGGCCTCGGCGAGGACCCGGTCCACGGAGGGCAGCAGCAGCTCCCCGTGGCGGCGGGCGTCGACCTGGTTCGACTCGGCGAGGACGGTCTCGCCGTCGTGCAGGGCGACGGTGACGGCGGGCGTGGCGGTATCTACAGCGAGCAGGAGCACGCGAACAGCCTACGACTCCGGCGGCCGCGCCCCTTGCGGCCGGTCGAAAAGGAGGGCGGCTGCTACCTTTCGACCGAGGGATCACTGAGGTATCGGTCGAGCCGTCGGCCGAACTGTCGGTCGAAGCACCGGTCGAGGTGTCGGTCAGCGCGGAGAGGTGGAGCAAGGTGGCACGCAGCAGCTCGGGAATCGTGGCCGGGCTCACCATCGCGGCGGTGGCAGCGGTCGGTTTCCTCGGCTACCAGGCTTCCGCCACGGCGCCGCCGCGCCCCCCGAAGGCGGCCGCGCAGAACGCCGCCCCCGCCCCGAGCCAGCCCGCCGCCAAGCAGGACGCGGCGAAGCCGGTGCCCGTGCCGGAGGGCTCCGGCACCGGGACGCGCGTCGTGTACTCGGTGGGCCAGAAGCGGGTGTGGCTGGTGGGCGACGCCGGGCAGGAGCCGAAGTCGTTCACGGTGATGCCGAGCACGGTGCACCCGAAGGCGGGCAGCTACCTCGTCGGTTCGCGCTCCGGTTCGGTGACCGGTTCGGACGGCGTGCCGATCGAGCACGTCGTGCGGTTCGCCACCGCCGAGGGCGTGGCGGTCGGCTTCAGCGCCCGTGTGGACGGCGCGACGCCGGCGCCGGACGCGGCGAAGAAGACCGGCGGGATCCGCATGACGCGCGCCGACGGCGACGCGATGTGGGCCTTCGCGACGATCAACTCGAAGGTCGTCGTCGTTCCCTGACGGCAGGGATCGACCTTCACCCGTACGTGCGACTCAGGCCGCTTCGGATTCCGGAGCGGCCTCTTCGCGCGCTACGGCGTCCTGCGGCCCGCCCGCCGCGTGTTCAGGTGCGGGCGGTGTCGAGACGGCGGTGGCGGCCACTCCGGCGGCGAGCAGCGTCCGCATGGAGACGACGGACGGGCGGGGATCGCGCTGTGCTCCTGCTGGTGCCGACATGGCTGCCTCCTGGACCCCGGGACACCGAACTTAGGCATACCTAAGAAACTCTCGGTACCATGTCACCACGAGGGCCGCCACCAGCGCAATATCTTGCCGACGAGTTGTCGGGACGTTTACTCCGTGAAGGCGACGGCCAGGGAGTCCAGCCCGGCCCCGGCGCTCCAGCGCGCCCCGACCCCGCGCACGGCGACCTCGCGCACGTCGTCCAGCACCTCCTCGTGGCCGACCGCGCGCGCGATCACCACGTGCAGCCGGTCGTCGGAGAGCTCCTCCACCTTGCCGTCGCCCCACTCCACGACGACCACGGACTCGGGCAGCGAGACGTCGAGGTCCAGGTCCTCCATCTCGTCCAGCCCGCCGCCCAGGCGGTACGCGTCCACGTGCACCAGCGCCGGCCCGCCGGTCAGCGAGGGGTGCACGCGGGCGATCACGAAGGTCGGGGAGGTGACGGCCCCGCGCACGCCCAGGCCCTCGCCCAGGCCGCGGGTCAGCGTGGTCTTGCCCGCCCCCAGCTCACCGGTCAGCAGGACGAGGTCACCGGGGCGCAGCAGGGCGGCGATCCTGCGGCCCAACTCCTGCATCGCGTCCGGGGAGCCGACGGTGATCCGGGTCTCCGTGCCGTCCTCGGCCTCAGGTTCCGGTGCCTGGCTGCGCTGGGCTTCCAGCGGTACTTCTTCCATGCCCGCCAACGTTAGTCGGTGTGGGGACCGGGACCGCGCCGGTCTGCGCCAGCAGTCCGGTGAGCAGCCGCGTCACGGTCTCCGGGCGCTCCAGCATCATCAGGTGCCCGGTGGACTCCAGGACCACGAGGTCGGCGCCGGGCAGCGCCTCCTTGATGGCCACGCTGTGCGCCGGCGGGGTGATCATGTCCTTGTCGCCCGCGATGACGGTGACCGGGATGTCCGCGAACAGCCGGAGCGCGGCCGTCTTGTCGTGGGTCTGGAAGGCCGGGTAGAACTCGGCGACCACGTCGATCGGCGTTGCCTCGATGAGCCGCTCCGCGAAGCGCGTGACGCCCGGGTCCACGTCCCGGGAGCCGAACGAGTACATCTTGATCATGCCGGCGAAGAGGTCGGCGGTGGCCCTGCGGCCCTTCTCCACCAGCTCCACCTGCGAGCCGAGCGCCTTGAGCACGCCCGGCAGGATCCGGCGCACGGCGCCGACCCCGACCGACGGCAGCCCGTACGTCACCTCGTCGAGGCGGCCGCTGGAGGTACCGACCAGGGCCACGCCGACCACGCGCTCGCGCACGAGGTCGGGGAACTGCTCGGCGAATCCCATGATGGTCATTCCGCCCATCGAGTGACCCACGAGGATCAGCGGGCCCTCGGGGGCGGCGGCGTCGATGACGGTCTTCAGGTCGCGGCCGAGCTGCTCCATGGTCAGCGGCTCACCGTCCGCCTGGGCGAGGCCGCGGGCGCTGCGGCCGTGGCTGCGCTGGTCCCAGTAGACCGCGCGGACCGTTCCGCGCAGGGCGGCGCGCTGGAAGTGCCAGGAGTCCTGGCTGAGGCAGTAGCCGTGGCAGAAGACGACGGTGGCCGGGGGTGCGGCCTTGCGGCGCAGCCGGCGCCGCTTGCCCTCGTCGGGCACCTCTTCGACCTCGTAGTACAGCTCCGTGGCGTCCTCGGCACGGCAGGTGCCCTCGGTGCCGCGCAGGGAGCCGTAGTCCCCGGCGGCGTCCAGGGCCAGGCGCGCCTTCATGCGCATGCCGCGCCCCACGGTGATCCGTTCGACCGCGACACCGGCCGCCGCGCCTGCGGCTATCACGCCGATGGCGGCGCCGGCCCAGCCGGCCTTGCGCCAGTTCTCGCTCACGCCGCCGCCCTCACTCCGCTCGCTCAGCCGCCCAGGTACACCCGGGGCACACGGCCACCGATACGGGTGACGATCTCATACGCGATCGTGTGCGCCGCTTGTGCCCAGTCCTCGGCGGTGGGTTCACCGCGTTCCGCGTCCCCGAAGATGACGGCTTCGTCGCCGACGAGGGCGTGGTCTCCTCCCAAGTCGACCACGAACTGGTCCATGGCGATGCGCCCGGCGACCTGGCGGATCCGGCCGGCGACGAGCACCGGCCCGCGCCCGGAGGCGTTCCGCGGGATGCCGTCGGCGTAGCCGGCCGGGACCAGCGCGAGGTTCGTCTCGGTCCCGGTGACGTAGTGGTGGCCGTAGCTGACCCCGTGCCCGGCGGGGACGGTCTTGACCAGGGCGAGGGAGGCCTTGAGGGTCATCGCCGGCCGCAGGCCCAGCTGGGCCGGGGTGCCGAGCTCGGGCGCGGGCGAGACCCCGTAGACGGCCAGCCCGCAGCGCACCAGGTCGAAGTGGGACTCGGGCAGGGTGAGGGTGGCCGGCGAGTTGGCGATGTGCCGGACCTCGGGCTCGACGCCCTCCTTCTCGGCGTACGCGAGCATGTCGCGGAAGGCGGCGAGCTGGAGCTGGATGGAGGGGTGGCCGGGCTCGTCGGCGCAGGCGAAGTGCGACCAGACGCCGGTGACCCGGACGGTCCCCTCGGCCTGGGCGGCGACGGCCGCCCCGACCAGGGCCTCCCATTCGGCGGGCTGGCAGCCGTTGCGGCCGAGGCCGGTGTCGGCCTTGAGCTGGATGCGCGCGGTCCGGCCGGCGGCGCGGGCGGCCGCCCGTACCTCGTCCAGGGCCCACATACCGCTGACGGACACGTCGATGTCGGCCTCGACGGCCTCCCGCCAGGGCCCGCCGGGGGTCCAGAGCCAGCACAGCAGCCGGCCCTCGATGCCGGCGGCGCGCAGCGCGAGCGCCTCGTCGGGGGTGGCGGTCCCGAGCCAGGAGGCGCCGGCCTCCTGGGCGGCCTTGGCGCAGGCCGGGGCGCCGTGCCCGTAGGCGTTCGCCTTGACCACGGCCATCAGCTCGGCCCGGGGCGCCCGCTCGCGCAGTGCGCGCACGTTCTCCCGTACGGCGTCAAGATCGATCTCGGCGTACACGCGCGTCGGTGTCTCGTTCATCGCCCACAGTCTCTCAGAACCCCCACCGTGCCCCGCCGGTCAGCCTCGCCGCACCATTCCGGCTCCGCCGGGCCAATCCAGCCCCGCCGCGCCATTCCGGCTCCGCCGCGCCAATCCAGCCCCGCCGGCGTTTGAGGCGCGGGGGTCCGGGGGCTGGCCCCCGGCAACGGCGCCGCTGCGCGGAGCGTTCTCCCCGCCCCGCCCTTTCACCGTTCCCGGGCTCTGCCCGGACCCGGTCCTCAAACGCCGGACGGGCTGAAAGATCCAGGCAGGGTCACGGGCGGCCGGCGTTGCGCCACGCAGTGGGGAGGGCCGCGGCCACGTCCTGGGCCAGCAGCGGGCCGCCCGTGAGCCTGGCGGCCAGGCCGTGGAGGTACGCCGCCACCGCGCCCGCGTCCGCCCCCGACAGGCCCGCCGCCAGCAACGACCCCGCCAACCCCGACAGCACGTCCCCGCTGCCCGCGGTGGCCAGCCACGCACTCCCCGTCGGATTCACCCGGACCGCGCAACCGCCGGAGGCGACCAGCGTCGTCGAGCCCTTCAGCAGGACCGTCGCCCCGTACCCGGCCGCCAGCTTCCGCGCCGCCCCCAGCCGCCCCGCCTCCACCGACTCCCGCGACACCCCGAGCAGCGCCGCCGCCTCCCCCGCGTGCGGGGTCAGCAGGGTCGGGGCCGTCCGGGCCCGCAGCACGTCCGCGTCCAGCCCGCGCAGCCCGTCCGCGTCGACCAGCACCGGTACGTCGTCCGCGAGCAGGTCCGCGACCTCGCCCGCGCGCCCCTCGCCCAGTCCCGGCCCGACCACCCAGGCCTGCACCCGGCCGGGCCCGATCAGCGTCTCCGGGTACCGCGCGAGCACGGCCTCCGCCGCCGGCCCCACGTACCGCACCGCGCCCGCACCGCCCCGCAGCGCTCCCGCCACGGCCAGTACGGCCGCCCCCGGGTACTGCGCGGAGCCGGCGACGATCCCGACCACGCCCCGCCGGTACTTGTCGCTCGACGCCGTCGGCACCGGCAGCAGCCCCGCTACGTCGGCGTGCTGCAAGGCCTCCACCTGCGGCGACGGCAGCTCCAGCCCGATGTCCACCAGCCGCACCACCCCCGCCCGCGAGGCCCCGGGGTCGATCAGCAGACCGGGCTTGTACGCCCCGAAGGTCACCGTCACATCGGCCGTGACGGCCGGCCCCGCCACCTCGCCGGTGTCCGCGTCCACCCCGCTCGGCAGGTCCACGGCCACCACCGGGACCCCCTGCGGGATCCGTTCCACGAGCGCGGCCGCCGCCGGCCGCAGCCCGCCCCGCCCGCCGATCCCGAGCAGCCCGTCGAGTACGAGGTCCGCGCGGTGCGGGACGGCCTCCTCGACCCGGCCCCCGGCGGCCCGCAGCGCGGCCAGCCCGCCCGCGTGCATCCGTTCGGGGTCCATCGGCACCGCCGTCACCGCGGCCCCGCGCCGGGCGAGCCGCGCCCCGGCGTGGAGCGCGTCGCCCCCGTTGTCGCCGGACCCGACCAGCAGCACGACCCGGGACCCGTACACCCGGCCGAGCAGCCCCGCGCAGACGGCGGCCAGTCCGGCCGCCGCCCGCTGCATCAGGGCGCCTTCGGGCAGCCTGGCCATCAGCTCCCGCTCGGCGGCCCGTACGGTCTCCACGCTGTAAGCAGTACGCATGGCACCAGCCTGCCCCACGGCAGGCGTCAGCCCTCGGCGATCACCACGGCGGAGGCGACGCCGGCGTCGTGGCTCAGCGAGATGTGCCACGACTTCACTCCCAGCGCGAGCGCCCGCGCCTCCACCGTCCCCGACACCCGCAGCCGCGGCTGCCCGCTGTCCTCCACGTACACCTCGGCGTCGGTCCACAGCATCCCGGCGGGCGCGCCGAGCGCCTTGGCCAGCGCCTCCTTGGCGGCGAACCGCGCGGCGAGCGAGGCGGTCCCGCGCCGCCCACCGCTCGGCAGCGTCAACTCGGCGTCGACGAACAGCCGCTGCGCGAGGCCCGGCGTGCGCTCCAGCGCCGCGCCGAACCGCTCGATCTCCGCCACGTCGATCCCGACACCGATAATCACAACAACAGCTCCAGCTACGCCACTACTCCACGGTCACGGACTTTGCGAGGTTACGCGGCTGGTCGACCTCGTTCCCCCTCGCCGTCGCCAGTTCGCACGCGAAGACCTGCAAGGGCACCGTCGCCACCAGCGGCTGGAGCAGCGTCGGCGTCGCCGGGATCCGGATCAGGTGGTCGGCGTACGGGACGACCGCCTCGTCGCCCTCCTCCGCGATCACGATGGTCCGCGCCCCGCGCGCCCGGATCTCCTGGATGTTCGACACGATCTTGTCGTGGAGCACGGACCGTCCGCGCGGCGACGGTACGACGACCACCACCGGCAGGTCCTTCTCGATCAGCGCGATCGGCCCGTGCTTGAGCTCGCCCGCCGCGAAGCCCTCGGCGTGCATGTACGCGAGCTCCTTGAGCTTGAGCGCGCCCTCCAGCGCCACCGGGTACCCGACGTGCCGGCCCAGGAACAGCACGGTGTTCTTGTCGGCGAGGGACCGCGCGAGCTGCCGTACCGGCTCCATGGTCTCCAGGACGGTGTCCACCGCCGCGGCGATGTCCGACAGTTCCCGGACCACGGCCTGGATCTCGTCGCCCCACTTCGTCCCCCGCACCTGGCCGAGGTACAGCGCCACGAGGTAGCAGGCGACGAGCTGCGTCAGGAACGCCTTGGTCGAGGCGACGGCCACCTCGGGACCGGCGTGCGTGTAGAGCACGGCATCCGATTCGCGCGGGATCGTCGACCCGTTCGTGTTGCAGACGGCCAGCACCTTGGCCCCCTGCTCGCGCGCGTGCCGGAGCGCCATCAGCGTGTCCATGGTCTCGCCCGACTGCGAGATGGCGACGACCAGCGTCCGCTGGTCCAGGATCGGGTCGCGGTAGCGGAACTCGCTCGCCAGCTCCGTCTCGCACGGGATGCGGGTCCAGTGCTCGATGGCCAGCTTCGCGATCATGCCCGCGTGGTAGGCCGTACCGCACGCCACGATCACGACCTTGTCGACCTCCCGGAGCACCGAGACGGGGATGCGCACCTCGTCCAGGGTCAGCGAGCCGCTCGCGTCGATCCGGCCCAGGAGGGTGTCGGCGACGGCCTTCGGCTGCTCGGCGATCTCCTTGAGCATGAAGTAGTCGTAGCCGCCCTTCTCGGCCGCCGAGGCGTCCCAGTCCACGTGGTACGCCCGCACGGCCGCGGGCGCACCGTCGAAGGTGGTCACCGTGACCCCTTCGCGGCGCAGCTCCACGACCTGGTCCTGGCCCAGCTCGATCGCGGACCGGGTGTGGGCGATGAACGCGGCCACGTCCGAGGCGAGGAAGTTCTCGCCCTCTCCGACGCCCACCACCAGGGGCGAGTTCCGGCGCGCGCCGACCACCACGTCCGGCTCGTCGGCGTGCACGGCGACCAGCGTGAAGGCGCCCTGCAGACGCCGGCACACCTGCCGCATGGCTTCCGCGAGGTCGCCCGTCGCCGAGAAGTGCTCGGCGAGCAGGTGCGCCACTACCTCGGTGTCCGTCTCGGACTCCAGCCGGTGTCCGCGTTCGGCGAGTTCGGTCCGCAGCTCGGCGAAGTTCTCGATGATGCCGTTGTGCACGACGGCGACCCGCCCCGAGTTGTCGAGGTGCGGGTGGGCGTTGACGTCGGTGGGCCCGCCGTGGGTGGCCCACCGGGTGTGTCCGAGTCCCGTGGAGCCGGCCGGCAGCGGGTGCCCGACCAGTTCCTTCTCCAGGTTGACGAGCTTGCCGGCCTTCTTGGCGGCGGCCAGGCTGCCGTCCGAGAGCACGGCGACCCCTGCCGAGTCGTAACCGCGGTACTCCAGCCGCTTGAGTCCGGCGATGACCACATCGAGCGCAGACTGCGCTCCCACGTAACCCACAATTCCGCACATAGGCCGCAGCGTACGCCGTAGTTGGCCCTCTGCCCCGTACCTGAACGAGACGAAAACCCCGCCCCGGCGAATGAGCCGGAGCGGGGTTGACGTTCGGTCGGGCGGGCTTCAGCCGAGCTTCTTCACCTGCGCGGCGACGATGGCAGTCGGCTTCTCCGCGACGCCAAGGGCCGACGCGGTGTGGGTGGCCAGCACGTTGCCCTTGCGGACGACGACGGTCTCGGTCGTGACCTTCGTGCCCTCGACGTCGGCCTCCAGCGTCAGGGCGATCGCCTCGTCGCCCCCGGTGGCGGTGGAGGACACCACCTTGCTGATCTTGGTGACCTCGCCCTCCATCGTCAGCCCGAAGCCGCCGGCGCACGCGGTGGCCGCGGCCTTGACGGCCGCGAAGGCCTCCTCCGCGCCCTTGCCCTCGTACGAGGCGAGGGTGACCGAGGTCCGGGTGCCGGCGAGGGCCTTCAGCCCGGCGGCGGCCGCGTCCTCCGGGCTGGAGCCACCCTTGGGCTTGGCGACGGCCTTCATCCGCGCCGTACCGGCGGCCGTGCCGACGACGGCCGTGCCCTGCGTCTTGACGACCGGCTGGCACTCGGCCTTGTCGCCCTTCGCGGCCTCACCGATCGCCACCTCGTCCTTCGGGACGGCGACGACCAGGTGGTCCGCCAGATCGGCCTGGGTCAGGATCAGGGCGGACAGCTCGGCGTCCGTCTTCGCCTTGGCGGCCGGGGCCGACGAGGAGGCGGGTGCCGACGGCTTGGCGTCGGCCTTGGTGCCGGCCTTGTCGGAGCCGCAGGCGGTGGCCAGCAGGGCCAGGGACACCGCGGACGCGGTCAGGACGGTACGACGGACAAGAGCGGTACGCACGAAAGATCTCCCCCATGGAGCAAAAGACATCAGGGCAGCGCGAAAGGTCGACAGCGCTGCGGTGATCAACAATGTACGGGGCGTTCGATCGAGCGACCGGGGATTTCCGCGTGGCGTGCGGATCGTGATCGGGGCGAGACTCCCTTTGCCCCGAATCGAGACCGGTCCGCCGCAACCGCCGCCCCGGCCCTCCCCCGGCCCCCGCGCACGTGACCGACCACACCACCCACAAGCGCCCCCGAGCCCCGACAATGGCGGTGTGATCACTTCGCCGCCACGAAGCAGCACGCCGGACGACGCAACGGAGCGACGCGGCCGGGAGGGGCACCCCACGCGCCCCGCCCACCGCCGGGGCCCCGAGGCCTCGCCGTACGTCGACCTCACCCGGGCCGAGTGGAGCGCCCTGCGCGAGCGGACCCCGCTGCCGCTGACCGCCGACGAGGTGGAGCGGCTGCGCGGCCTCGGCGACGTCATCGACCTCGACGAGGTCCGCGACGTGTACCTGCCGCTCTCCCGCCTCCTGAACCTCTACGTCGGCGCCACCAGCAACCTCCGCGGCACCCTGAACACCTTCCTCGGGGACGCGGGCAACGGGCACGGCGCCCAGCAGGGCACGCCCTTCGTCATAGGGGTCGCCGGTTCGGTCGCCGTCGGCAAGTCCACCGTCGCCCGCCTCCTGCAGGCCCTGCTCGCCCGCTGGCCCGAGCACCCGCGCGTGGAGCTGGTCACCACCGACGGGTTCCTGTACCCGATGAAGGAGCTCCAGCGGCGCGGCCTCACCTCCCGCAAGGGCTTCCCTGAGTCCTACGACCGCCGCGCGCTCACCCGTTTCGTCGCCGACATCAAGGCCGGGAAGGACGAGGTCAGGGCCCCGGTCTACTCGCACCTGATCTACGACATCGTCCCCGGCGAGGAGCTCGTGGTCCGCCGCCCGGACATCCTCATCGTCGAGGGCCTCAACGTGCTCCAGCCGGCCCTCCCCGGCACGGACGGCCGCACCCGCGTCGCCCTCGCCGACTACTTCGACTTCAGCGTGTACGTGGACGCGCGCCCCGAGGACATCGAGCGCTGGTACCTCAACCGCTTCCGGAAGCTGCGCGAGACCGCCTTCCAGAATCCTTTCTCCTACTTCCGCAAGTACACCCAGGTCTCCGAGGAGGAGGCCATGGAGTACGCGCAGACGATGTGGCGGACGATCAACAAGCCCAACCTGCTGGAGAACGTCGCGCCCACCCGCGGCCGGGCCACCCTCGTCGTCCGCAAGGGTCCGGACCACAAGGTGCAGAAGCTGAGCCTCCGCAAGCTCTAGGCCGTCGCTTCCGGATCCTGTCGGCCCGGCCCGCCCGGCACGGTCCGAAAGAGACGGCCCGGCCGCCAGTGGCTAGGGTGCGGGGATGCTGCATCTGCGGATGATCACCCCGCACCACCTCACCGAGCGGGTGGTGGCGCTGATCGACGGAACGGTCGGAACCACCCACCTGGTCGTGCTGCCGGGCGCCGCCCGCGACCCCGAGGGCGATCTCGTCCTGTGCGACGTCGCCCGCGAGGCAGCGGACGAACTGCTCCAGGAGATGCGCGCGCTCGGCATCGGCGAAAGCGGTTCGATCTCCGTCGAGAACATCGACCTGTCGATCTCCAGGCGCGCCGACGAGGCCGAGGAGGAGGCGCCCGGCGAGGCCGCCGACGCGGTGGTCTGGGAGCAGCTCGCCGAATCGACGCACGAGGAGTCCACCCTCACGATCACCTACGCCGCATTCATGATCATCGCGACGATGATCGCGGCCTGCGGTGTGGTCCTGGACAACGCGATCCTGATCGTGGGCGCCATGGCGGTGGGCCCGGAGTTCGGGCCGCTCGCCGGCATCTGCACCGGCCTGGTGCAGCGCCGGCCGAGGCTCGCCCGGCGCTCGCTCGCCGCCCTGGTGATCGGCTTCACCGTGGCGATCGCGGCGACGACGGTCTTCAGCCTGCTGATGACCGCGTTCGGCCTGTTCCAGGAGGGGATGCTCGAGAACCCCCGGCCGAACACCAGCTTCATCTGGCAGCCGGACCCGTTCTCCTTCGTCGTCGCACTGCTCGCCGGGGTCGCCGGCATGCTGTCGCTGACCTCGGCGAAGGCCGGCGCCCTGGTGGGCGTGGCGATCTCCGTCACCACCGTCCCGGCGGGTGCCAACGCCGCCGTGGCCCTCAGCTACGGCGACTTCGCGCAGATGTGGGGATCGGGCATTCAGCTGGCCCTGAACCTGGGCGGCATCATCTTCGCCGGAACGCTCACCCTCCTGTGCTGGAAACTGCTGTGGCGCACCCAGGAGAGCCGGATGATCCGGAAACCGGGTGCGCCACGGAGGCCTGGCAGCGGCTTTTAGGGCCTGAGGTCTAGCCCAGCGCCGACTTCACGACGTCCGCGAGCCGGCCGGCGACCGCGCGGGCCTGCTCGATGTCGGCGGCCTCGACCATCACCCGTACGAGCGGCTCCGTACCGGACGGACGGAGCAGTACGCGTCCGGTGGTGCCCAGCTCGCGCTCGGCGTCGGCCACGGCCGCCGCCAGCTCCGCGGAGGTGGTGACCCGGGACTTGTCCACGTCGGGGACGTTGACCAGCACCTGCGGCAGCCGCTGCATGACGCCCGCCAGCTCGGCGAGGGACTTGCCGGTGGCCGCGACCCGCGCCGCCAGCAGCAGGCCGGTCAGCGTGCCGTCACCGGTCGTCGCGTGGTCGAGGATGATCACGTGGCCGGACTGCTCGCCGCCGAGCGCGTAGCCGTGCTCCTTCATCGACTCCAGCACGTACCGGTCGCCGACCCCGGTCTGCACGACCTGGATGCCCTCGCCCTCCATGGCCAGCTTGAAGCCCAGGTTGGACATCACGGTGCCGACCACGGTGTTCTCGCGCAGCTGGCCGGCCTCGCGCATGGCAAGCGCCAGCACCGCGAGGATCTGGTCGCCGTCGACCTCCGCGCCGGAGCCGTCCACGGCGAGGCAGCGGTCGGCGTCACCGTCGTGCGCGATGCCGAAGTCGGCGCCGTGCTCGACGACGGCCGCCTTGAGCAGGCCGAGGTGGGTGGAGCCGCAGCCGTCGTTGATGTTCAGGCCGTCCGGCTCGGCGCCGATCGTGACGATCTCCGCGCCGGCCCGGGCGAAGGCCTCGGGCGAGACGTAGGCGGCCGCGCCGTGCGCCTCGTCCAGGACGATCTTCAGCCCGTCGAGGCGGTTGGGGAGGACCCCGATGAGGTGGGCGACGTACTTCTCGAAGCCCTCGGTGTAGTCGGAGACCCGGCCGACGCCGGAGCCGGTGGGCCGGTCCCACGGGGCGCCGGTGCGGTGCTCCTCGTAGGTCGACTCGATGCGGTCCTCCAGCTCGTCGGCGAGCTTGTGGCCGCCCCGGGCGAAGAACTTGATGCCGTTGTCCGGCATGGCGTTGTGGCTGGCGGAGAGCATCACGCCGAGGTCGGCACCCAGCGCACCGGTGAGATACGCCACCGCCGGGGTGGGCAGCACACCGACGCGCAGGACGTCCACGCCCGCGCTCGCGAGGCCGGCCACGACCGCGGCCTCGAGGAATTCGCCGGAGGCCCGGGGGTCCCGGCCGACCACGGCCGTCGCCCGGTGGCCCGCGAAGGTGCCCGCCTCGGCCAGTACGTGGGCAGCCGCCACGGAGAGGCCGAGCGCGAGCTCCGCCGTCAGATCCGCGTTGGCAACGCCGCGTACACCGTCCGTCCCGAAGAGTCGTCCCACTGTTGTCCTCCCGAGTTTCCGCATCGCATTGTGACCGCTTGTGACAGGTATTTGCCGCTTGTGGCGGTAAACGAACCGCCCCGGCAGCACAGAGAGTGCTGCCGGGGCGGTTTCGTTGCAGAACAGCAGGCGCAGATTAACGCTTGCTGTACTGCGGAGCCTTACGGGCCTTCTTGAGACCGGCCTTCTTGCGCTCGACCGCACGGTCGTCGCGGGAGAGGAAGCCGGCCTTCTTCAGCGCCGGGCGGTTGTTGTCCACGTCCGCCTCGTTCAGCGCACGGGCCACGCCGAGGCGCAGGGCGCCGGCCTGGCCGGACACGCCGCCACCCGAGATGCGGGCGATGACGTCGTAGCGGTTGTCGAGCTCGAGCAGCTTGAACGGCTCGTTGACTTCCTGCTGGTGCACCTTGTTGGGGAAGTAGTCCTCAAGGGTGCGACCGTTGATCTTCCACTTGCCGGTGCCCGGAACGATCCGGACGCGGGCGATGGCGTTCTTGCGACGGCCCAGGCCGGCGGCCGGCTGGGGGTCGCCGAAGCGGCCGGCAAGGGACTCGGAGGTGTAGTCGCCCTCGACGACAACCTCGGACTCGCTGGTGTACTCCTCGACGTTGCCCTCGAACTCTTCGACGGTCGTCTCGGCGGTGGTCTCGGCCACGATGCTCCTCAGAATTTTCTACGTCTTAGGGGGTGGCCGGAACTACTGCGCGACCTGGGTGATCTCGAACGGCACCGGCTGCTGGGCAGCGTGGGGGTGCTGGTCGCCCGAGTAGACCTTCAGCTTCGAGAGCATCTGACGGCCCAGGGTGTTCTTGGGGAGCATGCCCTTGATGGCCTTCTCGACGGCCTTCTCCGGGTTGTTCGCCAGGAGGTCGTCGTAGCGCACGGAGCGGAGACCGCCCGGGTAGCCGGAGTGGCGGTACGCCATCTTCTGCGACGCCTTGTTGCCGGACAGGTGAACCTTGTCGGCGTTGACGATGATGACGAAGTCGCCCATGTCCATGTGGGGGGCGTAAGTCGGCTTGTGCTTACCCCGCAGGAGGGCAGCGGCCTGGGTCGCCAGACGGCCGAGGACAACGTCCTGGGCGTCGATGACGAGCCACTGGCGCGAGATGTCGCCGGGCTTGGGGCTGAACGTACGCACGCGTATGCCTTCGCTTCTTCAGTGGTGGTATCCCAAGGGCGCAAGCCCCACGGGAAGGTCCTGACAGGGTCACCACGGACGATCACGACAGCCCTCGTTCACATCGGGGACGCAACCCGTGTGAACCGCTGGTCATCGGTCCGGTGGACCGGCGCAAGGCCCTTTCACGTGAGAATGAGAAAGCCAATACGCATAACAAACCAGCAGGATACCCAAGCAGACCCATACGGGTCAAAACGCGGTCCGCGATGCCGATTCTGCTGGCGTCGCGGCGCACTCCGGTTCGGTCCTGGGTGGGGACCCCGCAGTTGTTACGGGCACCAGAGTAACCCGCCCGGAGCGCAGCGCACGACGCGCCAGCAGAATCGCGAGCCCGCACAGGGTGGCGCAGTCCTTGAAGGCGCGCCGTTTGTGGGCCAGCTCCGAGGGCCACGGGATCAGGGCCACCTGGGGCGTCAACGCCAGCCAGAACCAGGGCGAGCGGGGCATCGAGCCCGGCCGCACCGCGGAGGCCAGCAGCAGCGGGAGCACCACCAGCAGGTAGTGGTCGAAGGACGGCCGCGACACCAGGAATGCGGCGAGCATCACCAGGCAGGCGGTCTCCACCAGCCGCAGCTCACCCCCGTCGGCCTCGTCCTGCCTGCGCCACCGCACCCAGACCGCCCACAGGCCGGCCCCGGCCCCCGCGAAGGCGAACAGCACCGCGATCGGCTCCGGCACACCCAGCCGCGGCAGCACCGCGATCGGCGAGGCGTCCCAGGGCAGCGCGTACGCGTCCTGTCCCTGGAGCAGGAAGGGCAGGGTCTTGGTGAAGAACAGCGACGGGCTCGGCATCAGCAGCGCGCCGGCCAGCGAGAGCCCCACCGGCACCAGCACGGCCGCGGCCAGCCCCCGCCACTGCCGGGCGAGCAGGAACAGCAGCCCGATCGGCACCAGCATCGGCTTGCACGCGATCGCCAGCCCGACCACCAGCCCGGCCGCCGCCCACGACCGCCGGTGCGCGAGGAGCAGCGCCACCGGCAGCGCGGCCGCCGAGATGGCGGTCCAGTTGCCGATCAGCACGAGGTTCACGTACGGCTTGTAGGCGAGGGCGAACACCGCGAAACCACCGACAGCGAAGCGCGAGCGCAGCGGCACCGAGAACATCCGCAGTGCGGCCAGCCAGCCCGCGCCCAGCAGCCCCGACATCCCGACCGGCAGGACCCACTGCAGCACCGACCGCGGCAGCAGGGCCTCCGGAACCGCCATGATCACGGCGCTGGGCAGGTAGAGGAAGCGCTTGTCCTCGTACGGGGACCCGCCCGCGAGCAGCGTCTGCGCCGCCTTGACCACGAAGGCGTTGTCCGAGCCCCAGTTCGCGCGCAGGCTCGTGGAGACGGCGACCCCGAGGAGCACCGCGAGGGAGAGCACCTGCCAGGGCCGGGAGGCCGGCCGCAGCAGCCAGTCGACCAGCCGGCTCCCCGAGGCCGGCGGTCCGGAGGTCTGGTTCTCCCACTTCATCAGCCAGATGCTAGGCCGCAGCCCCACGACGCCTGCCCCTCACTCATCCGAGGGGGTGACGGTAGCCCCCTAGCGCTTGCGTTCGACTCTACGTTCGTCCCAGACGGGTTCCTGAGTCTCCCGCACAACACCGTCCGAACCGAAGACCAGGTAACGGTCAAATGTGCGCGCGAACCAGCGATCGTGCGTGACGCACAGCACAGTCCCCTCGTACGCCTCAAGGCCGTCCTGGAGCGCCTCCGCGGACTCCAGGTCGAGGTTGTCCGTCGGCTCGTCCAGCAGCAGCGCCGTGGTCCCCGCCAGCTCCAGCAGCAGGATCTGGAAACGTGCCTGCTGGCCGCCCGAGAGCTTCTCGAACGGCTGGTCGCCCTGGCGCTCCAGCTCGTACCGGCGCAGCGCGCCCATCGCCGCGCCGAGCGGCTTCGCCGCCTCCGTCCACAGGATGTCGACGAGGGTGCGGCCGAACAGCTCGGGGTGGGCGTGCGTCTGCGCGAAGTGGCCGGGAACCACCCGCGCGCCCAGCTTCCACGTGCCCGTGTGCTTGACGTCCTCGCCCGCCATCAGCCGCAGGAAGTGCGATTTGCCGGAGCCGTTCGAGCCCAGCACCGCGACCCGCTCCCCGTAGAAGACCTCCAGCGAGAAGGGCTTCATCAGCCCCGTGAGCTCCAGGTTCTCCACGGTCAGCGCGCGTACGCCGGTACGCCCGCCCTTGAGCCGCATCCGGATGTCCTGCTCCCGCGGCGGCTCCGGCGGGGGGCCCGCCTCCTCGAACTTCTGGAAGCGGGTCTGCATCGCCCGGTACCGCGAGGCCATGTCGGGGCTGCTCGCGGCCTGGTTGCGCAGCCGCAGCACCAGGGCCTTGAGCCGGGCGTGCTCCTCGTCCCAGCGCCGCTTGAGCTCCTCGAAGCGCGCGAAGCGCTCCTTGCGGGCGTCGTGGTAGGTGTCGAAGCCCGCGCCGTGCACCCAGACGTCGGAGCCCATCGGGCTCGCCTCCAGGCTGATGATCTTCTCGGCGGCCCGGGTCAGCAGCTCCCGGTCGTGCGAGACGAACAGCACCGTCTTGCGGGTCGCCTTGAGCTGGTCCTCCAGCCACCGCTTGCCGGGGACGTCGAGGTAGTTGTCCGGCTCGTCGAGCAGCAGCACCTCGTCCGGCCCGCGCAGCAGCGCCTCCAGCACGAGCCGCTTCTGCTCACCGCCCGACAGCGTGCGCACCTCGCGGAACTGCGCGGTGTCGTAGGGGATCGCCAGCGCGGCCATCGTGCAGACGTCCCACAGGGTCTCCGCCTCGTAGCCCTGGACGTCCGCCCAGTCGCTCAGCGCCTGCGCGTACGCCATCTGCGCGGCCTCGTCGTCCACGGTCAGGATCAGCTGCTCGGCCCGGTCCACGGCCTTGGCGGCCTCCCGGATCCGCGGCTGGGCCACCGACACCAGGAGGTCCCGCACGGTCGTCTCGTCCCGCACCGAGCCCACGAACTGCGACATCACGCCGAGACCGCCGGAGACGGTCACGCCGCCGCCGTGCGGCTGGAGCTCCCCGGAGATCATCTTCAGCAGGGTGGTCTTGCCGGCCCCGTTCGCCCCGACCAGGGCGACCACCGACCCCTCCCCCACCCGGAAGGAGACGTCGGGGAGCAGGACCCGCCCGTCGGGAAGGTAGTACTCCAGGTGGCTGGCTTCGAGATGTCCCATGCCCGGCATTCTCCCGGTCCGGCGCCGATCCACCCAACCGGATTAGCCGGCGCTCAGCAGCAGCCGGCTCCGGGGAGGGTGCGCAGGTTGCGGGCTTCCTTGCTGCGGGCGGCCAGCAGCTCGTCCGCCGGGTAGCCGACCTCCTCCAGGGTCAGCCCGTGCGGCTTGACCACGTGCACCGAGGAGTCCCGTACGGCGGCCCGCAGCACCTTGCCCGGCCAGTCGGTGGGCCGGTGCCCGTCGCCGACGTGCAGCAGGGCGCCGACGAGCGAGCGGACCATGTTGTGGCAGAAGGCGTCGGCGCGGACGGTCGCGGTGACGATCCCGTCCTCGGCGCGCTCCCAGCTGAGCTGCTGGAGCGTACGGATGGTCGTGGCGCCCTCGCGCTTCTTGCAGTACGCGGCGAAGTCGTGCTCGCCGAGCAGCGCGGCGGCGGCCTCGTTCATGGCGTCCACGTCGAGGGGCCACTGGTGCCACAGCACGTGGCCGCGGCGCAGCGGGTCGACGCCGCCCTGGTGGTCGCCGACGCGGTAGGCGTAGCGGCGCCAGATGGCCGAGAAGCGCGCGTTGAAGCCCTCGGGGGCCTCGGCGACCTTCCACACCCGTACGTCGTGCGGCAGCCGTCCCGCGAGGCGGCGCAGCAGCTTGTCGTGGTGCTCGGCCCACACCTCCTCGGCGAGGTCGAACTGGGCGACCTGCCCGCGGGCGTGCACACCCGCGTCCGTACGCCCGGCCACGGTCAGCTCGATCGGCTCGGACAGCCGCATCACGGTCTGCAGGGCCGACTCCAGCTCGCCCTGGACGGTGCGCAGCACGCGCTGCTTCGCCCAGCCGGAGAAGTCCTTGCCGTCGTAGCTCAGGTCCAGCCGCACCCGGACGTGCCCGGGCTCCACCTCGTCACTCACGTGACAGATCCTCTCAGAGTCAGCGCAATGCAGAACGGGCCCGCCCCCGGAAGGGGCGGGCCCGTTCAGAGCCGATCAAGCAAGCGTGATCCCGGGGGATCAGGCCTCCTTGGTCTCCTCGGCGGGGGTCTCGACAGCCTCCGCCTCCTTGACCGCGCGCTTGGTGGCGGCCTCGGCCTCACCAGTGGCCTGCTGGGCGACCGTGAGGGCCTCGACCAGCTCGATCACGGCCATCGGGGCGTTGTCGCCACGACGGTTGCCGATCTTGGTGATGCGCGTGTAACCACCGGGGCGGTTCTCGTAGCGCGGGGCGATCTCGGTGAACAGCGTGTGCACGATGCTCTTGTCCGTGATCGTCTGCAGCACCAGGCGACGGTTGTGGATGTCGCCCTTCTTCGCCTTGGTGACCAGACGCTCGGCGTAGGGACGCAGGCGACGGGCCTTGGCCTCGGTGGTGGTGATGCGGCCGTGCTCGAAGAGCGCCTTCGCGAGGTTCGCGAGGAGGTGCTTCTCGTGCGCGGCGGAGCCGCCCAGGCGGGCACCCTTTGCGGGACGCGGCATTGTTACTCCTTCAAATCTGCACCGGCCGTGTCAGGTACCGGAGTCAGTTCCCTCAAGCGGTCGCGAGAGGGGGTGTGGGGGGCGTGAGCCCCCCACAAGCTTTCTAGTACTGCTCGGTCTCGACGAAACCGGCGTCCGCGTCGTCGTCGGCGCCGAAGGCGTCGGCGGCGGCGGTCGGGTCGAATCCGGGCGGGCTGTCCTTGAGGGCCAGGCCCATGCCGGCCAGCTTCGCCTTGACCTCGTCGATCGACTTCGCACCGAAGTTGCGGATGTCGAGCAGGTCGGCCTCGGAGCGGGCGACGAGCTCACCCACGGAGTGGATGCCCTCGCGCTTGAGGCAGTTGTACGACCGAACGGTGAGCTCGAGCTCCTCGATCGGCAGCGCCAGGTCGGCGGCCAGGGCGGCGTCCGTCGGGGACGGGCCCATGTCGATGCCCTCGGCGTCGATGTTGAGCTCGCGCGCCAGACCGAACAGCTCGACCAGGGTCTTGCCGGCGGACGCCATGGCGTCACGCGGGCGCATGGCCTGCTTGGTCTCGACGTCGACGATCAGCTTGTCGAAGTCGGTGCGCTGCTCGACTCGGGTCGCCTCGACCTTGTAGGTGACCTTGAGGACCGGGCTGTAGATGGAGTCGACCGGGATGCGGCCGATCTCCTGGCCCAGCTGCTTGTTCTGGACGGCGGAGACGTAGCCGCGACCGCGCTCGACGGTCAGCTCCATCTCCAGCTTGCCCTTGCCGTTGAGCGTGGCGAGGACGAGGTCCGGGTTGTGCACCTCGACACCGGCCGGGGGCGCGATGTCAGCGGCGGTGACCAGGCCGGGACCCTGCTTGCGCAGGTACATCACGACCGGCTCGTCGTGCTCCGAGGAGACGACCAGCTGCTTGATGTTCAGGATGATGTCGGTGACGTCTTCCTTCACACCCGGCACGGTGGTGAACTCGTGCAGGACGCCGTCCACGCGGATGCTGGTGACAGCGGCACCCGGGATCGAGGACAGGAGCGTACGGCGCAGGGAGTTGCCGAGGGTGTAGCCGAAGCCCGGCTCCAGCGGCTCGATCACGAACCGCGAGCGGTACTCGTCGACGACCTCTTCGGTCAGCGAAGGACGCTGAGCGATAAGCATGTCTGTGTTCCTTCATTCGTGGACGCCCACTATTTGACGCCCGACGGGATGCCGTACCGAGGTACGGCTACTGCAAGGGTACGGGCGGTACGGCCCCCGAAGGGGTCGTACCGCCCGGACACTCAAGAACGCACAAGTGCGTCCGCTGCGTCAGACGCGGCGGCGCTTCGGCGGGCGGCAGCCGTTGTGCGGGGTGGGGGTGACGTCCTGGATCGAGCCGACCTCGAGGCCCGTGGCCTGGAGGGAGCGGATCGCGGTCTCGCGGCCGGAGCCCGGACCCTTCACGAAGACGTCGACCTTGCGCATGCCGTGCTCCTGCGCGCGGCGGGCGGCCGACTCGGCGGCCATCTGCGCGGCGAAGGGGGTGGACTTGCGCGAGCCCTTGAAGCCGACGTGGCCGGCGGAGGCCCAGGAGATCACGTTGCCCGAGGGGTCGGTGATCGAAACGATGGTGTTGTTGAACGTGCTCTTGATGTGGGCGTGCCCGTGAGCGACGTTCTTCTTTTCCTTGCGGCGCACCTTCTTGGCAGCGCCCTGACGACCCTTGGGGGGCATCTAAATCTCCTACGGGAGGTGGTCGGTCCTACAGCGCAAGACCGCTGAACAGGACTACTTCTTGCCCGGCTTCTTCTTACCGGCGATCGCGCGACGCGGGCCCTTGCGGGTACGCGCGTTCGTGCTGGTGCGCTGACCGTGCACCGGGAGGCCGCGACGGTGGCGGATACCCTGGTAGCACTGGATCTCGACCTTGCGACGGATGTCGGCCTGGATCTCGCGGCGGAGGTCACCCTCGGTGCGGAGGTTGGCGTCCACGTACTCGCGGATCTTGACCAGGTCCTCTTCGGCCAGGTCACGAACGCGGGTGTTCGGGTTCACGCCGGTGGAGGCGAGGATCTCCTTGGACCGGGTGCGCCCGATACCGAAGACGTAGGTGAGTGCGATCTCCACACGCTTTTCGCGCGGGATGTCAACACCGGAAACGCGTGCCATTCAATGGCTCCTGTGTGTTCGGGGGTCTTCCGCAGAATCAGCCCCGACCGCCGACCACTCCTGAATGGGTGGTGGTACGTCCGGGTCCCCGGCCCCCGCCGGAGGTGCCGCCGGCCCCTTGCAGGGCTGGGCGGATTCTGCGTATGTACGTTTTCTTACGTCGCGCGAAGAACTGCGTTAAGGCAGGTCGGTCGGCGTGCGTCAGCCCTGGCGCTGCTTGTGGCGCAGGTTGTCGCAGATGACCATGACCCGGCCGTGACGGCGGATCACCTTGCACTTGTCGCAGATCTTCTTGACGCTCGGCTTGACCTTCATGTTGGTGAGGTTCTCCGGGTCAGTGCCACCACCCGCACCGGGACAAGACGCCCAGGCAGGAGTGAGGACAAGATCTACTTGTATCGGTAGACGATCCGGCCACGCGTCAGGTCGTACGGAGACAGCTCCACGACGACCCGGTCATCCGGGAGGATGCGGATGTAGTGCATGCGCATCTTGCCGCTGATGTGCGCGAGGACCTTGTGACCGTTCTGCAGTTCCACCTTGAACATCGCGTTCGGGAGGGACTCGATCACGGTGCCCTCGATTTCGATGGCACCTTGCTTCTTGGCCACGCTTCGCCCTTCGAATCGGCTACCTTGATCGGCTCGGTGCACCACGCTTGCAGGCATGGATGTGCACGAGAGCCGACGAGTCAGTCTACGTCAGGGCACCCAGAAAGACGAATCCGGAAAGTTTGCCCCAGAGTGTAGATCATTACGCCAGAGGGTCCGGAGCCGTGGTGACCCCGTACTCCGCCAGCTTCGCCTTGCCGCAGTCCGGGCTGGTCAGAACGATCGGACCGGCCTCCGTCAGGGCGATGGAGTGCTCCCAGTGCGAGGACCAGGTGCCGTCCGTCGTGATGACCGTCCAGTCGTCCGCCAGTACCTCCGTCTGGGCGGTGCCCAGGGACACCATCGGCTCGATCGCCAGGCAGACGCCCGGGACCAGCTTGATGCCCTTGCCCCGCTTGCGCGAGACGTAGTTCAGCAGGTGGGGGTCCATGTGCATCTCGGACCCGATGCCGTGGCCGCCGTAGTCCTCGATGATCCCGAACTTGCCGAGGCTGTGGTCACCGGTGGCGGGACGCGGCTGGCGCTTGATGTACGTCTCGATCGCCTTGGAGATGTCCACGAGGCGGTTGCCGAGCTTCATGGCGGCGATCCCGGCCCACATGGACTCCTCGGTCACCCGGGAGAGCTCCAGGAGCTCAGGGGCGTGCCCGGTGCCCACGAAGGCGGTGTACGCGGCGTCGCCGTGCCAGCCGTCGATGATGGCGCCGGCGTCGATCGAGATGATGTCGCCGTCCTTGAGGACGGTCTTGTCGTCCGGGATGCCGTGGACGACGACCTCGTTCACGGAGGTGCAGATCGTCGCGGGGAAGCCGCCGTAGCCGAGGAAGTTCGACTTGGCGCCGGCGTCCGCGATCACCTTGCGGGCCACCATGTCCAGATCACGCGTCGTGGCGCCCGGAACGGCCGCCTCACGGGTCGCCGCGTGGATCGCGGCGACGACCAGCCCCGCCTCGCGCATCTTCGCGATCTGCTCGGGGGTCTTGATCTGGACCATGAAAAACGCCTTCCAGCCTCGGTACGAGTCTTCTCAACAGTACGGCCGCGATGCCCTGGGGACACCGCGGCCGTTCTTGCCCTACGGGGGTACTACTTCGGGAGGGCGTCCATCGCGCGCTTGGTGACGTCAGCGACCTCACCGAGGGCCGGGATGGTCACCAGCAGGCCCTGACCCTTGTAGTAGTCGATGATCGGCTCGGTCTGCGTGTGGTAGACCTCCAGCCGGTTGCGCACCGTGGCCTCGGAGTCGTCACCGCGCTGGTACAGCTCGCCACCGCAGGTGTCGCAGACACCCTCGGCCTTCGGCGGGGCGTACGTGACGTGGAAGACGTGCGCGGAGTCGTTGCGGCAGATCCGGCGACCGGCGATCCGCTTGACGACCTCGTCCTCCTCGACCTCCAGGTCGAGGACGGCGTCGAGCTTCATGCCCGCGGCTCGGAGCATCTCGTCGAGGGCCGCGGCCTGCGAGACGTTGCGCGGGAAGCCGTCGAGCAGGAAGCCGTTCACGGCGTCCGGCTGCTCCATCCGGTCCTTCGCCATGCCGATGGTCACCTCGTCGGGGACCAGGTCGCCGGCGTCCATGTACGCCTTCGCCTGCTTGCCCAGCTCGGTGCCCTGGCTGATGTTGGCCCGGAACAGGTCGCCCGTGGAGATGTGCGGGATCGACAGGTTCTTGGCAAGGAACGCGGCCTGCGTTCCCTTGCCCGCACCGGGCGGTCCGACGAGGACGATTCGCATCAGCGGAGGAACCCTTCGTAATTACGCTGCTGGAGCTGGCTCTCGATCTGCTTCACGGTTTCCAGACCCACACCCACGATGATCAGGATGCTCGTCCCGCCGAACGGGAAGTTCTGGTTCGCTCCGAAGCCGGCCAACGCCATCGTCGGCACAAGAGCGATGAGACCCAGGTACAGCGACCCCGGCCAGGTGATCCGGTTGAGCACGTAGCTCAGGTACTCGGCGGTGGGTCGACCGGCACGAATACCCGGGATGAACCCACCATACTTCTTCATGTTGTCTGCAACTTCCTCGGGGTTGAACGAGATCGCCACGTAGAAGAACGCGAAGAAGACGATCAGGAGGAAGTAGGTCGCGATGTAGTACGGGTGGTCGCCCTTGACGAAGTGCTTCTGGATCCAGGTGGCCCAGCCCGCGGTCGAGCCGCTGAACTGGACGATCAGTGCCGGGATGTAGAGCAGCGACGAGGCGAAGATGACGGGGATGATGCCCGCCTGGTTCACCTTGAGCGGGATGTAGGTCGAGGTACCGCCGTAGGCGCGGCGGCCGATCATGCGCTTCGCGTACTGGACCGGGATCCGGCGCTGCGCCTGCTCGACGAAGACCACCAGACACACCATCGCGAGGCCGACCAGGATGACCACGCCGAACTCGACCCAGCCATCCGCGATCTTGCCCTGGAGCTTGATCTGCCACATGGCGCCGATGAAGCCGGCGGCGATCGAGATGAACATGAGGATCGACATGCCGTTGCCGATGCCGCGGTCGGTGATGAGCTCACCGAGCCACATGACGACGCAGGTACCGGCGGTCATGGTGACCACCATGACGACCGTGGTGAAGATCGACCGGTCGGGGACGATCTGGCTGGCGACCTGGCAGCCCTGGAACAGGGCCCCCGTGCGGGCGGTGGCGACGAGGCCGGTGCCCTGCAGGATCGCGAGCGCGACCGTCAGATAGCGCGTGTACTGAGTGATCTTCGCCGTGCCGGACTGGCCCTCTTTTTTGAGGGTCTCCAGCTTCGGGATGACCACGGTCAGCAGCTGCAGGATGATGCTCGCCGTGATGTACGGCATGATGCCGAGCGCGAAGATCGTGATCTGCAGCAGCGCACCGCCGCTGAACATGTTGACGAGGCCGAACAGCCCATTGCTGCTGCCTGCCTGCTCAACACAGATCTGAACGTTCTTGTAGCTCACGCCGGGTACCGGGATGTGGGACCCGAGCCGGAACAGCACGATGATGCCGAGCGTGAAGAGCAGCTTCTTGCGCAGGTCGGGCGTCTTGAACGCCCGGGCGAACGCGGTGAGCACGGTGCCTCCTGCGACCCCCGCGCTACTGCGTCAGAGGTGACGGTCTGAGGGATCGACGTATACGACAAAGCAAAGGTGCACGCCACCTTACCGGCGAGTGTGCCTTCCGTGGAACGACCAACCGGGGATGCCCCATATGTGAGGCATCCCCGGTCGGGTTTCGAGCTATTCAGCCACTTGAATCGTCTTAGACGAGCTCGGTGACGGTGCCACCGGCAGCGGCGATCTTCTCCTTGGCGGAGGCGGAGACGGCGTCAACCGAAACCTGCAGCGCCACGGAGAGCTCGCCCTGGCCCAGGACCTTGACGAGGCTGTTCTTGCGAACCGCGCCCTTGGCGACCAGGTCGGCCACCGTGACTTCTCCACCCTCGGGGTAGAGAGCGCCGAGCTTGTCCAGGTTGACCACCTGGAACTCGGTGCGGAACGGGTTCTTGAAGCCCTTGAGCTTCGGCAGGCGCATGTGGAGGGGCATCTGCCCACCCTCGAAGCGCTGCGGGATCTGGTAGCGGGCCTTCTGGCCCTTCGTACCACGACCGGCCGTCTTACCCTTCGACGCCTCACCACGACCGACACGGGTCTTCGCGGTCTTGGCGCCGGGGGCGGGACGGAGGTTGTGGGCCTTCAGCGGGCTGTTCTCAGCCATGTTAGTCAACCTCCTCAACCGTCACGAGGTGGCGGACGGTGTGCACCATTCCGCGGAACTCGGGGCGGTCCTCCTTGACGACCACGTCGTTCAGGCGCTTGAGCCCGAGCGAACGCAGAGTGTCGCGGTGGTTCTGCTTGCTGCCGATGTACGACTTCGTCTGCGTGATCTTGAGGCGAGCCATTACGCACCCGCCCCAGCACGCGCACGAAGCAGAGCCGCGGGGGCGACGTCCTCGAGGGGCAGACCACGGCGAGCCGCGATCTCCTCGGGACGCTGCAGGCCCTGGAGGGCCGCCACGGTCGCGTGCACGATGTTGATCGCGTTGTCGGAGCCCAGGGACTTCGACAGGATGTCGTGAACGCCGGCGCACTCCAGAACGGCGCGCACCGGGCCACCGGCGATAACACCGGTACCGGGGGAAGCAGGCTTCAGCAGGACGACGCCCGCAGCCTTCTCGCCCTGGATCGGGTGAGGGATGGTGCCCTGGATGCGCGGAACCTTGAAGAAGTTCTTCTTCGCTTCCTCGACACCCTTGGCGATGGCCGCGGGAACTTCCTTGGCCTTGCCGTAACCGACACCTACAGTGCCGTCACCGTCGCCCACCACGACCAGCGCGGTGAAGCTGAAGCGGCGACCACCCTTGACAACCTTGGCGACGCGGTTGATCGCGACAACGCGCTCAACGTAAGCGGTCTTCTCGGCGGCAGGGCCACCGTCGCGACCCTTCCGGTCCCGCCGCTCGCCGCCACCGGCACCGCTTCCGCGGCGCTGGGGTCCAGCCATTGGATTACCTCTCTCTGTTACGTCCGTGAGTCCCGGAACCGGGGCTTAGAACTTCAGCCCGGCTTCGCGGGCGGCGTCAGCCAGAGCGGCAATGCGCCCGGCGTATCGGTTGCCACCGCGGTCGAACACGACGGTCTCGACACCCGCAGCCTTGGCACGCTCGGCGACGAGCGCGCCGACAGCCTGGGCCTGCGAGCTCTTGTCGCCTTCGCCACCGCGGATCGAAGCGTCCAGGGTCGACGCGGACGCCAGGGTGTGACCCTGGAGGTCGTCGATGACCTGAGCAACGATGTTGCGGTTGGAACGCGTCACGACGAGGCGCGGACGCTCCGCCGTACCCGAGACGTTCTTGCGGATGCGGATGTGGCGGCGAGCCTTGGCAGCGCGCTTGTACGCGTCGCCCTTGGCGATCTTCACACCGTATGCCATGGCTACTTACCAGCCTTTCCGACCTTGCGGCGGATGACTTCGCCGGCGTACTTGACACCCTTGGCCTTGTACGGGTCGGGCTTCCGCAGCTTGCGGATGTTGGCGGCGACCTCGCCGACCTTCTGCTTGTCGATGCCCTCGACCGTGAACTTGGTCGGCGACTCGACCTTGAAGGAGATGCCCTCGGGCGCCTCCACCAGGATCGGGTGGCTGTAGCCCAGCTGGAACTCCAGGTCGGAGCCCTTCGCCAGGACACGGTAACCGACACCGCTGATCTCGAGAGCCTTGACGTATCCCGTGGTCACACCGGTGATCATGTTCGCCACCAGCGTGCGGGACAGGCCGTGCAGGGCCTTGTTCTGACGCTCGTCGTTCGGACGGGTGACGTTCAGAACGCCGTCCTCGCCCTTAACAACGGCGATGGGAGCCTTGACGGTGTGGGAGAGGGAACCCTTGGGGCCCTTCACCGCGACCGTGCTGCCATCGATGGTGACGTCCACACCGGCGGGAACCTGGATGGGGAGCTTGCCGATTCGCGACATTGCTTTTCCTCCGTTCCCGACTACCAGACGTAGGCGAGGACTTCCCCACCTACGCCCTTCTTGCCTGCCTGCTGGCCGGTGAGGAGACCGTGGGACGTGGAGATGATCGCCACGCCCAGGCCGCCGAGCACCTTCGGCAGGTTGGTGGACTTTGCGTACACGCGCAGACCGGGCTTCGAGATCCGCTTGATGCCCGCGATGGAGCGCTCACGGTTCGGCCCGAACTTCAGCTCGAGGACGAGGTTCTTGCCGACCTCGGCGTCCTCGACCTTCCAGCCGGTGATGAAACCCTCCTGCTTGAGGATCTCCGCGATGTGCGACTTGATCTTGCTGTGCGGCATCACGACGGTGTCGTGGTACGCCGAGTTAGCGTTACGCAGACGGGTCAGCATGTCTGCGATCGGGTCAGTCATGGTCATGAAGTGGCCTTCGGCCTCTCTCGCCGGGGTTTCCTGTATGCGCCATCCCTCTCCCCACTCAGTGGCGGGACGGGTGCGGTGCGGGGACCTACGGCGTAGTAAGTCGTTATGGGCGGCGGACGCCCAACCACACAAGCCTAAGGCATGCGCGGCCGGGCACCCACCGTCCAGATGCTTACCGAGAGTGCCTGGTACAGCCCAAGTCCTTGCGGACGAGGGTGATTTACCAGGAGCTCTTGGTCACGCCCGGCAGCTCGCCACGGTGAGCCATCTCACGAAGGCAGACGCGGCACAGGCCGAACTTGCGGTACACGGAGTGGGGGCGACCGCAGCGCTGGCAGCGGGTGTACGCACGCACACCGAACTTGGGCTTGCGGGCAGCCTTCGCGATGAGAGCCTTCTTCGCCATCTCGCTTACGCCTCCTTGAAGGGGAAGCCGAGGTGACGAAGGAGGGCACGGCCCTCGTCGTCGTTGGTCGCCGTGGTGACCACGGTGATGTCCATACCCCGGGTACGGTCGATCTTGTCCTGGTCGATCTCGTGGAACATGACCTGCTCCGTGAGACCGAAGGTGTAGTTGCCACGGCCGTCGAACTGCTTCGGCGACAGACCACGGAAGTCACGGATACGCGGCAGCGCGAGCGACAGCGTACGGTCCAGGAACTCCCACATGCGGTCACCACGGAGGGTGACGTGGCAGCCGATCGGCTGACCCTCGCGCAGCTTGAACTGCGCGATGGACTTCCGGGCCTTCGTGACGGCCGGCTTCTGACCGGTGATCGTCGTCAGGTCCTTGATGGCGCCGTCGATCAGCTTGGAGTCGCGGGCGGCGTCGCCCACACCCATGTTGACCACGATCTTCACGAGGCCGGGGATCTGCATGACGTTCTCGTACGAGAACTCCTCACGCAGCTTGCCCGCGATGTCCTCGCGGTACTTCGTCTTGAGACGCGGAGTGGTAGCCATCAGATGTCCTCACCCGTCCGCTTGGCAACGCGGATCTTGTTGCCCTCGTCGTCGAAGCGGTAGCCGACGCGGGTGACGACCTTCTTGCCGTCCTTCTCCACAACCAGCTGAACGTTGCTGACGTGGACCGGGGCCTCGGTGATCACAATGCCACCGGCCTGGTTCTGCGCAGCCTTGGTGTGCTTCTTGACCCGGTTGACACCCTCGACGAGGACGCGGTTGTCGGCGGGGAAGGCGACGATGACCTTGCCCTGCTTGCCCTTGTCCTTACCGGTGATGACCTGAACCAGGTCGCCCTTCTTGATCTTCATGCTTACAGCACCTCCGGCGCGAGCGAGATGATCTTCATGAACTTCTTCTCGCGCAGCTCACGGCCCACCGGGCCGAAGATACGGGTGCCGCGAGGGTCGCCGTCGTTCTTCAGAATGACGGCGGCGTTCTCGTCAAAGCGGATGTACGAGCCGTCCTGGCGGCGACGCTCCTTGACGGTGCGAACGATGACCGCCTTGACGACGTCACCCTTCTTCACGTTGCCACCGGGGATCGCGTCCTTGACGGTGGCGACGATGACGTCACCGATGCCCGCGTAGCGGCGACCGGAACCACCGAGAACACGGATGCAAAGGATTTCCTTGGCACCAGTGTTGTCGGCGATACGCAGTCGCGACTCCTGCTGGATCACGTGTATCTCCTGTTTGTCTGCCGGTTCCCGGCGGGGGCTTCACTCCGGAGAGCGTCGCCCCCACCGAGCCTGGCGGAACGAATCTGAGGGAAACCCCTCAGATAATTACTTGGCCTTCTCGAGGATCTCGACGATGCGCCAGCGCTTGCTCGCCGACAGCGGACGCGTCTCCATGATGAGGACGCGGTCGCCGACGCCGGCAGCGTTCTGCTCGTCGTGCGCCTTGAGCTTGTTCGTACGGCGGATGACCTTGCCGTACAGGGCGTGCTTGACGCGGTCCTCGACGGCGACGACGACGGTCTTGTCCATCTTGTCGCTGACGACCAGACCCTCACGGGTCTTGCGGAAACCGCGCTCGGTCTTCTCAGTCACGTTGTTCTCGCTCATCAGGCGCTCTCCACCGTCTCGATACCGAGCTCACGCTCGTGCATCAGGGTGTAGATGCGAGCGATGTCCTTACGGACGGACTTGAGCCGGCCGTTGTTCTCCAGCTGACCCGTGGCCGCCTGGAAGCGGAGCTTGAACAGCTCCTCCTTGGCCTCGCGCAGCTTGCCAACGAGCTCCTCGTTGCCGAGCTCACGCAGCTCGGACGCCTTGGTTCCCGTCGCCATCACGACTCACCTGCCTCGCGCCGAACAATCCGGCACTTCATCGGAAGCTTGTGAGCAGCGCGGGTGAGCGCCTCACGAGCAATCTTCTCGTTCGGGTAGGACAGCTCGAACATGACCCGGCCCGGGTGCACGTTGGCGATCCACCACTCGGGAGAACCCTTACCGGAACCCATGCGGGTTTCGGCCGGCTTCTTCGTCAGCGGGCGGTCCGGGTAGATGTTGATCCAGACCTTGCCGCCACGCTTGATGTGGCGGGTCATCGCAATACGAGCCGCCTCGATCTGGCGGTTCGTCACGTACGCCGGGGTCAGCGCCTGGATGCCGTACTCGCCGAACGTGACCTCAGTACCGCCCTTGGCCATACCGCTGCGCTTCGGGTGGTGCTGCTTGCGGTGCTTGACCCTACGAGGGATCAGCATGTCGGTCAGGCCTCCGTTCCGGTGCTCTCGGCCGGAGCGGCGGCGGGAGCGTCGGCCTTGGGGGCCTCGACACCAGCAGCCTGCTGCGGCTTGCGGCCACCACGGCCGCCGCGCTCGCCACCACGGCCACCACGGCCGGCGGGACGGTCGCCAGCGCCCTGCGCGCCACGGGCCGGGCGGTTACCCGCACGGGCCGCAGCGTTCTCGGCGCGAACCTCGGCGATGTTCTTGACGTCGCCCTTGTAGATCCAGACCTTCACACCGATACGGCCGAAGGTGGTCTTGGCCTCGAAGAAGCCGTAGTCCACGTTCGCGCGGAGGGTGTGCAGCGGCACACGGCCTTCGCGGTAGAACTCGGAGCGGGACATCTCGGCGCCGCCGAGACGGCCGCCACACTGGATCTTGATGCCCTTGGCGCCGGCCTTCATCGTGCCCTGCATGCTCTTACGCATGGCGCGACGGAAGGAGACGCGGGAGGAAAGCTGCTCGGCAACGGCCTGGGCAACCAGCTGAGCGTCGAGCTCGGGGTTCTTGACCTCGAGGATGTTCAGCTGGACCTGCTTGCCCGTGAGCTTCTCGAGGTCACCGCGGATGCGGTCGGCCTCGGCGCCACGGCGGCCGATGACGATGCCCGGACGAGCGGTGTGGATGTCCACACGCACGCGGTCACGGGTGCGCTCGATCTCAACCTTCGAGATGCCGGCGCGCTCCATGCCGGACGTCATCATCCGACGGATGGCGACGTCTTCCTTGACGTAGTCCTTGTACAGCTTGTCGGCGTACCAACGCGACTTGAAGTCGGTGGTGATGCCGAGCCGGAACCCGTGCGGGTTTACCTTCTGGCCCATTACCGGGAACCTTCCTTGCTGCTGACGACCACGGTGATGTGGCTGGTCCGCTTGCGGATCCGGTAGGCACGGCCCTGCGCACGCGGACGGAACCGCTTCAGGGTCGGGCCCTCGTCCACGAACGCCTCGCTGATGACCAGCGTGGAGGCGTCCGGGTGATTGTAGTTGTGTGCGGCATTGGCAATGGCGCTGTCCAGCACCTTGCCAACCGGCACGCTCGCGGCCTGCGGGGCGAAACGCAGGACCGCCTGAGCCTCCGTGGCATCCATGCCACGGATAAGGTCCACCACTCGGCGGGCCTTCATGGGCGTGACGCGGATGTACCGCGCCTGGGCCCTGGCTTCCATGGTTGTCCCTTCGGTGTAAGTCATAGTCGTAACCACCCCGCCTTTAGCGGCGCTTCGACTTCCGGTCGTCCTTGACGTGGCCGCGGAAGGTGCGAGTCGGCGAGAACTCGCCGAGCTTGTGGCCGACCATCGACTCGGTGACGAACACCGGGACGTGGGTCTTGCCGTTGTGCACCGCGATGGTGTGACCCAGCATGCTGGGGATGATCATCGAGCGACGGGACCAGGTCTTGATGACGTTCTTGGTGCCGGCTTCGTTCTGGACGTCCACCTTCTTTACGAGGTGGTCGTCGACGAAGGGCCCCTTCTTGAGACTGCGCGGCATCTAAACCCGCTCCTAGCGCTTCTTGTTCGTCTTGCGGCGGCGGACGATGTACTTGCTCGAAGCCTTCTTCGGCGAGCGAGTACGACCCTCCTTCTGACCCCACGGGGAGACCGGGTGGCGACCACCACTGGTCTTGCCCTCACCACCACCGTGCGGGTGGTCAACCGGGTTCATCGCGACACCGCGGACGGACGGGCGAACGCCCTTCCAGCGCATGCGGCCGGCCTTGCCCCAGTTGATGTTCGACTGCTCGGCGTTGCCGACCTCACCGACGGTCGCGCGGCAGCGCGCGTCGACCAGGCGGATCTCACCGGAAGGCATACGAAGGTGGGCCATCGTGCCCTCCTTCGCCAGCAGCTGCACGGAGGCACCCGCGGAACGGGCGAACTTGGCGCCACCACCGGGACGGAGCTCGATCGCGTGGATCGTGGTACCGACCGGGATGTTGCGGAGGGCCAGGTTGTTGCCGGGCTTGATGTCGGCCGTGGGGCCGTTCTCAATCCGGTCGCCCTGCTTCAGAGCCTTCGGCGCGATGATGTAGCGCTTCTCGCCGTCCGCGTAGTGCAGGAGCGCGATGCGCGCGGTGCGGTTGGGGTCGTACTCGATGTGCGCGACCTTGGCCGGCACGCCGTCCTTGTCGTGACGACGGAAGTCGATCACGCGGTAGGCGCGCTTGTGTCCACCACCCTGGTGGCGAACGGTGATCCGACCGGTGTTGTTACGGCCGCCCTTGCTGTGCAGGGGGCGAACCAGCGACTTCTCCGGCGTGGACCGCGTGATCTCGACAAAGTCGGCGACGCTGGAGCCACGACGGCCCGGGGTCGTCGGCTTGTACTTGCGGATACCCATTTCTCAGTCCTCGTCCGATTCCGGACGACTAGACCTCCGTTAGGAGGCCTGGCCGCCGAAGATGTCGATACGGTTGCCCTCGGCAAGGGTCACGATGGCGCGCTTGGTGTTCGCACGCTTGCCGAAACCGGTCTTGGTGCGCTTGCGCTTACCCTGACGGTTGATCGTGTTGACCCCGGTGACCTTGACCGAGAAGACCGCTTCCACGGCCTGCTTGATCTGGGTCTTGTTGGCGCCGGGCGCGACGATGAACGTGTACTTGTTCTCGTCCAGCAGCGCGTAGCTCTTCTCCGAGACAACCGGCTTGATCAGCAGGTCGCGCGGGTCAGTGAAGGTCTTGCTGGTAACGGTCGCCTCAGACATCAGGCGTCGCTCCCTTCGGTCTCATCGGCCTTGGGGCCAGACACGAAGGACTCGAAAGCGGCCTGAGTGAAGACCACGTCGTCAGAGACGATCACGTCGTACGTGTTCAGCTGGCCCGGCTCCAGGATGTGAACCTGGGGCAGGTTGCGGGCGGACAGCCACGCGGCCTCTTCGGCGCGGTCGACGACCAGGAGCAGGTTCTTGCGCTCCGAGATCTTGCCGAACAGCGTCTTGGCGGCCTTCGTGGAGGCGGCACCCTCGACCACGCCGGTGACGACGTGGATGCGGGAGTGACGCGCGCGGTCCGAGAGGGCACCGCGGAGGGCGGCGGCCTTCATCTTCTTCGGGGTCCGCTGGGAGTAGTCACGCGGCTGCGGGCCGTGGACAACGCCACCGCCGACGAACTGCGGCGCACGGGTCGAACCCTGGCGCGCGCGGCCGGTGCCCTTCTGGCGGTACGGCTTGCGGCCACCACCACGGACTTCGCCACGACGCTTGGTCTTGTGCGTGCCCTGACGGGCAGCAGCCAGCTGAGCGACAACGACCTGGTGGATCAGCGGAACGCTGGTCTTCGCGTCGAAGATCTCCGCGGGGAGCTCGACGGTACCGGCCTTGTCGCCTGCCGGCGAAAGGATGTCAATGGTGCTCATTACCTCAAGCCCCCTTGGCCGCGGTACGGACCAGGACGAGGCCGCCGTTCGGACCGGGGACCGCACCCTTGATGAGGAGCAGACCCTTCTCCGCGTCAACCGCGTGGATGGTCAGGTTCTGGGTGGTGACACGCTCGTTACCCATGCGACCGGCCATGCGCATGCCCTTGAAGACACGCCCAGGGGTGGCACAGCCACCGATCGAGCCGGGGGAGCGGTGCTTGCGCTGCACACCGTGACCGGCGCCGAGGCCCCGGAAGTTGTGCCGCTTCATGACACCGGCGAAGCCCTTGCCCTTGCTGTTGCCCGTGACGTCAACCTTGACGCCGGACTCGAACACCTCAGCAGTGATCTCCTGGCCGAGCGTGTACTCGCTGGCGTCGGAGGTGCGGAGCTCCACCAGGTGGCGGCGGGGGGTCACGTCGGCCTTGGCGAAGTGGCCCTTGAGGGGCTTGTTCACCTTGCGCGGGTCGATCTCGCCGAAGGCGATCTGGACCGACTCGTAGCCGTCGATGTCGTTCGTACGGACCTGGGTAACGACGCAGGGTCCGGCCTTGACCACGGTCACCGGGACGACACGGTTGTTCTCGTCCCAGACCTGGGTCATGCCGAGCTTCTCGCCCAGGACGCCCTTGATCTGCTTTGCCATCTTCTCGACGCCTCTCAGAGCTTGATCTCGATGTCAACGCCGGCCGGAAGGTCCAGGCGCATCAGCGAGTCAACGGTCTTGGGGGTCGGGTCGAGGATGTCGATCAGGCGCTTGTGCGTGCGCATCTCGAAGTGCTCGCGCGAGTCCTTGTACTTGTGCGGCGACTTGATGACGCAGTACACGTTCTTCTCAGTGGGCAGCGGCACCGGGCCCGCGACCGACGCACCAGTGCGCGTCACCGTCTCGACGATCTTCTTCGCCGAGGAATCGATGACCTCGTGGTCGTAGGCCTTGAGCCGGATGCGGATCTTCTGTCCCGCCATGGCTACTCCGTAGTCCTGTCTGTATGTGGAAACGCTCTGGCTCTCGGTCGGCTGCGGGACGGATCCCACGGTCTCTCTCCGACCCACGCGGTCGGGCGTGTCGCACTCCCTCTACAGAAAATTCCCATACGGAAATTCCCTCGTCCAAGGGGGTGCGGTCCCTGTGACCGCGTTTCGGGGGAGAAACACCCACCGAGCGCCTGGTGGGCACCGTGCTGACGCTTCCCAGAAGATTCCCGTACGTCCGTCCCCATTGCTGCCCCGAGAGGCAGATTAAGGACGACGAGTACTGTGGGACTCGCTTCCGGTCCTCCCGGCGGGAGGCGCGCAGCATCGGCACTCAGCCGAGCAACTTGAGTAGTCTGCCATACGAGGCACGTACCTGGCCAATCGGGCCGAAGAGAATACCCCGCCACGCTGAGTGGTCAAACTGCACCACGCGCATCGCCCGGCGGGGCTTCTCCCCCGGTCAGGAGCGTGTGACCGTCCCGCACCCTTCGCCCTGGATGTCCCTGCTGCGGTCGTACGGGTCCACGGCGGGACCGCTGGGCGCCGGCCCGGCCGGGGCCTCCCGCGGGAAGTCCGGGTGCAGGAAACCGTCGGCGGTGTCGCATGCGACGTTCGACCACTCCGAGGCGTACTTGCTCAGCTGGAGCTTGCCCCTGGTGGCCTCCCAGCGCGCCGGGTCGAGCAGGCTCAGGGTGATCTGCCGGCGCACGATGGTGCGCTGCACGCTCGTGCCGTCGTTCGTCATGGGGTGGACGAAGGTGTAGTCCGTCACCACGCGCAGTTCCCCGGGATCCCCCGCCTCCGCGCGCATGCTCCCGCGCACCTTGACGACGTCGCCGACCGGCTTGACCTTCGCCTGGTCGAAGCGGGTGAAGAGCAGCACCGGGGTGTTCTCCGCGGTGGGCTCGGCCAGGGACTGCTCCAGCCGCTGCGGGACCTCCGGCTGCTTGGGGTCCAGGAGGGCCAGGGCGGCGGCCGGCCGCTCCCCGCGCAGGGTCGCCGGGTCGAGATTGGCCGCGACCAGGAACTTCCTGGTCTGCTCCAGCGCGTCCGCGACCTGCTGCTGGGACATCCCGCCGACGGCCGTGGCCGCGGGGACCTCGATGCCGGCGGCCCCGTCGGCCCACTGGAGGGCCGGGGAGCCGCGGAAAGGTTCCTGCAGCGTCGGCTGGTCCGGCGCCGGCGACGGCGGCGGCGCGGTCGGACGTGCGGACTCCCCGGGCAGCGGAGCGGCGTTCCGGGCCTCCTGGCGGGCCTCGGTCGTGCCCGTGAGCCGGTCGATCACCAGCTCGGGCCGTACGGCGATCAGCGCGAGCCCCGCGACGCCGAGGACGGCCAGAGCGGCCCCCAGCCGCCCGGGGCGCCGGCGCTCGCGCCGTACGGGCCCGGTCCGCCAGCCGGGCGGCTCCTGCCCCTGCGTGGCGCGCAGCCGCTCGGTCACCATGCGCGCCCGTGCGGAGGGCTCCGCCGGTGCGTTCCCCGCGCCCCCGGCGGCCTGCTCCATGAACCGGGCCAGCTCCTCGTCGGAGATGCCGGCCCTGTCGTCCTCGTTCTTCCCCATGTCCCCTGTGTCCCCTGTTCCCGTTCCCTGCCCCGACGTGCGCGAGGGGCCCCGCACCTTCCGGTGTGGAGCCCCTCACCTGCTGAAAGACGCGTTCACGCCATCAGCTGAAGTACCCCGTGATGTCCGCGATGAGATCCACGGAACCGCTGTTGTTGTAGAAGCTGACCTTGCCGTCCACCACCGGGACGACCACCAGGTTGGGGATCGTCAGACCGGCCGTGAAGTTCAGGTTCGAGGCGCTGGAGCGGGTCGTCCCGCTCGGGAAGACCGACACGAAGCTCGCCTCGGTCGGGTTGGTCGCCGTCACGTTCAGCACCACGGCCTTGATCCCGGTGGCCGGGATGCCGCCGACGCCCGCCACGGGCAGCGTGACCACGCCGCCCGTGGCGACCGGGCCCTGCCGGACGCCGAGGCCCGTGCGGGTGTCCATCAGCCGCTTCGGACCGAAGTTCGCGTGCACGGCGCCCTCGGCACTGTCCGAGAAGTAGCCGGTGATGTCCGCGATCAGGTCGACGTTGCCCTGGTTGTTGTAGAAGCTGACCTTCCCGTCCACCACCGGGACGACCACCAGGTTGGGGATCGTCTGGCCGGGGGTGAAGTTCAGGTTCGAGGCGCTGGAGCGGGTCGTCCCGCTCGGGAAGACCGACACGAAGCTCGGCTGCGTCGGGTTGGTCGCCGTCACGTTCAGCACCACGGCCTTGACGCCGGTGGCCGGGATGCCGTCGACGCCCGCCACGGGCAGGGTGACCACGCCGGCGGTACCGACCGGGCCGGCCGGAACGCCGAGGCCCGTGCGGGTGTCCATCAGCCGCTTCGGACCGAAGTTGGTCTGCGTGGCGCCCTCACCCTCGGAGGTGAAGTAGCCGGTGATGTCCGCGATCAGGTCGACGTTGCCCTGGTTGTTGTAGAAGCTGACGCTCCCGTTGATGACCGGGACGACCACCAGGTTGGGGATCGTCTGGCCCGGGGTGAAGTTCAGGTTCGAGGCGCTGGAGCGGGTCGTCCCGTTCGGGTACACCGACACGAAGCTCGGCTGCGTCGGGTTGGTCGCCGTCACGTTCAGCACCACCGCGGTGGGCGTGCCACCGGTGGCGGCGGCCACCGGCAGGGTGACCACGCCGGCGGTGCCCACGGGGCCGGAGCGGACGCCCAGGCCGGTACGGGTGTCCATCAGCCGCTTCGGCGCGAGGGGGACGAACTTGGCGCCCTTGACGTCCGCTTCGACGGTGACCGCGAGGCTCGTGGAGACCTTGCCGTTCGCGGCGGTCGCGCGGACCCGGACCTCGTGCTTGCCGTTGGTCACGACCGCGGTCGCCTTGCGGGCGGCGCCGTCGGTGACGGCGGTGGCCTCCCCGTCCACCAGCAGCTCGAACTTGTTCAGCGCGCCACTGGCCGTGCTGGTGGTCCAGTCGACCGTCAGGGCCGCGCCGCCCGGGTAGGTGGAGCCCGGCACGGCCGGCGCCCCGTTCACCGCGGCGAGCTTCAGCTGGGCCGCGGGGCCCGTCTGACGGAGCGCCTCCAGCTGCGGGTAGAGGGAGTTGCCCGGGCACTGGGTGTTGAAGCCGTCCCGGTGACCCGAGAGCGCCTTGAACTCGTAACTCTGCTTCTCGGTGTAGCTCTTGCCGAAGAAGTTCTTCTGGGTGGCGCCGGCGGTCAGCGTCGCCGTGCCGTTCATGTCTCCGTCGTACTGGCCGAGCTTGTACGCGGCGACCTTGGAGACGGCTTCGAGCGCGGCGGGCGAGGCCCCCGCGTTCGTGTAGTCACCGAGGATCGAGACGCTCGTCGACTCGGAGTTCCAGCCGTAGGTGTGCGCGCCCTGGACGGGCTGGTCCACACCGCCCTGACGGCCTTCGAAGACCGTGCCGCACTTGTCGACGAGGAAGTTGTAGCCGAGGTCGCGCCACTTCTCGATCTCCACGTGGTACTTGTGGATGCTCCGGACGATGGCAGCGGACTCGGAGCACTCGTACGGCGTGGTGGCGGCGGTGTGGTGGACGAAGACCGCTTTGATCTTCGCTCCGGGGAGGTAGATCGGGCCCTCGTTGTTCAGGGACTCGTCCGCTCCCCACTGCAGGCGCGAGACCACGTCCGGCCGCGGGGCGGTCGACTCCGGTCCCGGCGTGGTCGGCGGGGTCTGCGGGATCGGCGCGGGGTCGTCCGC
The DNA here is from genome assembly GCF_040651555.1 of Streptomyces sp. NPDC048424. Taxonomy (NCBI): domain Bacteria; kingdom Bacillati; phylum Actinomycetota; class Actinomycetes; order Kitasatosporales; family Streptomycetaceae; genus Streptomyces; species Streptomyces sp. NPDC048424. Next base: position 223,389 of record NZ_JBEZKE010000002.1, on the reverse strand, counting down.
GGGGAGGGCGAAGGCGGCCGGACCGAGGCCCAGGTTGCCCTTCTTCTTCGCCTTCGCGCCGCCGGCGCCCGGGTCCACCAGGTTCAGTTCCATGCCGGCGGGCAGCTCGGCGCCGCCGGACACCCGTACCTCGGCTCCGTCGGACGGACCGACCCAGACCGGCTCGGTGGCTCCGCGCAGCCCGGGGCGCTTGCCGTCGAGGCCGGACTCGGCCTGCTCCAGCGCGACCCACTTCGACCACTTGCCGGTGTCGGCGTCGCGGGTGCGGGCTTCTATCTTCCCCTTGACCTCGGCCTCGGGGTCGCTCCAGGAGACGCCGAGGAGCCCGAAGGGCTCGGTCCCCTGCTGGGAGAGGACGGCCTCGCCCCTGCCCTTGGGCTTCAGTGCGAGCCGGTGCAGCTCGCCTTCGACCGGCCCCTTCTCGCGGGCGCGGGTGCTGTAGGGCGATACCTCTCCCCCGTCCGAGGCGCCCGTTCCGCTGGCGACGCCCTGGATGCCGAGAACCGCCACGACCCCGAGCGCGGCGGCCAGAGCCGTCCCGCGCACACGACCTAGTTTCAAGTTTTCCGTCCCCGCCCCTGTGGTGATGCCAGAAGTAATCGCTGACCGGCCGGATGCTACTGGCCGCCGGCGCCGGCCCGATCACGGGGGTCGGTCTCGGGCGAACAGGGGTGCGGATACGCGAGGACCCCCGGTCCGCGGCGAACTGCGGGACGGGGGTCCTCGGTTGGGACGAAGGCTACTTCTTCGCCTTCTCCCGCTCCTTCTGCGCCTCTTCTTCCTTCTTCAGCTCCGACGCCGGCGCCTTGCGCCCGCAGACGGCCTGCCAGTTCAGCGGACCGATGCCACCGCACCAGATCTCACCGTCGTCGGCGTTCTGCTTCCACTCGTTCGTGACGATGTCCGCGCACTTCTTCTTGTCCGGCGCGAAGCGCGGGCAGGTGCCGTCCGCCTTCTTGATGGTGTGGGCCCGCCAGGCGTCGATGCCCATCGTCATGTTGTCGGACTGCGGCATGTACCGGTTGACCGACCAGGACGCGCCCATCGTGGCGAACAGCGCGATCGCGCACACCATGCCGGCCGCGAGCTGCGCGACGACCCGCCGGGGCACGACGCGGGCGGCCGGGGCCGCGCCGCTCGGCCGCAGGGTGCGCTCGGCCCAGCCGGAGCTCCGGTTCACCACGGCCATCATGCCGAGGACGGCCAGGATCATCAGGCAGTACATGATGATCCAGGTGGTGCGCGGGAAGAGCTGTACGGCCTTGTCGTGCGCCATGTGCGAGGCGAACCAGAAGCGGGCCAGCCAGGCGCCGGCCAGCGTGGCGGCGGCGGTCAGGACCATGATGTTGCGCAGCGCCAGGCCGACGCCCAGGCCCACGGCGAACAGCAGCAGCAGGGCGAAGCCGCTCTGGCCCGCCATCTCGCCGGCCACCGGCCAGGTCTGGTACTCCAGCTTGCCGGAGCGGTCGGACACCCAGCCGAGGACGTACGCCGGGTCGACGTACACGGCCAGGAAGGCGTAGCGGTCGGGGGTCTGGGAGCCGAGCCGGGCCATCTGGTAGATCAGCGGGGCGCCCACGATGCCGGCCGTCAGCAGGGTGGCACCGACGAACGCGGCGGTCCGCTTGACCACCGCCTTGCCGGCCCGCCACGGGAAGATGCACAGCGCCAGCAGGAACACGCCGGGCGCGGCCCAGACGTACCAGCCGGAGTACCAGAGGAAGACCACGCCGAAGACGAGGCCGAGGACCGCGCCCTGGAGCAGCACCCGGCGCAGCGGCCGCTCGCCGGCGCGGCGCATCTCGCGCAGCGTGTAGCCGAGCAGCGGCAGCAGGACGAGCATGCTGGCGTGGCTGTACGGGCGGATCGGGTCCATGAAGAGGATGGCCGAGGGCACGGCGATCAGCAGCGCCCAGAACGGCCGGAGCAGCAGCCGCCAGGCCAGGTACGTCATCGGGCCCGCGATCGCGGTGAAGAAGATCTGGAAGTCCTTGAGGGCGAACCCGGTGCCGCCGGCGCCGTCGTAGCGGATCTTCGCCCAGACGGCCATCAGGCCGGGGAAGAGCGGCGGGTAGATGCCCGAGGGGCCCTCGCCGTGCAGGAAGGAGTTGGCCATGGCGATCAGGGCGCTCGGGTCGCCCTCCTGGCCGCCGAGGCCCCAGGGCGTACCGCGCAGGGCGACGACCACGCCGCCCGCCAGCACGCCGGTGGCGAGGCCGGCCAGGGCGGCGCACACCAGGCGCTTGGCCAGCTGGTGGCGGCCGAGGTTGCCCCGGTAGGCGGTGTAGAGCAGGACCGCGAGCAGCGGCAGGCCGAGAAGGGCCGCGTACATCTGGAGCTTGGCGAGGCCGCTGACCTGACCGATGCGGACGAGCGGGTTCACGCTGATGTGGGTGCTCAGCAGCGTGAACCCGAGGGCTGCCACCAGACTGACGACGACCTCGGCCAGGGCCTGCACCCACCGCCGGGACAGCCACGCCTCGCTCCGTGAGGGGGACGGGCGGCCGGTGCCTTGCGCCGGTTCGGCAGGCCGCTGCGCCGGAGCGCCGGCCTCACCGACCTCCTCGGGGGCCAGGTGTGTCATCTCAGTCCGTTTCATGGTGGGCGGAGTCGGCTCAGTTCTGGCCGGAGGTGAAGGCGTGCTTCGCCAGCGTACGAGCGCCCTCCTTGTGGCCGCGGCGCAGGGCTCCGGGGAGCATCGTCAGCGCGTGCAGGCGGGAGGCGCTGTGGAAGCGCGCCGCGCGGGCCGCCTTCGGCCAGCCGCGGGCGTCCATGCGCGCGGCGACCGCGGAGAAGTACCGCTCGGCCTCGGCGAAGCGGGTTCCGGAGAAGGCCTGCACCGAGGACTCGCTGACCGCGTGGCGGCGGTACTGGAACACGGTGGCGGAGTTGTCGATGACCATCTCCTCGCCGTCTTCGAGCAGGTCGACGACGAGCGCGAGGTCCTGGATCACCGAGTAGTCGTCGCGGAAGTTCACCTTGCGCAGGGCCTCGCCGCGCCAGGCGATCGACGGGAAGTAGAGCCAGTTGCCGCGCAGCACGCTGGCGGCCAGCTCCTCGCCGGCCATCAGCCGGCGGCCCTTGACCTGCGGTGCGTACAGCCGCTTCTTGGTGTTGTCCGCCAGGCCCGCCGTCACCTTGCCGTCGCCGTCGATGACCTCGACGCCGGGCTGGACCATGCCGATGCCCGGCCGGGCGCCGACGATCCCGCGCACGGTCTCCAGGTAGTGCGGGTGCAGCAGGTCGTCGCAGCCCATGATGACGACGTAGTCGGCCTCGGACAGCCGCACGCACTTCTGGAAGTTCTTGGTGATGCCGAGGTTCTGCTCGTTGCGCGTGTAGTGGACCCGGTCGTCACCGAGCTGTGCGAACCAGCCGGGTACGTCGGGCTCCTTGCCGTCGTCGATCACGACGAGGCGGAAGTCCCGGTCCGTCTGCGCCAGGACGCTGCGGACGGCGTCCTGCATCAGCTGCACGTCCCCGTAGTAGGGGAGCATGAAGTCGAAGGTCACCATGCGGCGTCAGGCCTTCACGGAGTCGGAGTCGGCACCGGCCTCGGCCTTGGCGCCGGCAGCGGATTCCGGGGTCGCCTGCGCGACGACGGCGTCCGGGCCCAGACGCTCGTCGTTGTGCCGGACGCCCTCGTTGATGGCCACCGTCCGGGCGAGGTCGGTGATCTTCTTCTCCAGGGAGCGGAAGCGCAGGAAGGTGTTGAGCGTGAGGAAGCCCATCGCGAGCACCATCACGTACAGCACCAGGTCGGTGCCGCGGCCGACGCCGAGCTGCTGGGCGAGCCAGGTGACGTCGGTCGGGCGGAGCACCGCGTAGACGTTGACGATGACGAAGGCCGAGAACGCGATGCGCTTCCACGCCCGGTTCTTCGCCTGGCCCCAGGTCCGGATGAACATCAGGGCCATCGACACCGAGCCGACGATCAGCAGCAGCTGGATCCAGAAGTACTTCATCGACGCCCACGCTCCCGCAGCGAAATGTCAAAAAGGATGTTGACGCCGTTGATCAGGGACTGACCCTTGGCGCGTGAGTAGTCGGTGTAGAGGATGTCCACCGGTACCTCGGTGACGCGCAGCGTGGAGCCGGCGAGGAAGCCGACGAGCTCGGACGCGTGGGCCATGCCGTTCATGGTGATGTTCAGCTGCTCGGCGGCCTCCCGGCCCAGCACGCGCAGACCGTTGTGCGCGTCGGTGAGCTTGAGCTTGCGCGCGGTCGGGCTGACGGCGGCGGCCGTGCGCAGCACGACCTGCTTGATCCACGGCACCTGGCCGTTCTGCTCGATGAAGCGGGAGCCGAGCACGACGTCGGCCTCGTCGCGGCGGAGCACGCCGACCATCGTCTCGACGTCCTTGGTCTGGTGCTGACCGTCGGCGTCGAAGGTGGCGAAGTAGCGGGCGCCGGGCTGGGCGAGCGCGTAGGTGAGGCCGGTCTGCAGGGCCGCGCCCTGGCCGAGGTTGACCGGGTGGCGCACCAGGTGGGCGCCGGTGGTGGCTATGTGCTTGGCCGAGTCGTCGGTGCTGCCGTCGTCGACGACGACGATGTTGGGGAACGTCTTGCGGGCCCCCTCGACCACGTCGGCGATCACCTGGCCCTCGTTATAGGCCGGTATGACCAGCCAGACATCGTCGTATTGGGACACGGTAGCTCCAGCGGGATGTGGCACAAACGAGTGCTCGGTGATCGGTGTGACGTCGTGGTGCGGCATGGTCATTTCCCGACCGCTCCCACGCCCGGGGTGCCGGTGTCGGCCAGCTGCCGGGGGCCTTCACCGGCTGCGGCGGCGGCTCCGGGGAAGCTCAGCCTGAGGGCTGCCAGCATAGCGAGGACGGTGGCGGTCGAACCGAGGGCGTAGGCCACGATCACGCGCACGGCCACGTCGCCCGGTATCAGGGTGATGCCCACCAGGACCGCCGTGCCGAGGGCCCAGGAGAGCAGCTGCAGGTTGTGCCGCTTGAATACCATGAGCGCCTGTCCGAGGACCATCGCGAACATGTACGCCGCGGTACCGGCGGACAGCAGGAAGAAGTCGAAGCTGCCCAGCACCGGGTCCTCGGTGCCGAAGAGCACCTCGATGAGCCAGGGGCCGAGGACCGTGGCCGGTACGCCGCCGAGCAGTCCGAGCGCGGCGACGACCATGGCGATCCGGCGCAGCATCGCCCAGAACGCGACCCGGTCGCCGGCCGTGAACGCGGCGGTGAGACCGCTGAGCAGCGAGGCCTGGAGCGAGCCGAAGACGAAGAGCGGCACCCGCGCGAGCACGGTCGCGCTCATCAGCGCCGCGATCAGCGCGCTGTCGGAGGGGGCCAGCAACTTGGTGCTCATGACGGCCGCGTTGACGACCACCTGGGACAGCAGGGTCGCGCAGACGAGCAGGCCGAGGCCGCTGCACAGGTCGCGCCAGGCGATCGGCTCGCCGGGGCCGACGGCGCGCAGCAGCGCCGGCAGGGTGACCAGCGTCGCGATGACCGGCGCGAGGGCCAGGATGAGGCTGAACGCCAGCGCCGAGTGCAGGCCGAGCAGCGCGCAGCCGAAGGCGAGCACGATGCGCAGGCCGCCGTCGACGGCGAGCTGGGTGCCGTACGCGCCGAACAGGCCGAGGCCGGCCAGCACGCCGCGGGTGAGGTAGCACAGGGCCATGCCGGCGAAGGCGCTGCCGAGCGCGGCCACCAGGGCGCGGTCCCCGTGGAACAGCAGGTCGGCGATGGATCCCGCGCCGAGGAGGAGGACGAGCAGGGTCGCGCCGAGGATGCCCGCGGTGAGCAGGCCGGCCCGGCGCAGCACCGGGGCCGCGCCCTGGCCGAGGACCACACGGGCGGAGACGATCCGGGTGAGTTCCTGCTCCATCGGGAAGAAGATGCCGATGCCGATGGACATCACGATCGTCCACAGCACCGAGACGTTCGCGTAGCCCGTGTCGGACAGGCTGTGGCCGGCCACGCCCAGGTGGGCGTAGGAGGCCGCGCCGAGCACGACGGTGCCGCCGGCCACCGCGACGGTGCCCGGCGGCAGCGCCGCGCTCAACTTGTTCAGCAGGGCTTTCATCCCGTGGCGCCGTCCCGGGCCTGTGCGGCCAGCGCGGCGAAGCCGGGGGTGGCCAGGGCCTCGGCAAGCTGTTCGCGCCAGTCGGCGAGCGGGGCCATTGCGGCCTCGTCCCAGCGGTCGTGGGCGAGCACGCTGAAGGCGGGGCGGACGGCGGGGCGGACGAAGGCCTCGGAGGTGGTCGGCCGGATCCGCTCGGGGTCGAGTCCGCTCAGCCGGTAGGTCTCGCGGGCGAGCCCCATCCAGGTGGTCCGGCCGCTCGCGGTGCCGTGGTAGATCCCGCCCATGGCCCGGCCCTTCAGCGCGGCCTGGCCGAGCTCGACGAGCCGGCGGGCCAGCGCGTAGGACCAGGTGGGCTGGCCGTGCTGGTCGTCGACGACGTCGAGGGTGTCCCGCTGGGCGGCCAGCTTCAGCATGGTGGCGACGAAGTTGGGGCCGTGCTCGCCGTACAGCCAGGCGGTGCGGACCACGTAGCCGTCCTGCGGCAGCAGTTCGGTCACGGCCTGCTCGCCGACCAGCTTGGAGCGGCCGTACGCGTTCACGGGCCCGGTGGCGGTGTCCTCGCGGTACGGCTGCGAGGCGTCGCCGGGCAGCACGTAGTCGGTGGAGACGTGCAGCAGGCGCACGTGGGCGTCGGCGCAGGCCTCGGCGAGGACGCGTACGCCGGTGCCGTTCACGGCGGTGGCGGCTTCCTCGGCGGTCTCGGCGCCGTCCACGTCGGTCCAGGCGGCGCAGTTCACGACCACGGCGACGTCCTCGACCGCGGCCCGGACGGCGGCCGGGTCGGTGATGTCGAGGTCGGCGCGGCGCAGGCCCACGGCCTCGATCCCGGAGGCCTTCAGTACGGCCAGGACGTCCTGGCCGAGCATCCCGGCGGCGCCGGTGACGAGCCAGCGCCCGGCTCGCGGGTTGGTCTTCACTTCTGCAGGGCCGCCTTCGCCTTCAGCGGCTCCCACCAGGCACGGTTCTCGCGGTACCAGTCGATGGTGGCCTTGATGCCGTCCTCGAAGGTGACCTGCGGGGCGTAGCCCAGCTCGGCGCCGATCTTGCTGATGTCGATGGAGTAGCGGAGGTCGTGGCCCTTGCGGTCCTCGACCTGCTCGACCATCTCCCAGCCGAGGCCGGCGGCCTCCAGCAGGACGCCGGTGAGCTCCTTGTTGGTGAGCTCGGTGCCGCCGCCGATGTTGTAGACCTCGCCGGCGCGGCCCTTGCGCATGGCCAGGTCGATGCCGCGGCAGTGGTCGGAGACGTGCAGCCAGTCGCGGACGTTGCCGCCGTTGCCGTACAGCGGGACCTTCTTGCCGTCCATCAGGTTCGAGACGAACAGCGGGATGACCTTCTCCGGGAACTGGTAGTGCCCGTAGTTGTTGGAGCAGCGGGTGACCACCACGTCCATGCCGTGGGTGCGGTGGTAGGCCAGCGCCAGCAGGTCGGACGACGCCTTGGAGGCGGAGTAGGGGGAGTTGGGCACCAGCGGCCACTCCTCCGTCCAGGAGCCCTCGTTGATCGAGCCGTAGACCTCGTCGGTGGAGATGTGGACGAAGCGGCCGACGCCGTGCTTGCGGGCGGAGTCGAGGAGGACCTGCGTGCCGACGACGTTGGTCATCACGAAGGGGCCCGCACCGGCGATGGAGCGGTCCACGTGGGACTCGGCGGCGAAGTGCACGACGACGTCGTGGCCGGGCATCACCTGGTCGACGGCCTCGGCGTCGCAGATGTCGCCCTTGACGAAGGTGTATCCGGGGTGGTCCGCGACCGGAGCGAGGTTGGCCTCGACGCCCGAGTAGGTCAGCTTGTCGAAGACAGTGATCTGCGCCGTGGCATCTGCACCGAGCTGCTGGCGGACGAATTCTGAACCGATGAAGCCGGCGCCGCCGGTCACGAGGATGCGCATAATACGAAGAGTCTAGCGGCCTGCCGAACGTCACATTCCCTTGGCTCGGCTCCCCCGTGCGCTCTCGCATAGGGTTCACCCATGCGTGGAATCCTTTTGGCCGGTGGCACCGGATCGCGACTCTGGCCGTTGACCCGGGCCGTCTCGAAGCAGTTGCTGCCCGTCTTCGACAAGCCGATGATCTATTACCCCCTCTCCACCCTGGTGATGGCGGGCATCAGCGAAATCCTGATCATCACCACCCCCGAAGACCGCGACCAGTTCGAGCGGCTGCTCGGCGACGGTTCGCAGTTCGGCCTGCGGCTGGAGTACGCCGTCCAGGAGCGCCCGGAGGGCATCGCCCAGGCCTTCGTCCTCGGCGCCGACTTCATCGGTGACGAGTCCGTCGCGCTGATCCTCGGCGACAACATCTTCCACGGCAGTGGCCTCGGCACCCGCCTCGCCCAGCACACCGGCGCCAAGGGCGGCCGCGTGTTCGCGTACCCGGTGGCGGACCCCACCGCGTACGGCGTGGTCGAGTTCGACGAGAACGGCCAGGCCATCTCCATCGAGGAGAAGCCGGAGAAGCCCAAGTCCCGCTACGCGGTGCCGGGTCTGTACTTCTACGACAACCAGGTCGTCGAGATCGCCCGCGGCCTGAAGCCCAGCGCCCGCGGCGAGCTGGAGATCACCGCCGTCAACGACGCGTACCTCCAGGCCGGCGAGCTGAACGTCACCATCCTCGACCGCGGTACCGCCTGGCTCGACACCGGCACCTTCGTGTCGATGGTCCAGGCCTCCGAGTTCGTCCGCGTGATCGAGGAGCGCCAGGGCTTCAAGATCGGCTGCATCGAGGAGGCGGCCTGGCGGGCCGGCCTGATCGACTCGGCGCAGCTGCGCGCGCTCGCCGAGCCCCTCACCAAGAGCGGCTACGGCAACTACCTGTTGACGCTGCTCGACGAGGAGGACGCCCGATGAAGTTCCGCGAACTCTCCATAGCGGGTGCCTTCGAGGTCACCCCGCAGCTGCACGGCGACCCGCGCGGCCTGTTCACCGAGTGGTACCGCTTCGATCGGCTGGCCGAGGTCGTCGGGCACCCGCTGAACCTGGCGCAGGCGAACCTCTCGGTCTCCGCCGCGGGCGTGGTCCGCGGCATCCACTTCGCCGACGTGCCGCGCGGCCAGGCCAAGTACGTGACCTGCGTACGCGGCGCCGTGCTCGACGTCATCGTCGACCTGCGGGTCGGCTCCCCCACCTTCGGCAAGTGGGAAGGCGTCCGCCTGGACGACGTGGACCGCCGCGCGGTCTACATCCCCGAGGGCCTGGGCCACGGCTTCTGCGCGCTGAGCGACGACGCCACGCTTTCGTACCTCTGCTCGGAGACGTACAACCCGACCGGCGAGCACTCGGTCCACCCCCTCGACCCCGACCTGGGCATCGAGTGGCCGGCGGACGTCCCGCAGCTGTCCGCCCGTGACGAGGCCGCCCCGTCGCTGGCCGAGGCGATCGAGACCGGGCTGCTGCCCGACCACGCCGCCTGCCTGGAGTTCACCGAGTCCCTGCGCGTGAACTGACCCGCCGCACGTACGAGAGAGGGCCGCACCCCGTCCGGGGGTGCGGCCCTCTTCCGTATCCGGGCCGGCGCGCGGACCCGTAACGCCGAAGGGCCCCGTCCCACCGCCGAGGCGATGGGCCGGGGCCCTTCAGTGCAACTTGGTGCCCGCTTCAGCGAGCTACCAGGTCAGAGCACGAATTACTTCGTGATCTTGGTGACCTGGCCGGCGCCCACGGTACGACCACCCTCACGGATGGCGAACTTCAGGCCCTCCTCCATGGCGACCGGCTGGATCAGCGCGACCGACATCTCGGTGTTGTCGCCCGGCATGACCATCTCCGTGCCGGCCGGCAGGGTGACGACACCCGTGACGTCCGTGGTACGGAAGTAGAACTGCGGACGGTAGTTGTTGAAGAACGGGGTGTGACGGCCACCCTCGTCCTTCGACAGGATGTAGGCCTGGGCCTCGAACTCGGTGTGCGGGGTGACCGAACCGGGCTTGATGATGACCTGGCCGCGCTCGACGTCCTCGCGCTTGATGCCACGGAGGAGCAGACCGACGTTCTCGCCCGCCTGGCCCTCGTCGAGGAGCTTGCGGAACATCTCGATACCGGTGACCGTGGTGGTGGTCTTCTCTTCCTTGATACCGATGATGTCGACGGTCTCGTTGACCTTCAGGACACCACGCTCGATACGGCCGGTGACGACCGTACCGCGACCGGTGATCGTGAAGACGTCCTCGACGGGCATGAGGAACGGCTTCTCGGTGTCACGCGGCGGGGTCGGGATGGCCTCGTCGACGGCAGCCATGAGGCCGAGAAGCTTCTCGCCCCACTCCTTGTCGCCCTCGAGGGCCTTCAGCGCGGAGACGCGGACGACCGGCAGGTCGTCGCCCGGGAACTCGTACTCGGAGAGCAGCTCACGGACCTCGAGCTCGACGAGCTCCAGGATCTCCTCGTCGTCCACCATGTCGGCCTTGTTCAGGGCGACAACGATGTAGGGGACGCCGACCTGGCGGGCCAGGAGCACGTGCTCCTTGGTCTGCGGCATCGGGCCGTCGGTGGCGGCGACCACGAGGATCGCGCCGTCCATCTGCGCGGCACCGGTGATCATGTTCTTGATGTAGTCCGCGTGACCCGGGCAGTCGACGTGGGCGTAGTGACGCGCCTCGGTCTGGTACTCGACGTGCGCGATGGAGATGGTGATACCGCGCTGGCGCTCCTCAGGAGCCTTGTCGATCTGGTCGAAGGCCGAGGCCTCGTTCAGGTCCGGGTACGCGTCGTGCAGCACCTTGGTAATGGCGGCCGTGAGGGTCGTCTTACCGTGGTCAATGTGACCGATGGTGCCGATGTTGACGTGCGGCTTAGTCCGCTCGAACTTCGCCTTCGCCACGGGGTCCTCCTGGAGAGTGGTTCTGTACGCCTTACTCATCGGCGCCAGGTGATCTTTGCTGGAATGCCGGTCCCTCCGGGGCAAAGGAAGTTACTCCTGTTGCCCCAGAGGCTCCGGTGACAAGCCTAAAGCGTGTACTCGGAAGAGTTACTCGCCCTTGGCCTTCGCGATGATCTCCTCAGCGACGTTCCGGGGAACCTCGGCGTAGGAGTCGAACTGCATCGAGTAGCTGGCGCGACCCGAGGTCTTGCTGCGGAGGTCTCCGACGTAGCCGAACATCTCCGAAAGGGGCACGAGGCCCTTCACGACGCGAGCACCGTGACGCTCCTCCATGGCCTGGATCTGGCCACGGCGGGAGTTGATGTCACCGATGACGTCACCCATGTAGTCCTCGGGCGTGGTGACCTCTACGGCCATCATCGGCTCGAGGAGCACGGGAGAAGCCTTGCGCGCGGCCTCCTTGAAGGCCTGCGAGCCGGCGATCTTGAACGCGAGCTCGGAGGAGTCGACCTCGTGGTAGCCACCGTCGAGAAGCGTGACGCGAACGCCCGTCATCTCGTACCCGGCCAGGATGCCGAACTGCATGGCCTCCTGCGCACCGGCGTCGACCGAAGGGATGTACTCCTTCGGGACGCGTCCACCGGTGACCTTGTTCACGAACTCGTACGCCGGACCGTCGGTCTCGGTGATGGGCTCGATCGCGATCTGCACCTTGGCGAACTGACCGGTGCCACCGGTCTGCTTCTTGTGCGTGTAGTCGTGACGCTCGACGGCCTTGCGGATCGTCTCGCGGTACGCGACCTGCGGCTTGCCGACGTTGGCCTCGACCTTGAACTCGCGCTTCATACGGTCGACCAGCACCTCGAGGTGCAGCTCGCCCATACCGCCGAGGATGGTCTGGCCCGTCTCCTCGTCCGAGTGAACGTGGAAGGAGGGGTCCTCCTCCGCGAGACGCTGGATGGCAACACCCAGCTTCTCCTGGTCACCCTTGGACTTGGGCTCGATGGCGACCTGGATGACCGGGGCCGGGAAGTCCATGGACTCCAGGATCACCTGGTTCTTGTCGTCACACAGCGTCTCACCGGTGGTGGTCTGCTTCAGGCCCATGACCGCGACGATGTCGCCGGCGCCCACCGAGTCGATCTCCTCACGCTTGTTCGCGTGCATGCGGTAGATCTTGCCGATGCGCTCCTTCTTGCCCTTGACGGAGTTCAGCACCGCAGTGCCGGCCTCCAGGCGGCCCGAGTAAACCCGGACGAAGGTGAGCTTGCCGAGGTGCGGGTCGCTCATGATCTTGAACGCCAGCGCCGCGAGCGGCTCCTCGTCGGAAGGCTTGCGCTTCACGACGATCTCGGGGTCCTTGACGTCGTGGCCCTCGATGGCCTCGATGTCCAGGGGGGACGGCAGGTAGCGGACGACAGCGTCGAGCAGGGGCTGAACGCCCTTGTTCTTGAACGCCGTGCCACAGAACACCGCGGTGATCGTGGGCTCGCCCTTGCCCTTGCCGGAGCCGAGGATGATGCGACGGACGGCGGCGTGCAGCTGCTCCACGGACGGCTCGTCGCCGTTCAGGAAGAGCTCCATGATCTCGTCGTCGTTCTCGGCGACCGTCTCGACGAGCTTCCCGCGCCACTCTTCAGCGGCCTCGGTGTGCGTGTCGGGGATGTCGACGATGTCGTACATCTCGCCCTTGGTCGCCTCGGCGGACCAGACGAACGCCTTCATCGTGACGAGGTCGACGACACCCTGGAAGTCGGCCTCGGCACCGATCGGGAGCTGCATGACGATCGGGATCGCGCCGAGGCGGCTCTCGATCATGTCGACGCAGCGGTGGAACTCGGCGCCCGTGCGGTCGAGCTTGTTGACGAAGCAGATGCGCGGCACGCCGTAGCGGTCCGCCTGACGCCAAACGGTCTCGGACTGCGGCTCCACACCGGCGACACCGTCGAACACGGTGACGGCACCGTCGAGGACGCGGAGCGAACGCTCCACCTCGACCGTGAAGTCCACGTGACCCGGGGTGTCGATGATGTTGATGGTGTGGTCGACGTCCTCGAGCGGCCAGTGGCAGGTCGTCGCGGCGGACGTGATCGTGATGCCGCGCTCCTGCTCCTGCTCCATCCAGTCCATCGTGGCAGCGCCGTCGTGGACTTCACCGATCTTGTAAGACACACCGGTGTAGAACAGGATGCGCTCGGTGGTGGTCGTCTTGCCCGCGTCGATGTGAGCCATGATGCCGATGTTGCGCACCTTGGCCAGGTCAAGCGAAGTGGTAGCCATATCGGCTCAGTCTTCTCTCGGTCTCGATGTGGGTTGGGACTACCAGCGGTAGTGCGCGAAGGCCTTGTTGGACTCGGCCATCTTGTGCGTGTCCTCGCGCTTCTTGACGGCAGCGCCAAGACCGTTGGAGGCGTCGAGCAGCTCGTTCATGAGGCGCTCGGTCATGGTCTTCTCACGACGGGCGCGGGAGTAACCCACGAGCCAGCGGAGGGCCAGGGTCGACTGGCGACCCGGCTTGACCTCGACGGGGACCTGGTAGGTCGCGCCACCGACACGGCGGGACTTGACCTCGAGGGACGGCTTGACGTTCTCCAGCGCGCGCTTCAGCGTGATGACCGGGTCGTTGCCGGTCTTCTCGCGGAGGCCTTCCATGGCGCCGTAAACGATGCGCTCGGCGGTGGAGCGCTTGCCGTTCAGGAGGATCTTGTTGATGAGCGACGTCACCAGAGGAGATGCGTAGACCGGGTCGATGATGACCGGGCGCTTCGGGGCGGGGCCCTTACGAGGCATTCTTACTTCTCCTTCTTGGCGCCGTAGCGGCTGCGGGCCTGCTTGCGGTTCTTGACAGCCTGGGTGTCAAGCGCACCGCGGATGATCTTGTAACGAACACCCGGCAGGTCCTTCACACGGCCACCACGCACGAGCACGATCGAGTGCTCCTGCAGGTTGTGTCCCTCACCCGGAATGTAAGCGGTGACCTCGATGCCGGAGGTCAGACGCACACGCGCGACCTTACGGAGCGCCGAGTTCGGCTTCTTCGGGGTGGTCGTGAACACACGCGTGCAGACGCCGCGACGCTGGGGCGAAGCCTCAAGCGCGGGGGTCTTTGTCTTCTCGACCTTGTCCTGCCGGCCCTTACGGACCAGCTGCTGGATCGTAGGCACTACTTCTCCGGTTTCTGTGTGCCGTGTAGTGAAACTAACCTGGAACTCCCCCGACCCACGCGGTCGGGTGTGTCGGATGCTGCACGCTCTCACCGAAGTGAGGCAGGCGCAGATCACGGTGTGTTCTTCTCGACTCTTCGCGGGGTCTTATGCACACGCGGGAGCCAGGGCACACCCCAGGCACAAGGTCAGAGCGTACCTACCTCACAGAGGTAGGTCAAAACAAATGCCCAGCACGAAAACCGACTGCGCGCAAGCGGGACGCATCGGCCTTCTGTCGGAGCCCGGGCCGCACAACGGTCGTGCCCGGTCCCACCGGGTCCGGGGTCAGTCCCGCGCGCGGCGGCGGGCCTCGGCGGCGGCCGGCGCCTCGGCGGGCGCCTCGCCGTCGGCCCCGTCCGGCTCCAGGAACTGGCTGACCACCTTGACGAAGACCGCGCGGCGGGCCTCGGGGACGCCCAGCCACTGGGCGAAGTCCTCGATGGTGGGCTGCCGGCCGCCCGGGACCGACTCCGGGGAGGCGAGCGGGAGCTCTTCCGGGGCGACCCGGCCGGAGCGGATCAGCATGTCGCGCACCGAGACGCCGAGCAGCGGGGCGATCCGGCGCATGGTCTCCAGGTCGGGCATGCTCTGCCGCTGGAGCAGCCGGGTGACGGCGGCGCGGTGCACCCCGGCCTCGTCCGCGATCCGCGACTTGCCGCCGCCCCGGGGGCTGTCGATGTCGTACCCGCGCTGCCGCATCAGGGTTTCCACCCAGGCCGCGAACGCGTCCAGTTCGAGAGTGCTCATGTGCCGCTCCTCAGTCCGCCGTTCGCAGTCCGCACCATGACAACACACTTTAGCGTGCTTGCGCGCACGGAATTACGTCCTCCACAAATCAACCACAACTGAGAACAGAAGCCCTTTGATTGCGCGCTCGCACGCAACGTGTCACAGTGTGACCGCCGTGAGCCACGGCCGTCACACCTCGCGGAGTCGCCATGTCCCTTGCCCCGTTCCTCGCCCCGCCCCTCACCCCACCCCGCCCCCGCACCGCCGCGGGGCCCGCCGCCGCACGCCCCGCGGAGCCGCCCGCCGCGCGGCCCGGAACGGCGTCCGGCGCGCTCGGCGTGCTCGGTGTGCCCGCCGCACCCGCCGTGCCCTGGCCGTGGCAGGCCGCCGCCGCGTGCGGGGACCTCCCGCCCGCCGTCGTCTTCTCCAAGCGGGCCAAGGTCGCGGCCCCGGCCCTGCGCGCCTGCGCCGGCTGCCCGGTCCGGCGCGAGTGCGAGGAGGCCGTCGCCCCGGCCGAGAGCTGGTTCGACGGGGTCTGCGGCGGCCGGCTGTGGCGCAACGGCCGGCCCGCCGCCCTCACCTCGCCCTCCGGGAGCCCCCGTGCCTGACCTCAGCACCAGTGACACCGCACTGTGGATCGCCTCGCTGATCCGCCACTTCCCCGACCTCTGCGAAGAGCTGGCGCCCGGACGCGCCACCCCCTTCGCCTCCCACGTCCCCGCGCCCCGGACCGCGCGCGACGACGAGCTCGTCCGCGTGGAGCGGCGCGAGGCCCTGCTCCTCCAGCAGGAACACGGGCTGGCCGTGCCCGGCCACGGCTCCGCCCCGGTCCGTCTGCACGTCTCCGACACCATCCGGGACATCACCGACGGCGTGGTCGAGCTGGAGGAGGCCGTGTGCGCCCGGCTCGGCATCCCGCGGCCCCGCCGGGCCCCGGTGCCGGAGCGGCTGCGCCGCCTCGCCGGGCTGCTGGACGCGATCGAGGCCCAGCCCGTACTGGCACGGCACGTACGCGACGAGACGCGCCGCATGGCCCGGCGCTGCGCCCGCGCGCTCGGGGACAGCGAGCAGGTGGTGCGGGTCTCCGGCCGCTGCCCCTGGTGCGACTCGGTCTCGCTGCGCGCCTTCCCCGACCGTCGGGCGGTGCTGTGCGTGAACCCGGCCTGCCGGTGCACGGTGCCCGACTGCGGCTGCCACGACGATCCCGCCCACCGCCACCTGTGGCCCGAGACCGCGTGGGCCGCGCTGGCCGCCGATTCGGGCTGCCGTACGGAGGAACTCGACGCCGCGATGGAAGGCCCGCACCTGTGATCGCTCCGCTCCCCGCCCTCGTTCCGGGCCCGGTGGCCGCCCAGGAGGCCGGGGTCGCCCCCGCCACCATCCGCAAGTGGGTCCAGCTCGGCCGGCTCACGGCGGCCGGCAAGGCGGGACGCGCCCAGCTGTTCCGGCTGGAGGACGTGTTCGCGGCCGAGCGCACGGCCAGCCGGCGCCCGCCGGTCCCGCGGCCCGCGGGTCCGGCCGCCTGACCCCCGAGGGGCCCGGTCCACCTCCTCTCCTTCCCGCCCCGCCCCGCCCCGCCCCGGATGCCCGGTCTCCCCACGGAGGCCGGGCATCCGGCGTTCCGGGCCCGCGAGGTCGGGTGCGGCACGCCCGCAGGCCGCGCGCGGCGCCCGTACGGGAAGGCGGACGGGGACCCGGGGAAAGGCACCGCTCGAACTTGTTGCGCGCGCGCACGCAACGTGTCACAGTTGGTGCAGCGGCAGAGCTGCGCCCGCAGGACGGGCGGCGGCCGGCCGCTCCCCCCGCCGGGCGGTGCCCGCCCCCGCCCCCCTTCGGGCACCGCCCGGCATCCCGCCACCCACCAGCTGAGGTGAACCGTCGTGACCACTCCCCCGAGTGCCTTCCCCGACGTCGAGGCCCTGGTCGTCGACGTCCTCAAGGCCGACTCCGCCCTGTCCACGGCCACCGTCGCCGTCGACCCGCCCGCCGGGTTCGACGGCACGCAGCGGGCCGTCCTGGTCAACCGCCGGGGCGGTGCCTGGACCGGCGACCTGCACGTCGACCAGCCGCTGATCGAGCTGGAGGTGTACGGCCCGAACAAGGCCGCCGCCCACACCCTGGCCAACGCCGCCCGGCGCGCCCTGCTCGCCACCCTCGGCAAGACCATCGGCTCGAACACCTTCACGGACGTGGAGGAGCAGGACGGCCCGCGCTGGCTCCCGGACTACCTGTACCGCGGCGCGAACCGCTACGTCTGCGTGATCAAGGTGTCCCTCAGCGTCTTCTGACGCCCCCACAGACCAAGGCCCTGCCGTCCGGCGGGGCCTTTGCCGTACCCGGACCCGGACACGCCCGCGGTCTGGTGCGGCGGACCCCTATATAAGGAGAAGCATCACCATGGCAGGAAACTCGTCCGAGATCCGCGTCGCCGGCAGCGGCCGCCTCTTCGTCGCCGCCGCCGGTACGGCGCTGCCGACCGCCTTCACCGGCAAGCCGGACACCGACTGGGGCGCCAACTGGAAGGACCTCGGCTTCACCACGTCCGACGGCGTCACCTTCTCCAAGAAGGACAAGCTGGAGCCGGTCGACTCGTGGCAGGCCGTCAGCCCGGTCCACTTCACGTACTCCGACCGGGACCTGAGCCTGAAGTTCGCGCTGCTCCAGTTCAACGAGCTGACGCTGCCGTTCTTCATGGGCGGCGGCGCGGTGGCCGACGAGGCCACCCCCTCCAACGGCATCTACCGCTACGACATCGCGGACTCGCCGAAGTCGGACACCCGCGCCCTCGGCCTGGAGTTCACCGACACCAAGGCCAGTGACGGCTCGGTCGTGACCTACCGCTTCTACATCCCGCGCGGCCAGGTCACCGCCTCCGACGACATCAAGCTGGCCCGCAAGTCGGCCTCCACCCTGGGCATCACCTTCACCGCCCTCGCGGCGGGCGACGACAAGCCGCTGGCGAGCTTCGTCATGAAGGACGGCGCGTACGCCGCCGGCTGATCCAGCCCCTGACGGGGGCGGGACGGCCCCCGCGCCGCCCCGCCCCCACCCCTTCCCGCACGACTTCCCTTCACCCAGAGGAGACCCATCACCATGGCCGGCTTCGACGTCAACGCGGCCCGCGCCCAGCGCCAGGAGGCCCTCGGCCGCTCCTGGTCCTTCCAGCTGGACGAGGAGACGTACACCCTTCCCACCGAGCTCAGCCGGGCCGCGGCCAAGGGGCTGCGCAAGCTCGACGACAACGACGTGGACGGTCTGCTGCGGCTCCTCCTGGGCGAGCAGCAGTTCGAGCGCTTCGAGCAGCACGACATCACGATGCAGGACATCGCCGCGATCCTCGAGGCGTACGGCAAGGAGACAGGGCTCGGCCTGGGGGAAGGCTGAGCCTCGTCGAGTTCGTCGACGAACACGCCGAGGCCCTCGAAGCGGATCTGCTCCGCTACTACGGCAAGGACCTCCTGGACTGGCACCGCGGGGAGCTCTCCTCACGGCGCCTCCAGGTCCTGCTCAAGCACCTGCCGCGGGACAGTTCCGTCAACAGGGAGCTGTTCGGCGAGGCCGCCGACTGGTCGGTGACCGACCATCTGCTGGCGGCGACCGTGGATCACCTGGCGGCCGCCAACTGGATGTTCGCCTGCGTCAACGCGGCGGAGGACGACGATCCGCCGGAGGCTCCGGAGCCGGTGCCCCGGCCGGACGGCAAGCCGTACGGCAGCTCGGGCGGGGAGTCCGACCCGGAGTCGGGTCCGGGCTCCGGCCAGGGCCCGGCCGAGGCCGTCTCCCCCGAGACGCTGGTCCGCTTCTTCGGCTGAAGGAACGGGCCGGCGGCCCGGTCAGCGGCCGTTCTCGGGGCCCTCGGGGCGGCCCGCGCCGACCCGGGTCTCCAGGTCCTGTGTCAGGGCGCGGGCCCGGTCGGCCAGGCTCGGCACGCCCGGTGCGCCCTGTTCACCTTGTTCACCCGGCTCACCCGCCGCTCCCGGCCCGTCCGCCGGGAGCCCGGTGGGGGTCCCCTGCGGGCGGGGCTGTACGGGGATGGAGCCCAGCGGCGGCACGATGGGCCGGCCGTTGCGGCGTACGACCTTCCGGCTGGCCGGGGCCGCGCGCCTCTCGCGCGCGAGGGGCCGGGCGGGCGGCGGGACGGGTTCCACGGACATTCCGGGGCCCGGCGGTTCCCGCGGTTCCCGCGGCTCCTCCGGTTCTTGCGCTTGCCGCGGGTCCTCGGGCCCGTCCTCGTGCGGGCGCGGCTGCCCGGCCGCCGGGTCCGTCTCCGGGTCCGCGTCCGCGGCCTGCCCGTGGACGGGCTCGGTCCGCCGGTCCAGGATCTCCTGGGCCCGGCGCATCCGGTCCTCGGTCTCCACGACCAGGGGCGAGGGTTCGAGCAGCGTGGCGAACGGCAGCCGGATCACCGTGGCGCCACGACCCTCGCCGGACGTGCGCCGGACGGCCGCATCGCCGCCGCGGCCGGCGCCGCCCGCGGCATAGGCGTCGGCGACCCGCTTCTCGTACTCGCGCCGGATCCGGGGCAGTTCCTCGGACATCGCCTCGGCCCATCCGGCGGTGAAGGCGGCCGTCTCGCGGCGGTCGATCTCGGACCTCGGAATCAGCACGAGATCCTCGGGTGCGTAGCCCGCCGCGTGAACGAGTTCGGACAGTCTGGCGAACAGATGGGGCAGGTCAGGCGCCATTTCAAGCCAGTCGATGGCATGGTCACGCCTCCCGGCGCCCGCTTCCCTGTCCATGCGTCAGCACTGCCTTCCCGCCCCCGGGCTCCCCTCACGCCCCGCGCGATCCGCGTTTTCCCGGGCGGGGGAACAGTGATCCAGCGTACCCGGTGGTCCGGAAACCCCCTGTTCCGGCGCCGACCGTCCCAGGTGACGGACGGTCGGCCGGTTTCGGGACTCGCCGAGGCGGCTTTCCAGCTCGACAAACGCCGAACAGATGTTCCAGACTCTGTTCGCACACTCGTTCGACAACCATCGGTGCCCCCGCTCCTGATCCGCGGCGCCACCACACAGCAAGGGCAAGCAACTGGAAGGCAGGCGTTCATGACCCAGCAGGCCGAGGGCTCACCGCAGATCACGCTCCACGACCGCCTCAGCCAGCTCCTGGACGCACCCGCCCCCCTCGACAAGAGGGCCTTGCTCGGATCCCTCTACGCCGAGATCACCAGCCGCGAGACCCGCGCGTACGCGGCCGGCTGGAACGACGCCCTCGCCGAGTCGCGGCGCCCCCCGCACTAGCCCTTCATACGCCTCAGCCCCTGCCGCGCTCCTTCCGGCAGGGGCTTTTTCGGTGTCGGCCGTTACCGGTCAGAAGCGGAGTACCCCATGGCAGAACCCACCCAGGCAGAGGTGCCGGCCCTCCTCGCCGAACTCAAGAAGTACGTGATGGGCGGACCCGTCTCGAACTTCGTCGAGCAGAACCCGGCCACCTCCAAGCTGGTCACGGAGAAGTTCCTGACGGATCAGCTGGCGCCCATCATCAAGGACATCAAGGACATCCATCAGGAGGTCGTGAACCCCCTCGCGGTCGAGCTGCTCCAGCAGCTGCGCCTCGACACCCTCGCCGCCGCGCTCAAGAAGAGCCCCTTCTTCGAGAACAACGAGGCCTGGTGGGCGTACGCCCTCACGGCGGCCGCCGGAATCTTCGTCACCCTGGCCGCCGGCGCCCTCCTGCTGCGCCTCGGCGCCTGGATCACCACCAAGCTCCCGACCTTCTTCACCGGCGGGGCCGGCGCCGGCGGAGGGCTGACCGCGGCCCAGGTGGAGGAGCTGCGCGCGAAGCTCGAAGCGACGAATCCGCTCCTGCGCAACTACGCCGACCAGGTCAGGCGGCTCCCCCGGGCCAAGGAACTGACCGCCCGGGCGACGGCCGTGGGCAAGCTCAACGACGCCGTGGCGGCCCAGAACAACACCGCGGTCACCGCGGCCGCCGACGCCATCAAGAGCCTCAAGTCCGCCCTCAGGAACTTCGACCCCAAGAAGCTCCCCAGGGACCACGCGGCGCTGACGAGGACCGCCACCGCGATCGGGAAGCTCGACACGGCCATCCGCGCGCTGAACGTCCAGATGGTCAGGGACGCGACGTCGGCCTTCCTGCGCCTCAAGATCATCCTCAGGGACCTCAAGCCCTCCGACATCCCCAAGTCGGCCGACATGAGGTCGAGCGCCCGGGCCGCCCGCACCCTCACCAGCGCCACCCGCAGCCTCACCGGCGCCCTCACCCCCCTGGGCCCCGCGCTGCGGGGTGTCATCTCGTCGGCCCAGACCACCGCCAGCGCCCTCGGCTGATCCCCGTCCCACGAAAGGAGGTGAGCCATGACCCTCGCCAGTTCCACGAAGAAGGCCTCGGACGCCCTGCGCAATCTCAAGACGCAGGCTTCCGGCGTCGCGGCCCCCGTCAAGCGGGTCGGCGACGCCGGAAAGAGCGCTTCCGGCCAGCTCAGAACGCTCCGTACGTCCGCCCAGGGCTCCACCGGCCAGCTCAAGAGCCTCAAGACCGCCGCCGACCAGGCCGAACGGTCCATGTCCAAGGCCGGGCAGACCGGTCAGCGCGCCGGCACCCAGCTGGGCAGGTTCAAGACCGGCGCCGACCGCGCCGCCTCGGGCCAGGACAAGCTCAACAAGTCCATGCGGGGCAACTTCCTCGCCCGCCTGCTCGAACTGTTCATGCCGCTCATCGAGAAGATCGTCGAAATGGCGATGCGCTCGAAGACCATGCAGACCGTGATCCGGACCGCGTTCAACGCCATCCGGACCGTGATCTCCACGGTCATCAAGGCCATCGGCCCGATCATCCGCAGCGCCGGCAACCTCATCAAGTCGGTGTGGAACAGCGTCAAGAGCGCCGTCATGCCGATCGTGCGTGCCATCGGCAGCGCCGTGCAGTCCGCCTTCAACGGCATCCGCTCCGTCATCAGCACCGTGATGAACGCCGTCCGCTCCGTCATCAGCAGCGTGTGGAACGGCATCAAGGCCGTCATCATGCCGGTGGTCAACTGGATCAAGTCGGCGATCCCGAGCGCCTTCAACTCCGTCAAGAACGCGATGTCCAGCGCCTGGAACGGACTCAAGGGCATCGCATCCGGCGCGTTCGGGGCCATCCTCGGAGCGGTCCGGTCCCCCATCAACTCCGTCATCGGCCTGATCAACTCCATGATCAGCCGGATCAACCGGATCCGCGTCAGCGTCCCCGGCTGGGTCCCCTTCGTCGGCGGCAAGAGCTTCGGCGTCAGCCTGCCCACCATCCCCATGCTCGCCACCGGCGGCGTGGTCATGCCGCGCAGCGGCGGTGTCCCGGCGATCCTCGCCGAGGCCGGTGAGGCCGAGGCCGTCCTGCCGCTGTCCAAGCTCGACCGGCTGCTCGCCCGTACGGCCGCCCGCGCCCGGATGACCTCCGCCGCCCCGGGCTCCGGCGAGGGCTCCGCCCTGCACATCGAGCACTACTACGCCGCCCAGAACACCGACCCGCAGCGCACCGCCGACGCGCTGATGTACCTGGCGAAGGCACGCGGATGAGTGCGGCCGTCGTCGTGGTGAACCCCTTCGCCCGCCTCGCGCGGTCGATGGGCAACGTCCGTACCCAGGCCGGCGCGGCCGCCCGCAACGCCCGCGAGGTCACCTCGTCGCTGAAGCAGGTCGGCTCGGCGGCCCGGAAGGCCGCCACCGACACGGCATCGCTCGCGCCGGCGGCCGCCCAGGCCGGCAAGGTGCTGGCCGGGCTGAAGACCCAGGCCGGTACGGCCGCCACGTCGGCGGCCAAGCTCACCCGGTCCGCGACCCGGGCGTCCACCGGCACCAAGCGGGTGGACTCCGGGGCCCGCGGGGTCGTGGCCTCGCTGCGGAAGCTGGGCGGGAAGACCGGCGGGGTCCTGGCCGTCATCGGCGGCCTGCTGCCGGCCATCGGGATCGTCTCCACGCTCATGAGCACCTTCGGCATCGCCATGACCGTGGGCTCGGTCGTCATGACCGCCGTGAACGTCGCCATGCGGGCCAACCCGCTCGGCTTCGTGCTCGGCATCCTGATCCCGCTCGGCGCCTGGCTCATCGAGCTCGCCGTGAACTCCGAGACCGGACAGCGCCTCATCGAGCAGACCTTCACCGTCGTCCTCCAGGTGTTCGAGGGCTACCTGAAGTTCCTCATCCCGGTGCTGGCGACCGTCGCCACGATCGTGACCACGTACTTCAAGGGGTACTTCACGGTCGTCTCGTCGGTGGTCGGCGGTCTGCGCGGAGCCGTCAACGGCTTCTCCCAGACCGGCGGTTCCGCCCGCTCGGCCACCAGTGCGCTGCGCGGGGTCGCCTCCGGCGCCTTCAACGCGATCATGGCCCCGATCCGCCCGGTGATCACCTTCCTGACCGGCACCCTCCCCGGCGCGTTCGCCCGGGTGAGCTCCTCCCTCGCCGGTTCCCTGGGCGGCATCGGCCGCTTCGTCACCACGGGCCTGCAAGCCGTGCTCGCCGTGGTCACCGGCCCGTTCAACGGCATGATCGCCTTCGCCAACTGGATCATCGACGGCCTGGAGGACCTCAGCTTCGAGATCCTCGGCAAGAAGTTCGGCGTCGACCTCGACAAGATCCCGATGCTCGCGGAGGGCGGCGTCGTCTGGCCCATGTCCATGGGCTCGGCCCCGCGGATCAACCCGGTCTCCGACCTCGACCACCGCCGCGTCGCCCCCGCCGCTCCGCAGTCCCCGGACAAGGGCCCCCACCGCATACGGGAGTACCGGGAGCCGGCCGGCGCGGGCCCCCGATCGACCGCCGAGGACCTGCTCTTCCTCGCCGCCGCCCACGCATGAAACAGGGGTGTCCAGCACCCCCCATCCCTGAGAGCGAGGTGACGGCCCGCCATGGCCGAGACCACCACGACCACCTACACCGCCGACCACGCACCCGGCTCACTCATCACCCAGGACGGGCAGATGCAGTGGGCCGGACTGCTCATGGGACCCGGCACCCCCTTCACCGTCGACAAGGCGGGACTGACCGGCTGGGAGGACCTGCCCGAGTTCGACAGCTCCGACGCCGAACGCCCCACCGGGCACGGCTCATGGCCCGGCGCCCGCTACGCCAAGCCCCGCAAGGTCGGCGGCACCGTGTGGATGCTGCCCGAGCGCGGCGCCTCGCTGGCCACCGTCCGCCTCCTGCGCCAGGCGATGGCCCTGGGCGACGAGGAGCGCTGGCTGGCCGTACGGCTGCACGGCGAGGTCCTCGCCGTACGCGCCCGGATCACCCAGCGGGTGCTGCCCGCGGACCGGGTGTACGCCACCCAGGGCGCGGCCAAGGCCTCCGTCCAGTGGACCGCCACGGATCCGCGCCGGTACCTGACCGGCGAGCAGAGCGCCATCGTCGCGGCCCCGGAGCCGGAGAGCGGCCTGACCTGGCCGCTGGTCTGGCCGCTCGACTGGGGCCAGGCCGCCAGGACCGGCGACGCCGGGGCCGAGAACACCGGCTCCGCCCCCACCCACCCGGTGATCACCTTCCGCGGCCCGTGCGGCACCCCGTCGGTGACCGAGCGGACCACCCGCCGCCGCCTGCGCTACGCCATCGACCTGACGGCCGGCGACGAGCTGGTGGTCGACACCGCGGCCGGCACGGTCACCCTCAACGGCACCGCGTCCCGCCGCCACACGGCCACCGCGGACAGCAGCCCCGAGGAGCTGTTCGCCTTCGAGCCGGGCGTCGCCGAGCTCTCGTTCCGCCCGGACAGCGCCGAGGCGGGCGCGGAGATGTCCGTCCGCTGGCGCAGCGCGGAGTGGTAGCCGGGCCCGGGCCCGCCTCCTTCGTCCGCCTTCCCGAAAGGAACCGATCATGACCGTCCGGGCAGCCTGGCTCACTCCCACCGGCCAGACCCGCGAGGACACCCGCATCACGCTGTCCGCCCTGCTCACCCCCAACGGGCAGACCGACGCCAACATCCCCCTCAAGTCCCGGGGCGGCATCATCCCCGGCGGCCTCCTCCTCACCCCCGTCGCCGCCATGCAGTGCTCCATCGGCACCGGACGCGCCGTCGTCCAGGGCAACAGCAGCCCGGGCGCCTACCTGGTGGCCGTCACCGTGTCCGAGAACCTGACCCTGGCGGACGGCGACCCCCAGCTGGACCGGATCGACCTGATCGAACTGGTCGTACTGGACGACGCGTACGACGGCAGCGGCAAGACGGAGGCCCTGGTCCGGCTGGTCAAGGGCACCCCGGCGGCGGTCCCCGTGGCCCCCGCCACCCCCTCCGGCTCGGCCATCCCGCTGTACTCGGTCAAGGTCAAGGCCGGTGCCTCGGCCGGCAACGGCGGCATCAACTGGGCCGAGGCCGTCACGAACCTGCGGTACGCGACGGTCGCCCTCGGCGGAATCGTCCCGAGCGACGGGTACAAAGGCGCGTACGTCGGCCAGTACCGCGACGCGGGCGGCAAGTTCCAGCGCTGGGACGGCACCACCTGGGTGTCGTACCCGCCGGACGTCGGCGGCATCGCCCCGGCGGGCAAGCTGACCGCGGGCACGTACACCGGCCAGTACCGGGACGGCGCCGGCGGCGTGCTCCAGCGCTGGGACGGCACCGCCTGGCAGTACGCGGAGGGCCGCACCGCGGTCCTCTTCAGCGCCTCGCAGACCGCGATGCAGTCCATCCCGTCCTCCTCGTCGAGCGGCTGGTACGCGGTCACCCTGCAGACCGTCGACGTGGACGACCTGACCGGCTGGAACGGCAGCGACACCTACACCGTGCCGCGCACCGGCTGGTGGCGGGTGTCCGGGCAGGTCGTCTTCAGCGCCGACTCGACCACCGGCTCCCGCGGCGCCCGCCTGATGGTGGGCGGCTCCGGACTCCCGCGCGCCACCTGGCTCGTCGGCGCCGGCCCCGGCGCCACCTCCGTCGGCGGCCAGGCCCTGGTCAAGCTGACCGCCGGCCAGACGCTCCAGCTGCACGCCCACCAGAACAGCGGCGCCGCCGTCCGCACCCTCGGCGGCTCGGGCTACGCCTGCTCGCTCGCCGCCGAGTGGATCAGGTCCTGACCTTCACCCCTACCGGAAACGGAGTCAATCGATGAACCTGCGCGCCAGCTGGGTGGCCCAGACCGGCCAGACCCGCGAGGACACCCGCCTCACCCAGATCGGGGCCACCACCCCGATCGACCCGATCCGGGCCCGCTCGGGCATCCTGCCCGGCTCGTACAGCGGCCAGCACCGGGTCTCCGGCTTCTGGCTGGAGGGCAAGTCCGCCATGGCCGCCACCCTCTACAACGGCCGGGCCGCCATCCAGGGCCTGCACCCGCAGGGCGTCTACCCGGTGGCCATGATCGAGGACACCGTCCTCACCTTCGCCGACGGCGACGCCCAGGCCGGCCGCATCGACCTGGTCTGCCTGCGCATCTACGACGGCTCCTACGACTCGTCCAACAAGTGGCAGGCCACGGCCGAGGTCATCCAGGGCACCCCGGCCGCCACCCCGGTCGCCCCGGCGCCCCCGCTGCTCTCCCTCCCGCTGTACCAGGTCGCCGTCCCGGCCGGCACCAGCGCGGGCAAGGGCGGCATCAACTGGAGCAACGCCCTCACCGACCTCCGCGTCGCCACCGTGGCCCTGGGCGGGATCCTGCCGGTCATGGGCGAGGTCGCCCCCGGCGCCTACCCCGGCCAGTACCAGGACTCGGGCGGCGCGCTCCAGCGCTGGGACGGCAGCGCCTGGGTCTCGTACCCCTCCGCACTGGGCGGCATCGCCCCCAAGGGCACGCTGACGACGGCCAGTTACGTGGGCCAGTACCGCGACACCCCGCAGCGGGTGCTCCAGCGCTGGAACGGCACCAGCTGGCTGCCGGCCTTCCCGGCACCGCTGTTCGCCGAGAACCTCGACGCCGGGTACACCACCTCCGCCACCTACTCCGAGACCCTGCTCGACACGAGCGTCGCCTCGGTGCAGATCACGTTCAACGCGCCGACCTCGGGCGCCGTGCTGCTCACCTACGGGGCGCGCACCTCGGTGGTCGGCCACGCCACGGCCACCGGTTTCACCGCCGTGCGCGTGACCCAGGGCGCCACCGTGATCTGGGCGCCCGACGACGAACGCGCCGTCTCCAGTCCCGGCGACCCGGCCACCTCGGTGTCCACCACCACCCGCCTCGCGAACCTCTCCGGCGACCAGACGTACACCGCGACCCTCATGCACCGCGTGAGCGTCGCCGGGATCAAGAGCTGGTTCGACAACATCTTCCTGCGCGTCGACGCACTGTAAGGAGCACCCCCATGAACATCCGATCCGCCTGGCTCCCGGTCACCGGCCAGACCCGCTCCGACACCCGCGTCGCCTCCCTCGGCGCCCTCACCCCCACCTCCCCGGTCGCCACCCGCTCGGGTGTCCTGCCCGGCTCCGCCGACGGCAAGTGGCGGATCTCCGGGTTCACCGTGACCGGCTCCACCGCGATGGGCGCGACCGTCTACCCGGGACGGGCCGTGATCCAGGGCACCGACGCCCAGGGCGCCTACCCGGTCGCGCTCACCCAGACCGCCGCCCTGACGTTCGCCGACGGGCACGCCCAGTACGGTCGGATCGACCTGATCGTCATACGCGTCCGCGACGACGAGTACGACGCCACCGGCCGCACCGACGCCTCCGTCGAGGTCGTCCAGGGCGCCCCCTCGGCGGCCCCGGTCCCCCCGGCGACGCCGCAGCTGTCCCTCCCCCTCTACACGGTCGCGGTCCCGGCCGGCACCAGCGCGGGCACCGGCGGCATCAACTGGAACACCGCCCTGACCGGCCTGCGCACGGCCACCGTCGCCATCGGCGGCATCGTTCCCGTCACCACCGACACCGCGATCGGCGCCTACCCGGGCCAGTACCGCGACTTCGGCAACGGGCTCCAGCGCTGGGACGGCACCGCGTGGCAGGCGTACCCGCCGCAGCCGGTCTGGCAGAACTGGACCCCCGCGTGGACCACCGCCACCGGCCTGGCCACACCGTCCTTCGGCAACGCCGTCGTCGAATGCCGCTACATCCGCAACGGCCCGACCGTGCACCTCAACTTCGCCATCACCTTCGGCACCACCAGCAACGGCGGCACGAACCCGGCCACCACCGACAACTGGCGCTTCAGCCTCCCGGTCAAGGCGGCCTCGGCCTTCAAGTGCGTCGGATTCGCCGATCTCACCGCGACGACCCGCGAGCGCGCCGTGGCCCGCGTACGCCTCACCTCGCCCGACTTCTTCGAACTGGAGATCAGCTCGGGCCAGCCCAGCGGCGACTCGATCCTCTACGCCGGCCTCGTCGACGCCCTCACCCCCTGGACCTGGGTCGCGGGCCACACCATCTTCGGCACGGCCACGTACGAGGCGGCCCAGTGACCACCGACACCCCCTACCGCGCGATCTTCTGCGACCTGCGCACCGACCGGACCATCGACATCCTGCCCCTGCGGGACGTCTCCATCGACGACTTCATCGGCAAGCCGGGCGCCCTGTCCGGCACCATCCCCGTGCCGGACTCCGCCATCGCCGCCCGCGTCGCACGGATCGAGGAAGGCCGTACCGCGGTCTACCTGGAGCGCGGCGGCGACCTGTGGTGGGGCGGGATCATCTGGACCAGCACCCTGCAGAGCACCGAGCGGGGCGTGGTCACCCTCTCCATCCAGGCCGCGACCTTCGACTCGTACGCGGCCAGGCGCCGGATCCGCGAGACCATCTCCCGCCCGGCGCCCGGCACCGAGCAGCTGCAGCTCGTACGCGACCTGTGGGAGAAGCTCCAGTCCGCGCCGGGCGGCCGCATCGGCATCACCTACGGCACGGAGACGTCCACCCCCGCCCGGCTGCGCACGGCGTCCTGGCGGGACGGCGACGAGACCCTCTACTCCGAGGCCATCGAGTCGCTGGCCGCGGCGGAGAACGGCTTCGAGCACTACATCTCCGTCTTCCGCGACCCGGTCACCGGCTCCCGGACCCGCCAGCTGCGGCTCGGCAGCCCGCGCATCCACACGGGCGTCACCGATCTCGTACTGGACCGGCCCGGCACGATCCTCGCGTACTCCTTCCCCCGCGACGCCACGCGCGGCGGCACCACCGCCCGGGCCCGCGGCGCCTCCGTCAACACCAACCAGGCGGAGGAGTCGCGGCCGCTGGCCTCGGACGAGCGGGTCGCCCAGGACCTGATCGACGGCGGCTGGCCGCGCATCGACCTGTCCTCGGACCACAACGAGGTCTCCGACAAGGCCGCCCTGGACTCGCTCGCCGTCGCCGAGCTGGCCCAGGCCCGCGGAGCCGTGGTCATCCCCGCGATCACGATCCGGCTGGGCGGGGTCGTGCCCCCGACCCTGCTGGGCCGCACCGCCCGCATCCGCATCACCGACGAGTGGTTCCCGCAGGGCCTCGACGCCCGCTACCGGATCATCGGCGCCAAGGTCAGCCCGCCCGAGCGGGGCCGTCCGGACACCGCCGAGCTCTACCTTGAGGAGGTCTGATGCCCCAGCTGCCCGAGGACATCATCGACCGGCTGACCGCGATGGAGCGCCGGATCCAGCAGCTGTCCACCGCCGTCAACACGCGCCCGGCGCTGAACACCGTCTCCGGCGGCGAGGTCCGAATCGCCGACGGCGGCTCCCTGTCCGTGGTGGAGCCCGCCGGCACCAAGATCCTCGGTGTCGGCGCCTGGTCCCCGACCGAGTACGGCATGGAGATCAAGCGGCAGAGCGGCAAGACCGTCCTGAGCGTCCGCAACGTCGTCGGCGGCAACTACGACCAGGCACTGCGCGTGTTCGACGCCCACAACCACGAGATCGTCTCGGACGACGTGGTCACCGGCGGCCTCGCCCGCCCCTGGCTGGCCATGCTGCCCCCGCAGGACACCAGCACCACCCGCTGGCCGCAGACCAACGCGACCGGCTGGACCACCGTCGCCCGCTCGTTCAACCCGGTCTGGCAGCCCCGGATGCGGCTGCACTTCCTCACCGCGGCCGCCTCGGGCGTCACCGGTCAGGTCCGGGTCCTCGTCGACGGCACCCAGTGGGGCGACCCCGTCACCACACCGGCCGCCTTCGACCGCACGGCGCTGGTCACCGAGGACTTCGGGGCCCGCTTCGGCAGCCTGCTCAAGGTCGAGATCCAGGCCATGGTCACCGGCGGCACCGGGCTCGTCTACGCCCAGCCTCTGATGATGTACGGCACCCAAAGCTGAGGAGACTCCCATGAACACCGACCCGACCCAGCCCTGGGGCATCGCCATCGACTACGCGGGCCGGGCCACCGTCACCGAGGGCGGCCACACCGTCCTGGTCCGCGTCTACGACGCCGGTCTCGGCGGCAGCCTGGAACCGGACCCGGTCTCGGGCTACCCGGCCGTGTACGTGACCGCCCAGTTCACCGAGAACGGCGACCTCGGCGCCCAGCTCCGCGGCTTCGGCCAGGTGGTCCTGGACCCCCCGCCCACCGGCCCGGTCCTCCCCGACCCCACCGCCATCCCCACAGCCGTATCCGCCGCCCTCACGGACTTCAACTCCCGAGTCACCGCCTACACCACCCTCTGCAACAAGTTCAGCCCCACCAATTCCAGCCCCGCCGGCACCCCCTCCAGCCCCGCCGGCGTTTGAGGCGCGGGGTCCGGGGCGGAGCCCCAGCAACGGCCCGCACCGCGCACCACACCGCACCGCCACACCCCCCGCCCCGCCCCGCCCGCAAAAGATCCCGCGGCCGGGGCTTTCCCATGCCCGAAGGAGCCCCCATGGCCACCCCCCTCACCGCCGACACCCTCCTCACCGCCCTCAAAGCCGAAGGCGTGAACGTCGTCGAGTACCCCGGCTGGCGCACCCACAACCGCAACCACAAGGGCGCCTGGGGCCCGGTCAACGGCGTGATCGTGCACCACACCGTCAGCAGCGGCAGCGCCGAAAGCGTCGCCCTCTGCCACGACGGCTACGACGAACTCCCCGGCCCCCTCTGCCACGCGGTGATCGACAAGGCCGGCGTCGTCCACCTCATCGGCCACGGCCGCACCAACCACGCCGGCCTCGGTGACGGCGACGTCCTCGACGCCGTCACCGCCGAGACCACGCTCCCCGCCCCCCGCCGCAACGACACCGACGGCAACGCCCACTTCTACGGCTTCGAGTGCGTCAACCTCGGCGACGGCCGCGACCCCTGGCCCGAGGCCCAGCTCGACGCCATCGAGCGCGCCTCCGCCGCCATCTGCCGCGCCCACGGCTGGCAGGCCCCCTCCGTCATCGGTCACAAGGAGTGGACCAACACCAAGGTCGACCCCCGCGGTTTCACCATGGAGTCGATGCGCGCCCGGATCGCCTACCGCCTCGCGGGCACCGCGGGCCGGGGCGGGTCCGCCCAGCCGGTCCCCGCCCCGGCGACCGGCGGCCCGGGCTACCAGCCGTTCCCCGGCGCAGGCTTCTTCACCTCCGCCCCGGACTCGCCGGTCATCACCGCCATGGGCCGCCGCCTGGTCGACGAGGGCTGCTCGGCCTACTCCGTGGGCCCCGGCCCGCAGTGGTCGGAGGCCGACCGCCGCTCGTACGCCCGCTGGCAGCAGAAGCTCGGCTTCCGCGGCGCCGACGCCGACGGCTGGCCGGGCCGCACCTCCTGGGACGCCCTCAAGGTCCCGTACTCCGGCTGACCGCACCCGCCCCACGCACTCGCACACGCACCACGAAAGAAGGCCCCCCATGTCCGATGCCGCGAAGCGCACCGCGCGCACCATCGTCCAGACGGCCCTGGCCGTAGCCGTCCTGCTGCCCGCCCTCGTCGACGCGTCCGGGATCCCCGCCGCCCTCCCCTGGGTGGCCGGCGCCCTCGCCGCTGCCGGCGCCCTCGCCCGGGTGATGGCGGTACCCGGCGTCCAGGCGGTGCTGCCCGGCTGGCTGCGCACGGAGTGGCCGTACGACGCCGACCGGGAGCTCCTCGCCCTCGCCGCCCGCAACGACACCAGCGCCGGCACCGGCACCGGCGACCGCGAGGAGGGCGACCGCGCATGACCGACCCCGACCCGCTCTCCGTCGCCGTGGAACTGGAACGCCTGCGCGGCACCATGGAGGCCGGCTTCGCCCGCGTCGACGGTTCACTCGCACTGCTGGTGCAGCGCAGTGACCAGACGGACGCGCGCCTCGCCGACCACGAGGCCCGGCTGGACTCCCTGGAGCGCGCCCGCTGGCCCCTGGCCAGCGTGACCGCGCTCGCGGCCGTCTCCGCCGTCGCCGTCACGGCCTGGCAGATCACCGGCCAGTAGGCGCTCCCTCCGGGGCACGGGGCGGCCCGTCCTGCGGGCCGCCCCACCCCGGCGACCTAAACTGGCGGCTTGCCGTCGAGCAGCAGGGAGCAGGACATTGGGGACCGTGGCACCGGAGCAGACCGCAGTCGGCGCTCCTCCCCCCGACCCCGATCCCGGTCCCGCCCGGCGGCCGCGCCGCCGGGCCGCCCGGCTCTACGGGCCCCTGCTCGCCTTCCTCGTCACCTCGGCCGCCTTCTGCGCGGCCTGGGTGGCACGCGGCACCTTCCCCCTCGGCGACACCGGCCGCGCCCTCAACGACCAGGCCAACCAGTACGTGCCCTTCCACCGGGCGCTGTGGGACCTGGTCCACGGGCAGGCCGCCGGCGACCTGCTCTTCACCTGGCGCGGCGGCTTCGGACAGCAGTTCCTGTCCGACTACTACACCTACCTCGGCAACCCCTTCTCCTGGCTGGCCGTCCTCGTCCCGCGCGCCCACGTCGACCTGGCCGTCTTCGCGATCACCCCGCTCACGATGGGCGCCGCCGCGGCCGTCATGACGGTGTACCTCGGCAAGCTGCGCCCCGGCCCGTGGTGGCAGCGGGGCGTGCTCGGAGCCACGTACGGCCTGTGCGGCTGGGCGCTCAGCGACGCCTCGTACATCCCGATGTGGCTGTGGGGTCTGGTCGCGCTCCCGATGCTCGGCATCGCCGTCGAGTGGTGCCTGGAGGAGCGCCGCTGGCCGGGCGTGGCCCTGCTGGTCGCGC
Organism: Streptomyces sp. NPDC048424; assembly: GCF_040651555.1. Lineage (NCBI taxonomy): Bacteria > Bacillati > Actinomycetota > Actinomycetes > Kitasatosporales > Streptomycetaceae > Streptomyces > Streptomyces sp. NPDC048424. The sequence continues at coordinate 190,638 of NZ_JBEZKE010000002.1, read as the reverse complement.
TCGCCTGGTTCGGGAACTTCTACACCGCGATGATGGCCACGATGGCCGCCTGCATCCTGCTGGCCATCCGCCTGATCACCCGTGACATGACGGGCCGGCAGCGGCTGCGCGCCGTGTGGCGGGCCGCGACGGCCGCCGGGACCGGGATCCTGCTCACGCTCCCGCTCCTGCTGCCCTCGTTCCTGTCCAGCGGAGCCGCGCAGCCCACCAAGGCCGCCGCCTTCGACCCCGTACGCATCGAGGTCTTCTTCGCGGGCATGCTCCCCGCCACCCACCTGTGGGGCGGCCGGCCGCGGCTGTACGTGGCCTCGCTGGGCCTGATCCTGGCAGGCAGCTTCCTCCTCAACACCCGGGTCGCGAAGCGGACCCGCCTGGTGTGGGCGGCGGCGACCCTGCTGGTGCTCGCCTCCTTCCAGTTCCCGCCGACGCAGTTCGTCTGGCACGGGCTGGCGGTGCCGAACGGCAACCCGTACCGCGAGACCTTCGTGTTCAGCGGCATGGTGGTGATCGTCGCCTGGCTGGCGCTGGCGAACCGGCCGCGCCCCCTCCACCTGGCCCTGGCCGCCGCCCTGCTCGTCGCGGCCACCTTCGTCCTGCGCCACACCGACGACTTCGGCGGCTGGACCTGGCCCGCCGTGCTCGGCGGCGGCGGGGTCTCGCTGCTCGCGCTCCTCCTGCTCTCCCTCGGCGAGAAGCGCCGCTACCTCATCCCCGTGGCGGCGGCCCTGATGATCGGCGTGGTCTTCGCGGAGTCCACCGTCGCCGCGGCGAACGCCGACTCCCGCCGGGCCCGCGAGCGCTGGGCCAAGCCGATCGCCACCTCGAACCGCTCGATCACCGGCCACTTCGACGCGGTCCGCGGCGTGGCCGGCTGGCCCGCGTACCGCACCGACTCGGGCGCACCGCAGACCTCGTACAACGACGCCCTCGCCCTGCGGGCGGAGGGCCCGCAGTACTACAGCAGCTACCTCCCGGAGGCCACGTACCAGGCCCTCGAACCCCTCGGCTACGGCTTCAAGAACGACGGCCGGACCTTCTTCGGGGCCGACAACCCGGTGCTCGACGCGATCTTCTCGATCGGCGCGCGGGTCCGCCCGGGCTCCGAACCGGGCACCTGGACGGCCTCGAAGTTCCCCGCACCCCCGCTCGTCACCGTCCGCACCGGCCCCTACGCCTCCCCCAACCCGGCCGACAGCGTCTACGCCCGCCAGGAAAACGTCCTGGGCGCGACCGTCTACCAGGTCCCGCAGGTCACCCGCGCGGGGACCGCCACCGAGCAGACGTACGCCGCCCAGTGCACCCCCGGCTCCGAGGCCTACTGGTTCTCCCCCGCCCTCTACGGAACCCTCGAAACCGGCGGCGGCCGGCACCGGCTGGAGGACGAGATGACCGGTGTCGTCCCGCTCGGTCCGGTCCCCGCCTCCGGCCGGATCGACGCGACGGTACGGACCCAGACCAAGGACGCCACCGCCGGCGACCACCCGCTGGGCTGCCTGAACCGCGCGGACCTCGACACCGCGGTCCGCCACCTCACCGACACCGGCGCCACCAAGGTCACCGCGGGCGGCCACTCCATCGAGGCCACCCTCCCCCAGGGCACCACCGGCACGGCGGTCCTGGCCCTGACCGACGTCCCCGGCTGGGAGTGCTCCGCCCCGGCCAAGAGCTTCCACGGCCTGCTCTCCGTGGACCTCCCCCCGGGCACCCACAAGCTCTCCTGCACCTTCACCCCCAGGGGCCTCACCCCAGGCCTCGCAGCCGGCACCCTCGGCCTGATGATCCTCCTCGCCGTCACCACCACCCCCCTCCGCCGCCGCCGCACCTGAGCCCGTCCCCCGGGGTCCCGTTCCTGCGGGGACGGGACCCCGGGGGACGGGACCCGGGAACGAGGAAACCCCCCGCCGCTCCTCTCGGAGCGACGGGGGGTTTCTTCATACGAGCTGTCAGCCGTTGTACGGGCCGTAGTCGTAGTCCTCCAGCGGGACAGCCTGGCCGGAGCCGGTGCCGAAGGGCGAGTAGTCGATGTCGTCGTAACCGACGGCCGAGTACATCGCGGCCTTGGCTTCCTCGGTGGGCTCGACCCGGATGTTGCGGTAGCGGGCGAGGCCCGTACCGGCCGGGATGAGCTTACCGATGATGACGTTCTCCTTGAGGCCGATGAGGCTGTCGGACTTGGCGTTGATCGCCGCATCCGTCAGGACTCGGGTCGTCTCCTGGAAGGAGGCGGCCGACAGCCAGGATTCCGTCGCCAGCGAGGCCTTGGTGATACCCATCAGCTGCGGACGGCCGGAGGCGGGGTGACCGCCCTCGGTGACCACGCGACGGTTCTCGGTCTCGAACTTCGACCGCTCGACCAGCTCGCCCGGCAGGAGCTCCGCGTCGCCGGACTCGATGATCGTCACGCGGCGCAGCATCTGCCGGATGATGATCTCGATGTGCTTGTCGTGGATCGACACGCCCTGCGAGTTGTAGACCTTCTGGACTTCGCCGACCAGGTGGACCTGGACGGCACGCTGGCCGAGGATGCGCAGCACGTCGTGCGGGTTGGTGGCACCCATGGTGAGCTTCTGGCCCACCTCGACGTGGTCGCCCTCGTGCACGATGACCTTGGCGCGCTTCGAGATCGGGAACGCCGTCTCGTCGCTGCCGTCGTCGGGCGTGATGACGATCTTCTTCGTCTTCTCGGTCTCCTCGATCCGCACGCGGCCGGCGGCCTCGGAGATCGGGGCGACACCCTTCGGGGTACGGGCCTCGAAGAGCTCGACGACACGCGGCAGACCCTGCGTGATGTCGTCACCGGCCACACCACCGGTGTGGAAGGTACGCATCGTCAGCTGGGTACCGGGCTCACCGATGGACTGGGCGGCGATGATGCCGACCGCCTCACCGATGTCGACCAGCTTGCCGGTGGCGAGCGAGCGTCCGTAGCAGAAGGCACAGGTGCCGACCGCGGACTCACAGGTCAGGACCGAGCGGGTCTTGACCTCCTCGACGCCGTTGGCGACCAGGGCGTCGATGAGCACGTCACCGAGGTCGACGTTGGCCGGCGCGATGACCTTGCCGTCGATGACGACGTCCTCGGCCAGCATGCGGGCGTAGATCGAGGTCTCGACGTCGTCGGCCTTGCGCAGCACGCCGTCCTCGCCGCGAACGGCGATCTTCAGCTTCAGACCGCGCTCGGTGCCACAGTCCTCCTCGCGGATGATGACGTCCTGCGAGACGTCCACCAGACGACGGGTCAGGTAACCCGAGTCGGCGGTACGCAGGGCGGTGTCCGCCAGACCCTTACGGGCACCGTGCGTGGAGATGAAGTACTCCAGAACGGTGAGGCCCTCACGGAAGGACGCCTTGATCGGACGCGGGATGGTCTCGTTCTTCGCGTTCGACACCAGACCACGCATACCGGCGATCTGTCGCATCTGCATCATGTTTCCTCGGGCACCCGAGTCAACCATCATGAAGATGGGGTTCGTCTTGGGGAAGTTCGCGTTCATCGCCTCGGCAACCTCGTTGGTCGCCTTGGTCCAGATCGCGATGAGCTCCTGCGTGCGCTCGTCCTTGGTGATCAGACCGCGCTCGTACTGCTTCTGGACCTTCTCGTCCTGCGCCTCGTAGCCCGCGACGATGGCCTTCTTGGCCTCGGGCACGACGACGTCGGAGATGGCCACGGTGACGCCCGAACGGGTCGCCCAGTGGAAGCCGGCCGCCTTCAGGTTGTCGAGCGTCGCCGCCACGATGACCTTGGGGTAGCGCTCCGCCAGGTCGTTGACGATCTCGGAGAGCTGCTTCTTGCCCACCGAGTAGTCGACGAACGGGTAGTCCTCGGGCAGCAGCTCGTTGAAGAGCGCGCGGCCCAGGGTGGTGCGCAGACGGAAGCTGTCGCCCGGCTGGAACTCCTGCTCGCCCTCCTCGGCGACCGGCGCCACCCAGCCACGCGGCGGGATGGTGCCCACCGGGAAGCGGATGTCGACGGACGACTGGAGCGCCAGCTCGCCGTTGTCGAACGCCATGGTCGCCTCGGCCGTGGAGCCGAACGCACGGCCCTCGCCCTTGGTGTCACGGAGCTCACCGTCGGTGGTCAGGAAGAACAGACCGAGGACCATGTCCTGGGTCGGCATCGTGACCGGACGGCCGTCGGCCGGCTTGAGGATGTTGTTCGAGGACAGCATCAGGATGCGGGCCTCGGCCTGCGCCTCCGCGGAGAGCGGCAGGTGCACGGCCATCTGGTCACCGTCGAAGTCCGCGTTGAACGCGGTGCAGACGAGCGGGTGGATCTGGATGGCCTTGCCTTCGACCAGCTGGGGCTCGAAGGCCTGGATGCCGAGGCGGTGCAGCGTGGGCGCACGGTTCAGGAGGACCGGGTGCTCGGCGATGACCTCTTCGAGCACGTCGTACACGACCGTGCGGCCGCGCTCGACCATGCGCTTCGCCGACTTGATGTTCTGCGCGTGGTTCAGGTCGACCAGGCGCTTCATCACGAACGGCTTGAAGAGCTCCAGCGCCATGGCCTTGGGCAGACCACACTGGTGCAGCTTCAGCTGGGGACCGACGACGATCACGGAACGCGCGGAGTAGTCCACGCGCTTGCCGAGGAGGTTCTGACGGAATCGACCCTGCTTGCCCTTCAGCATGTCGCTGAGGGACTTCAGGGGACGGTTGCCGGGGCCGGTCACCGGACGACCACGACGACCGTTGTCGAAGAGGGCGTCGACGGCCTCCTGGAGCATGCGCTTCTCGTTGTTCACGATGATCTCGGGGGCACCGAGGTCGAGAAGGCGCTTCAGGCGGTTGTTGCGGTTGATCACGCGGCGGTACAGGTCGTTCAGGTCGGAGGTCGCGAAGCGGCCACCGTCCAGCTGCACCATCGGACGCAGGTCCGGCGGGATCACCGGCACGCAGTCCAGAACCATGCCCTTGGGCTTGTTGCTGGTCTGCAGGAACGCGGAGACGACCTTGAGGCGCTTGAGCGCACGGGTCTTCTTCTGGCCCTTGCCGGTACGGATGATCTCGCGGAGGCGCTCGGCCTCCTCCTCGAGGTCGAAGGACTCCAGGCGCTTCTGCAGCGCGGCGGCGCCCATGCAACCGTCGAAGTACGTGCCGAAGCGGTCACGCAGCTCGCGGTAGAGCAGCTCGTCGCCCTCGAGGTCCTGGACCTTGAGGTTCTTGAAGCGGGCCCACACCTCGTCGAGGCGGTCGATCTCGCGCTGGGCGCGGTCACGGAGCTGCTTCATCTCGCGCTCGGCACCTTCGCGCACCTTGCGGCGTACGTCGGCCTTCGCGCCCTCGGCCTCGAGCTCGCCCAGGTCGGTCTCGAGCTTCTTGGCACGGCCTTCGAGGTCCGCGTCACGGCGGTTCTCGATCTGCTGGCGCTCGACGGAGACGTGCGCCTCCAGCGACGGGAGGTCGCGGGTGCGACGCTCGTCGTCGACGAACGTGATCATGTACGCGGCGAAGTAGATGACCTTCTCGAGGTCCTTCGGCGCGAGGTCCAGCAGGTATCCGAGGCGCGACGGGACGCCCTTGAAGTACCAGATGTGGGTGACGGGAGCGGCAAGCTCGATGTGGCCCATCCGCTCACGGCGCACCTTGGCGCGCGTGACCTCGACGCCACAACGCTCACAGATGATGCCCTTGAAGCGGACACGCTTGTACTTGCCGCAGTAGCACTCCCAGTCCCGGGTAGGACCGAAGATCTTCTCGCAGAAGAGTCCGTCCTTCTCGGGCTTGAGGGTGCGGTAGTTGATGGTCTCCGGCTTCTTGACCTCGCCGTGCGACCAGGTTCGGATGTCGTCCGCGGTGGCAAGGCCGATCCGCAGCTCGTCGAAGAAGTTGACGTCGAGCACTGTGCGTCAATCCCTCTTTCGGGGTCGAGTCTCAATCATGGTCTGAACGGTCCCGGGGATGACGGGGGGCTCTTGAGCGAGCCCCCCGTCAGGCCCGTCAGACCTCTTCGACGCTGCTCGGCTCGCGCCGGGACAGGTCGATACCGAGCTCCTCCGCCGCGCGGAAGACGTCCTCGTCGGTGTCGCGCATCTCGATGGACATGCCGTCCGAGGACAGCACCTCCACGTTGAGGCAGAGCGACTGCATTTCCTTGATGAGCACCTTGAAGGACTCGGGAATGCCCGGCTCGGGGATGTTCTCGCCCTTGACGATGGCCTCGTAGACCTTCACGCGGCCGGTGACGTCGTCGGACTTGATGGTCAGCAGCTCCTGGAGGGCGTAAGCGGCGCCATAAGCCTCGAGCGCCCACACCTCCATCTCACCGAAGCGCTGGCCACCGAACTGAGCCTTACCACCCAGCGGCTGCTGCGTGATCATGGAGTACGGACCGGTCGACCGAGCGTGGAGCTTGTCGTCGACCAGGTGGTGGAGCTTGAGGATGTACATGTACCCGATCGAGATCGGGTCCGGGAACGGCTCGCCGGAGCGGCCGTCGAACAGACGCGCCTTGCCGGACGGGAGGACCAGGCGGTCGCCGTCGCGGTTCGGGATGGTGTGCTCGAACAGGCCCGCGAGCTCGTCCTCACGCGCACCGTCGAACACCGGGGTGGCGACGTTGGTACCCGGCGCGACCTTGTCGGCGCCGATGACCTTCAGCCGCTCGGCCCATTCCTCGCCGAGCCCGGAGACGTCCCAGCCGCGGCTGGCGAGCCAGCCGAGGTGGATCTCCAGGACCTGTCCCGGGTTCATTCGGGACGGGACACCCAGCGGGTTCAGGATGATGTCGACCGGCGTGCCGTCCTCAAGGAAGGGCATGTCCTCGATCGGAAGGATCTTGGAGATGACACCCTTGTTGCCGTGGCGGCCGGCGAGCTTGTCACCGTCGGTGATCTTGCGCTTCTGGGCGACGTAGACGCGGACCAGCTGGTTCACGCCCGGAGGAAGCTCGTCGCCCTCCTCGCGGTCGAAGACGCGGACACCGATGACCTTGCCGATCTCACCGTGAGGGACCTTGAGCGAGGTGTCACGCACCTCGCGGGCCTTCTCACCGAAGATCGCGCGGAGCAGGCGCTCCTCCGGGGTCAGCTCGGTCTCACCCTTGGGCGTGACCTTGCCGACCAGGATGTCGCCGGCGACGACGTCCGCACCGATGCGGATGATGCCGCGCTCGTCGAGGTCCGCGAGGACCTCCTCGGAGACGTTCGGGATGTCCCGGGTGATCTCCTCGGGGCCGAGCTTGGTGTCACGGGCGTCGACCTCGTGCTCCTCGATGTGGATCGAGGAGAGGACGTCGTCCTGCACGAGGCGCTGCGACAGGATGATCGCGTCCTCGTAGTTGTGACCTTCCCACGGCATGAACGCGACGAGCAGGTTCTTGCCGAGGGCCATCTCGCCCTCTTCGGTCGCCGGTCCGTCGGCGAGGACCTGGGACTCGATGATCCGGTCACCCTCGTTGACGATGACCTTCTGGTTGACCGAGGTGCCCTGGTTCGAGCGGGAGAACTTGGCGACGCGGTACGTGGTGTACGTGCCGTCGTCGTTGGCGACGGTGATGTAGTCGGCCGAGACCTCCTGGACGACACCGTCCTTCTCCGCACGGATCGAGTCACCGGCGTCGACCGCACAGCGGTACTCCATGCCGGTGCCGACGAGCGGGGCCTCCGCCTTGATGAGCGGAACGGCCTGGCGCATCATGTTCGCGCCCATGAGGGCACGGTTGGCGTCGTCGTGCTCCAGGAAGGGGATCATCGCGGTCGCGACGGACACCATCTGGCGCGGGGAGACGTCCATGTAGTCGACGTCGTCGCCGGCGATGTAGTCGATCTCGCCGCCACGACGGCGCACCAGCACGCGGTTCTCGGTGAAGCGCATGTCCTCGGACAGGCCGGCGTTGGCCTGGGCGATGACGAAGCGGTCTTCCTCGTCGGCCGTCAGGTAGTCGACCTCGTCGGTGACGACGCCGTCGATGACCTTGCGGTACGGGGTCTCCACGAAGCCGAACGCGTTGACGCGGCCGTAGGAGGCGAGCGAGCCGATCAGACCGATGTTCGGGCCTTCAGGGGTCTCGATCGGGCACATGCGGCCGTAGTGCGACGGGTGAACGTCACGGACCTCGAAGCCGGCCCGCTCACGGGACAGACCGCCGGGGCCCAGCGCCGACAGGCGGCGCTTGTGGGTCAGGCCCGAGAGCGGGTTGTTCTGGTCCATGAACTGCGACAGCTGGCTGGTGCCGAAGAACTCCTTGATGGAGGCGACGACCGGCCGGATGTTGATCAGGGTCTGCGGCGTGATGGCCTCGACGTCCTGCGTGGTCATGCGCTCGCGGACGACGCGCTCCATACGAGCCAGACCCGTGCGGACCTGGTTCTGGATGAGCTCGCCGACGTTGCGCAGACGACGGTTGCCGAAGTGGTCGATGTCATCGGTCTCGACCACGATCGAACGGCCGGACTCGCCGGTCGTCTCGGTCTCGCCGGCGTGCAGCTTGACCAGGTACTTGATCGTCGCGATGACGTCGTCGGTGGTGAGCACACCGGCGTCGAGCGGCTCGTCGGCGCCGAGCTTCTTGTTCACCTTGTAGCGGCCGACCTTGGCGAGGTCGTAGCGCTTCGGGTTGAAGTAGAGGTTCTCGAGCAGCGTCTGAGCGGCCTCGCGGGTCGGCGGCTCGCCCGGGCGCAGCTTGCGGTAGATGTCGAGCAGCGCGTCGTCCTGACCCTGGGTGTGGTCCTTCTCCAGGGTGGCGCGCATGGACTCGTACTCGCCGAACTCCTCGAGGATCTGCTCGGTGGTCCAGCCGAGAGCCTTCAGGAGGACGGTGACGGACTGCTTGCGCTTGCGGTCGATGCGTACACCGACCATGTCGCGCTTGTCGATCTCCATCTCCAGCCAGGCACCCCGGGACGGGATGATCTTGGCGGAGAAGATGTCCTTGTCGGACGTCTTGTCGATGGAGGAGTCGAAGTAGACACCAGGGGAGCGGACAAGCTGCGACACGACGACACGCTCGGTGCCGTTGATGACGAAGGTGCCCTTGTTGGTCATGAGCGGGAAATCGCCCATGAAGACCGTCTGAGACTTGATCTCTCCGGTCTCGTTGTTCGTGAACTCGGCCGTGACGAACAGCGGAGCCGCGTACGTGAAGTCGCGCTCCTTGCACTCGTCGACAGAGTTCTTCGCCGGCTCGAAACGGTGGTCGCGGAAGGTCAGCGACATCGACCCGGAGAAGTCCTCGATCGGCGAGATCTCCTCGAAGATCTCTTCCAGACCGGACTTGGTGGGGACGTCCTGTCCACTCTCAAGCGCCGACTCGACGCGAGACTTCCAGGCAGCATTGCCGAGAAGCCAGTCAAAGCTCTCGGTCTGCAGCGCCAGGAGGTTCGGAACCTCGAGGGGCTCCTTGATCTTTGCAAAGGAGATGCGCAGCGGGGCGGTGCTGGCACCGTTGTTCGTATTGGTCGAGGCGTTGCGCGAGGCGGCCAAGAGGGGGTCCTTCCGAGGGCTCGGACTCACTACGCGCGTACCGGTCCCAGCAGACACAGAAGACAAGCCCCCCAAATCCAGCTGAAAGGCCAGGTCAGGGCGGATCAATCAAGTGTGCTCAAGCGTGGGCATGTCCCTGGCGACGGGCAGGGGACAGCTAACAGGCAGCGCAAAGGGTCAGTGTAGCCACTCGGCTCACTGATGTCCAGACCAGGTTTCCGGAAACCGGCAACAGGCCTTCCCCAACTCGTTCCACCAACGCAGTGTTCATCCGACCCTGCGTCCAACGCGTGCGGCTCTCGTACACAGAGCGCGTATCAGTACTGCCCTCTTCGTAGTCGATCCATGCCTCAGATCTCGGATCGAGGTGGTCGACCTCTCGACGGGTCTGAGAATTGCGCGCCGCGTCCCGTTCGTCAAGGCCCCCTGCTCCGAGCGGATCATCTTCGGACCCTGCTTCGGGGCAACGATGATCACCCTACTCCCCAACGAGACCAGGGCAAGTCAGGCACTGCGGGTACGCCAAAGGGCGACCACCCTTACGGGTGATCGCCCTCGGTTGAGGCCTCAGAGAGGCCTCAGAGGTGTTACTTGACCTCGACAGCCGCGCCGGCAGCCTTGAGGGACTCGGCGGCCTTGTCAGCGGCCTCCTTGGCGACCTTCTCGAGGACCGGCTTCGGGGCGCCGTCCACGAGGTCCTTGGCCTCCTTGAGGCCCAGGGAGGTCAGCTCGCGCACGACCTTGATGACCTGGATCTTCTTGTCGCCGGCACCGGTGAGGATGACGTCGAACTCGTCCTGCTCCTCGGCGGCCTCGGGGGCAGCGCCACCGGCGGCGGGGCCGGCAACGGCGACGGCCGCGGCGGCGGTGACGTCGAACTTCTCCTCGAAGGCCTTCACGAACTCAGAGAGCTCGATGAGGGTCATCTCCTCGAACTGGGCGAGGAGGTCGTCCTGAGAGAGCTTCGCCATGATGGGCGATCCTTCCACTAATTCGGCAGGTGCCGGATGTATATAGAGGCGGGCGTAACGGCCCGCTACGACCCACGCACTAGGCGGCGTGGATCAGTGCGCGAGCCGAATTACTCGGCACCGCCCTGCTCGGCGAGCTTGACGCGAAGCGCTTCCGCGGTGCGGACGAACTTCGACGGCAGCGCCTGGAAGAGCGAGGCAGCCTGAGACTGCTTGCCCTTGAACGCGCCGGCCAGCTTGCTGAGCAGAACCTCGCGGGACTCGAGGTCCGCAAGCTTCTTGATCTCATCGGCGGTGAGCGCCTTACCATCAAGGACACCCGCCTTGATGATGAGATTCGGGTTGTCCTTGGCGAAGTCACGCAGGCTCTTCGCCGACTCCACCGGGTCACCGGTGATGAAGGCGACCGCGGTCGGACCAGCGAAGTGCTCGTCCAGCGCGGTGATCCCGGCCTGGTTGGCCGCAATCTTGGTCAGCGTGTTCTTCACCACGGCGTACTGGGCGTTCTCACCGAGCGAACGACGCAGCGTCTTGAGCTGCGCGACGGTGAGACCCCGGTACTCGGTCAGCACGGCGGCGTTCGAGCTCTGGAACTGGTCCGTGAGCTCGGCTACCGCGGCAGCCTTGTCGGGCCTTGCCATAGAGCGTCGGCCTCCTTCCGGGTGATGAGGACCGCTCAGAAGGGGCTGAACAAAACGAAACGCCCCGGCGCAAGCGCACGGGGCTGAAGCTCGACCGAATCACTCCGGGAGCTTTTCCACGAACACCTGCGCAGGACGTCCGCACTCAGCGGATCCTTCGGCCGCCGCACCCTTGCAGGCACGGCAACGACCAGCGGTCTTTGGCTTCTCCGGAAGAGTACGTGAAGGCCGCCAGTCGAGGCAAATCGCCTCGGGCCCCGCCCTCTCGGGAGGTGCCCGAGGCCCGTCTCAGGAGCCGCCGAGACCGCCCAGTCCGGCGTCCCGCAGCGTCTTGTCGGCCTCCTTGAGGTCCGCGTCGACGTCCTTCAGCTTCTGGTCCGTCTCATGCAGGCTCTCGCGGGTCTCGTTCAGGCTCTGGTCGGTTTCCTTCAGGCTGTCGTCCAGGTCGACCACCTGGTCGGCCGGCGGGGCCTGGACCGGGGCGGCCTTGCCGAAGTCCGAGAACTTCGCCGTGGTCTTCGTGGAGCCGGTCCCGTCCGTGCTCACGCTGTCGACGCGGACGGGGTAGCCGTCCTTGTCGATCCACAGGTCCACCTCGAAGGTCTTGACGTTCTTCACGGACTCGTGGAGGTACTGGCGGTTCTTCTCCTCCATGACCTTGGTGGACTCGTCCGCCTTGAGCAGGTCCTCGTTGCTGAAGGTGCCCTTGTAGTGCTGGGCGTCGACGCCGTCGGTCTTCTCGGCCCCGACGTGGGTCAGCTTCTCCTGGCCCAGCGCCATCGCCAGGTACTCGGCCGGGTCGTCGTTCAGCCGGACCCCCGGCTTGCCGTCCTTGGCCAGGTTCATCCGCATCCAGGTCTTGCCCTTGAGGGGCTTGTCCAGCTGGGTGTAGATGAGGTCGCCGATCATGATCGATCGGGTCTCGGGCCGCTCGCCCTTCAGCAGCACGTCGTGGCTGGACGGGTACCAGCCCTTCGTGCCGGACTGGGTGCTGGTCTTGCCGTCGGCCCCGACGATGGACAGCTCCGCCTTGGCGAACTTGGCGGCCACCGTCTTCAGGTAGGACGCCTTCACCGCCTCCAGGGGCGAGTGCGCCTTCGCGTCCGCCCCGTGGCCCCCCTCGGCCTTGCCGCTGCCCGCGTCGGCCTTGTCGCCGCCGCAGGCCGTGAGGCCGCCCACGAGCAGTGCGGTACCCGCGATCGCGATACCGGCTCGGGTCCGGACAGCCTTGTGCATGTGTTTCTCCCCCATGATCGTGCGTCGAATTCAACGCGACCCTACGTGCCCCCTCGGCCGGATCTCGCCCCCATTACGCCCGTATGGGCGGGATGTGGCCCGGAACACGGAAACGGGCCCCTCGCCGCCCTGTGAAGGGGGCGAGGGGCCCGTTCAGCCACTCAGCGAGCCGTCAGGCTCAGACAGCAGCCGGGTCTTCCTCGACGAGGAGGTTCCGGGTGCGGTTCGAGTCCAGCTGGATGCCGGGACCCATCGTGGTGCTCAGGGCGGCCTTCTTGATGTAGCGGCCCTTCGCGGCGGACGGCTTCAGACGAAGGATCTCGTCGAGGGCCGCGCCGTAGTTCTCGACCAGCTGCTCATCGGAGAAGGAGACCTTGCCGATGATGAAGTGCAGGTTCGAGTGCTTGTCGACGCGGAACTCGATCTTGCCACCCTTGATCTCGGTGACAGCCTTCGCGACGTCCATCGTGACGGTGCCGGTCTTCGGGTTCGGCATGAGGCCACGGGGACCGAGCACGCGGCCGAGGCGGCCGACCTTGCCCATGAGGTCCGGGGTGGCCACAACGGCGTCGAACTCGTTCAGGCGGTTGCCCTTGGCGATCTCGTTGATCAGCTCGTCGTCGCCGACAATGTCGGCGCCGGCGGCTTCCGCGGCCGCAGCACGGTCACCGGTCGCGAAGACCAGGACCCGGGCGGTCTTGCCGGTGCCGTGCGGGAGGTTCACGGTGCCACGCACCATCTGGTCGGCCTTGCGCGGGTCGACACCCAGGCGGAAGGCGACCTCGACGGTGCTGTCGAACTTGGTCGCGGAGGTCTCCTTGGCGAGACGGACGGCCTCGAGCGGGGCGTACAGCTTCTCCCGGTCGACCTTGGCGTCCGCAGCGCGGAGAGTCTTGCTGCGCTTCACTTCTGCTCCTGTTTGTTTTCTTCAGGCGTGGAGTCGTGGTGCGGACCAGCGCTTGGTCCTACCACTGGTGGTGCTGGAGGGGGGCTTGATCAGCCTTCGACGGTGATGCCCATCGAGCGCGCGGTGCCGGAAATGATCTTCACGGCGGCGTCGATGTCGTTGGCGTTCAGGTCGGGCATCTTCAGCTCGGCGATCTCCTTGACCTGGGCAGCCGTGAGCTTGGCGACCTTGGTCTTGTGGGGCTCGCCGGAGCCCTTCTCCACGCCCGCGTGCTTCAGGATGAGGCGCGCGGCCGGCGGAGTCTTGGTGATGAAGGTGAAGGAGCGGTCGTCGTAGACCGTGATCTCCACCGGCACGACCATGCCACGCTGCGACTCGGTCGCGGCGTTGTAGGCCTTGCAGAACTCCATGATGTTGACGCCGTGCTGACCGAGCGCGGGGCCGACCGGCGGAGCCGGGTTGGCCGCACCGGCCTTGATCTGGAGCTTGATGAGCCCCGTGATCTTCTTCTTCTTGGGAGGCATTGCTCTCTCCGGGTCCTAGTGAGAGTTTTTCGCCGCCAACCGGTCATCCGGATGGAGGCATACCGCACCACGATAACGGGTATCGGTGCGGGGCTAAAAACCGAGCAGGTCAGACCGCCCTTTACGGGGCGATCTGACCTGTCCGGAAGCGTTGTCTCAGAAGATCAGTTCTTCTGGATCTGGTCGAAGCTGAGCTCGACCGGGGTCTCGCGACCGAAGATCTCGACGAGGCCCTTGACCTTCTTCGAGTCGGGGTTGATCTCGTTGATCGTCGCCTGCAGCGTCGCGAACGGGCCGTCGGTGACGGTGACCGAGTCGCCGACCTCGAAGTCCAGGACCTCGATGGTGCGCTTGACGGCGGGCGCCGGCAGACCGGCGGCCTCCGCGGCGGCCTTGTCGGCCTTCTCCTTGGCCTCCGGCGCGAGCATCTTGACGATCTCGTCCAGGGTCAGCGGGTACGGGTCGTACGCGTTGCCGACGAAGCCGGTGACGCCAGGCGTGTTGCGGACGACGCCCCAGGACTCGTTCGTCAGATCCATGCGGACGAGAACGTAACCGGGCAGCTTGTTCTGCCGGACGTTCTTGCGCTCGCCGTTCTTGATCTGGACGATCTCTTCCTCGGGCACCTCGGCCTGGTAGATGAACTCCTCGACGTTCAGCGAGACGGCGCGCTGCTCCAGGTTGGCCTTCACGCGCTTCTCGTAGCCGGCGTAGGTGTGGATCACGTACCACTCGCCGGGAAGCAGACGGAGCTCGTCGCGCAGGGCCTGGACGGGGTCCACGGGCTCGGCGGGCTCGACCGGAGCGGCCTCTTCGGCCTCTTCCTCGTCAGCCTCGACCTCGGCGTCAGCCTCGACCTCGTCGGCGGCCTCTTCGAACTCGGCGTCGTCCTCGATCTCGGCGTCGTCCTCGATCTCGCCCTCGACGTGCAGCGCGGCCTCTTCGGCGGCGACACCCGCCTTGGCGTCGGCGTGCTCGGCCTCATCGGGGTCCACAGCGTCTGCCGCCTCGACGATGTCGAGCTCGTCCTCGACGGACTCGACGGAGTCGTGGCTCGCGTTCAGGTTCGGGTCAGACACGGTGGCTGCTTCTTCCTGGATACAAAAGGTGGTGGAACATGCGAAAACGGGCGGCACCCATCAAGGCGCCGCCCTCCGCGGGGATCAGCCGAAGACGAACTTGATGGCTTCCTGGAACCCATAGTCAATCACGGTCACCAGACCGATCATGATGACGACGAAGACAATCACCACGGTGGTGTACGTCGTGAGCTGGTTGCGAGTGGGCCAGACAACCTTGCGGAGTTCCGCGACGATCTGGCGGT
The DNA here is from genome assembly GCF_040651555.1 of Streptomyces sp. NPDC048424. Taxonomy (NCBI): domain Bacteria; kingdom Bacillati; phylum Actinomycetota; class Actinomycetes; order Kitasatosporales; family Streptomycetaceae; genus Streptomyces; species Streptomyces sp. NPDC048424. Next base: position 175,612 of record NZ_JBEZKE010000002.1, on the reverse strand, counting down.
AGAAAAGCGCGAGCCGGCCCAGAGGACCCTTCTTGCCACGCTTGCCGCCCTTGCGGGCCTTCTTCTCGCGCGTCTCGTCCTCGGCGTCAGGCATGTCGATGGAGCCCAGGGCGTCCGTCACGTCTCTCACCTGAATCCGGGTCGTGGCCGTACCGCGCCCGGTTGCGCCGCACGGCGTTGCATCTAAGTACGTACCTGCGCACACACATCCGAGAAGGAGTGTGGAGCAGGGCCGGAGGGACTCGAACCCCCAACCGCTGGTTTTGGAGACCAGTGCTCTACCAATTGAGCTACGACCCTTTGCGTCCCCCAACCTACCGCATCCGGGCGAGTGCACGGAGTGCTCACGCTTTGCAGCGGCTGGCGAGGTCCAACGACAGGTGAGTGTACGTGAACTGGGACCCGACGTCGAACAGCACCCGGCCTGACATGCTCCGGTCGCCGTCCGGTGGGGTGTCGGCGGCTGTCCGTCCCATGTCCCGTGCGGGTCCGGTCCGATGACTGAAACGGTGTGCGGCGCTTCTTTGCCGTCTGGGACGATTGCTCGCATGACCTCTGCAACGCCTTCCTCCGAGCGCCGGGTGTCCGCCCGTATCGGCGCCATTTCCGAGTCCGCCACCCTCGCCGTCGACGCCAAGGCCAAGGCCCTCAAGGCCGCCGGGCGTCCGGTGATCGGCTTCGGTGCCGGCGAGCCCGACTTCCCGACCCCGGACTACATCGTCGAGGCCGCGGTCGAGGCCTGCCGCAACCCGAAGTACCACCGCTACACGCCGGCCGGCGGCCTGCCCGAGCTGAAGGCCGCGATCGCCGCCAAGACGCTCCGCGACTCCGGCTACGAGGTCGACGCGTCGCAGGTCCTGGTGACCAACGGCGGCAAGCAGGCGATCTACGAGGCCTTCGCGGCCATCCTGGACCCGGGTGACGAGGTCATCGTCCCGGCTCCGTACTGGACCACCTACCCGGAGTCCATCCGTCTCGCCGGCGGTGTCCCGGTGGAGGTCGTCGCCGACGAGACGACGGGCTACCGCGTCTCCGTCGAGCAGCTCGAAGCGGCCCGCACCGAGCGCACCAAGGTCGTCCTCTTCGTCTCCCCGTCCAACCCGACGGGCGCGGTCTACAGCGAGGCCGACGCCGAGGCCATCGGCCGCTGGGCCGCCGACAAGGGCCTGTGGGTCCTGACCGACGAGATCTACGAGCACCTCGTCTACGGCGACGCGAAGTTCGTCTCCCTCCCGGCGATCGTCCCCGAGCTCGCCGACAAGTGCATCGTCGTCAACGGCGTCGCCAAGACGTACGCGATGACGGGCTGGCGCGTGGGCTGGATCATCGGCCCCAAGGACGTGGTCAAGGCCGCGACCAACCTCCAGTCGCACGCCACCTCGAACGTCTCCAACGTGGCCCAGGTCGCGGCGCTGGCCGCCGTCTCCGGCAACCTGGACGCCGTGCACGAGATGCGCACCGCCTTCGACCGCCGCCGCCAGACGATCGTGCGGATGCTGAACGAGATCGAGGGCGTGGTCTGCCCGACCCCCGAGGGCGCGTTCTACGTGTACCCCTCGGTCAAGGCGCTCCTCGGCAAGGAGATCCGCGGCAAGCGCCCGCAGACCTCCGTCGAGCTCGCCGCCCTGATCCTCGACGAGGTCGAGGTCGCGGTCGTCCCCGGCGAGGCCTTCGGCACCCCGGGCTACCTGCGCCTGTCCTACGCCCTGGGCGACGAGGACCTGGTCGAGGGCGTCTCCCGCGTCCAGAAGCTCCTGGCCGAGGCCAAGGCCTAGGCCTAGAGCGGCCCGCAGCCAGACCTGAGCGGCGCCACCCCACGGGGGCGGCGCCGCTCGGCATTTCAGCCCCGCGCACCATCCAGCCCCGCCGGGGCTGCATTTCAGCCCGTCCGGCGTTTGAGGACCGGGGTCCGGGGCGGAGCCCCGATCTCGCAGCCCCGCCGCACCATCCAGCCCCGCCGGCGTTTGAGGCGCGGGGTCCGGGGCGGAGCCCCGATCTTCAAGCCCCGCCGGCGATTGAGGCGCGGGCCCGGGCAGCGCCCGGCGGCACCTCCGAGCCCGCCCTCCCGTTCGGGCAAGCCCCCAAAAGGTAAAACCCCCTCCCGCCAAGCGCAGCGGTACGGCAGGATCAACAAATGGAGCACGCACGCGATCTCACGCTTCTGCCGAAAGCCCACCTCCACCTGCACTTCACCGGGTCGATGCGACCATCGACCCTCCTGGAGCTAGCCGACAAGTACGGCGTGCGCCTCCCGGACGCCCTCACCGCCGGCGAGCCCCCGAAGCTCCGCGCCACCGACGAGCGCGGCTGGTTCCGCTTCCAGCGGCTCTACGACGCCGCCCGGTCCTGCCTCCGCGAGCCCGACGACATCCGCCGCCTCGTCCGCGAGGCCGCGGAGGAGGACGTACGGGACGGCAGCGGCTGGCTGGAGATCCAGGTGGATCCCACCTCCTACGCCCCCCTGCTCGGCGGCATGATCCCGGCCGTCGAGATCATCCTCGACGCCGTCGACGCGGCCTCCCGCGAGACCGGCCTCGGCATGCGGGTCCTCATCGCCGCGAACCGCATGAAGCACCCCCTCGACGCCCGCACCCTGGCCCGCCTCGCCGTCCGCTACGCCGACCGCGGTGTCGTCGGCTTCGGGCTCTCCAACGACGAGCGCCGCGGCATGGCCCGTGACTTCGACCGGGCCTTCGCCATCGCCCGCGAGGGCGGCCTCCTCGCCGCCCCGCACGGTGGCGAGCTCACCGGTCCGTCCTCGGTCCGCGACTGCCTCGACGATCTGCACGCCGCCCGCATCGGGCACGGCGTACGGGCCGCCGAGGACCCCCGGCTGCTGAAGCGGCTCGCCGACCGGCAGATCACCTGCGAGGTCTGCCCGGCCTCCAACGTCGCCCTCGGCGTGTACGAGCGGCCCGAGGACGTCCCGCTGCGCACGCTCTTCGAGGCCGGGGTGCCGTTGGCGCTGGGCGCGGACGACCCGCTGCTGTTCGGGTCCCGGCTCGCCGCCCAGTACGAGATCGCCCGCAGCCACCACGGATTCACGGACCCGGAGCTCGCCGAGCTGGCCCGCCAGTCCGTCCGCGGCTCGGCCGCGCCCGCCGACGTACAGGAGAAGCTGCTGGCCGGGATCGACCACTGGCTCACCGGGTGAGCCGCAGGTCCCCCTCGTAGCAGTCGGCCCGCACCCGGTGCCCGTCCTGGAAGCCGATCTCCAGGTGGGTGCGGCCCTGCTCGGGCAGCGCGAACTCGGCGACCGAGGCGACGGTCTCGCCGAGGTGGCGCAGGAAGGGGTGGTCGCCGAGGTCCTCGCCGACCTCGATGCGGCCCCACTCCCCCATGTCGTAGGGCTCGTGGGGCGAGGCGGACTCGACGATGAGGCACTGGTCGGACCCGGTGGTGATCCGGATCGAGTCGCCGACGCTGTCGATCAGCCAGACGTCGAGGGGCGCCTCGGAGCGTTCCCCGTCGCTGATGTGCCAGGACGCGACGACTCTGCTGAGCGTGCGGCCCACGAGGCGGGTGGGGTCCGTACCGGCCCCGTGCAGGGGACAGAGCATGGGCGGCCGGGACTCCTCAGATGCTGACGCCGACCGTCACCGGCTCGTTGACCAGGGTGACGCCGAAGGCCGCGTGGACGCCCGCGACGACCTCGCGGGCCAGGGCGAGGAGGTCCTCGGTGGTGGCCTCGCCGCGGTTGGTGAGGGCGAGGGTGTGCTTGGTGGAGATGCGCGCGGGGCCGGTGCCGTAGCCCTTGGTGAAACCGGCCTTGTCGATCAGCCAGGCCGCGCTGGTCTTCGTACGGCCGTCGCCCGCGGGGTAGGCCGGCGGGGCGGTGTCGGGGCCGAGGCGGTCCTGGGCTCGGGCGAGGAAGGCGGCGTACGCCTCGTCCGTCAGGATCGGGTTGTGGAAGAAGGAGCCGGCCGACCAGGTGTCGTGGTCGGCGGGGTCGAGGACCATGCCCTTACCGGCGCGCAGGCGCAGCACGGTCTCGCGGGCGGTGGCGGCCGGGACCCGGTCTCCCGCCTCGACGCCGAGGGCGCGGGCGGTCTCGGGGTACTTGATCGGCGCGGAGAGGCCGCCCGCGTCCTCCAGGGCGAAGCGCACGCGCAGGACGACGTAGCGCTCGGGCTGGTCCTTGAAGGTGCTGTTGCGGTACCGGAAGGCGCACTCGGCGGCGGTCAGGGTGACCGTCTCGCCGCTGGTGCGGTCGTAGGCGACGACCTCGGTGATCGTGTCGCAGACCTCCTGGCCGTACGCCCCGACGTTCTGGATGGGCGTGGCACCGGCCGAGCCGGGGATCCCGGCGAGGCACTCGATGCCGGCGAGGCCGGCCTCGACGGTGCGGGCGACGGCGTCGCTCCAGTTCTCGCCGGCCGCGAGCTCCAGGGTGGTGCCGTCCAGGACGAAGCCGGTGGTGGCGATGCGCAGGGCGGTGCCGTCGAAGCCCTCGTCGCCGATGACCAGGTTGCTGCCGCCGCCGATGACCAGGAGCGGAGTGCCGCTCTCGTCCGCGGCGCGCACGGCGGCGACGACCTCGGCGTCGGTGGTCGCGGTGACCAGGCGGGCAGCGGGGCCGCCGAGACGGAAGGTGGTCAGCGGGGCGAGGGGGGCGTCGTGGAGTTCCTGCACGTGGACAAGAGTACGGTCCGTGCCCCTCGCATCCCTGCGGGGCCACGGACCGTGACTCACGAGGCGGCCTTCTGTTCGGCCAGCCGGCACTCGGCCTCCTCCCAGCCGATGGGCAGTTCGTCGGGGCGCACGGTCCAGAAGGTGAAGGCCGATTCCTTCATGAACGCGGCGGCCTTGCGGGAACTGGACCGGTGCGGCTCGCTCCGCGCGAACCGGTAGAGCGCGTCCCGGTCCTCCCAGGCGGAGAGGGTCAGGAAGGTGCGCCGGAGGACCCGGGCCCGCAGGGCGACGCCGTGGGCGCCGGGAGCCTTGCGGATCTGCAGGACGATGCCGGGGGTCTTGAGGAAGAACCTGACGGCGCCGGCGAGGGTGGCGGTCTCGAAGCGGGACGCCATGACGTAGACCTCGGCGTCGGGGGCCGCCTGGGTCGGGGTGGACCAGGGGATGTCGGGCATGGCGGGCTCTCCTTCACGATGATGCGTACGGATCTTCGTGCGCGGGCGGCGCTGCGGTTCTCCCGGCCACCTCCCGCGCGGCCCCCGCCCGGCGAGCGAGGTCGGGGGGCCGGTCAGCGAGCGGCGGGCACCTTCACACCGGTTGCGACCCCGTCGACGGCGGCGGGGACCGGGGCGGGCTTCGGCCGGCGCGGCACGAGCAGGGCGAAGGCGGCGGCCAGGGCGACGGCTCCGGCGCCGATCCACAGGGCGGGGACGGTGCCGTCGGTGAAGGCCTGCGGGGATTCGTAGCCGCCCTGGGCGGAGAAGACCGAGGCCAGGACGGCGACGCCGAGCGCTCCGCCGACCTCGCGCAGGGCGCTGTTGGTGCCGGAGGCCCTGCCCTGGTCGGCGGGGGCCACGGTGGACATCAGGACGTTCGCGGAGGGGGCGAAGTAGAGGGCCATGCCGATCCCGCTGAGGATCAGCGGCGGCAGCTGGGCGGCGTACGAGACGTCCGTGCTCAGGACCGCCGCGAACCAGCCGAGGCCGAGGGCCTGGAAGGCGAGCCCGGCGGCGACGACGGGGCGGCCGCCGATGCGGTCGGAGAGGATGCCGGCCAGCGGGGCGACGATCATCGGCATGCCGGTCCAGGGGAGCATGCGCAGGCCGGCCTCGGTGGGCGAGTAGCCGGCGACGCCCTGGAGGAACTGGCTGAGCAGGAAGATCGAGCCGAACATGCCCAGGAACATCAGCAGGCTGGCGATGTTGATCCCGAGGAAGCCGCGGTTCTGGAAGAGCCGCATGGGGAGCATGGGGTTGGCGTTGTTGAAGCCGTGGTAGATGAACCCGCCGACGAGCGCGGCGCCGACGATCAGGCAGGTGAGGACCGGGGCGCTGGTCCAGCCCTCAGAGTTGGCGTTGACCAGGGCGTAGACGATGCCGAAGAGGCCGCCGCTGATGAGCAGGGTGCCGGGGATGTCGAGCCGGGCGCCGGGGGCGGTGGACTCGGTGAGCCGCAGGCGGGCGAGCGGTATCAGCGCCAGCCCGATCGGGACGTTCAGCCAGAAGATCCACTGCCAGGAGATGTGCTCGGTGAGGCTGCCGCCGATCAGCGGCCCGCTGGCGACGGCGAGGCCGGTGACGGCTCCGTAGATGCCGAGGGCCATGCCGCGGCGGGCGGCCGGGACGGCGGCGGTGAGCAGGGTGAGGGTGAGCGGCATCATGACCGCGGCGCCTACGCCCTGGACGGCGCGGGCGGCGATGAGCGCGTCGATGCCGGGCGAGAGGGCGGCCGCGGCGGAGGCACCGGTGAAGACCGCGAGGCCGGCGATGAAGAGCCGGCGGCGGCCGAAGCGGTCGCCGAGGGCGGCGCCGAACATCAGGAGGACGGCGAAGGTGAGCGTGTACGCGTTCACCGTCCACTCCAGGTCCTCCAGCCGGCCGCCGAGGTCCTCGCGGATGGCGGGGAGGGCGGTGGTGACGACCAGGTTGTCGAGTGCGGCCATGAAGCTGGCCACGCCGGTGAGGATGAGGGCCCAGACGGCGGGCCCCCGGAGCTTGGTGTCCTGCGTGTTCACTGTTCCCCCTGTTGTTAGTTATTGCTGACTAACTTTTGCGGCCATGAAAACGCGCGCGAGCGAATCTCGCGCGCCCTCACTTCTCCGGGTGAACCCCGGCCCGGACCGACGGGTAGAGACCCTCCCAGACCCGGTGCCCGGGCGGGAACCCCATGGCGGCGAGGGTGTTGATCAACATCCCGTACGCCATGAAGGTCGTGGTCTCGCCGACGTCCCCACCGAAGGGCACGTGGACCGTGTCCCAGAGCTCCATCCAGCCCTTGCGCACGAGCTCGCCGAGCTCGTGGTCCCCGGCCGCCTCGGCAGCGGCGACGGTGACGTACATCTGGAGCTGCATCTGGAGCTTGTCGGGATCCTCGGCGATCAGCCGGGTGTAGGCCTCCGCCATGGCATGGGTGGCCTCGTCGCCGTGCAGCCCTTCGGCGGCCTCGGCGAAGACCGCCCGCGTATCCCGCATGCAGCGCTCGGCCGCGGCGAGGAAGATGGCGGGCTTGTTCGGGAAGAGCCGGAAGAGATACGGCTGCGAGACACCCACCCGCTTGGCGATCGCCTCGGTGGAGGTCCCGTAGTAACCCCCGCGCGCGAACTCGTGCATCGCCGCACGAATAACGCTCTCCCGCCGCTCATCTGCACTCATCCTTGCCATGCCCCAAAGTTAGTGCTCAATCACTAACCAAGTCAAGGCCCGCCGGGTAGGCCCCGAAAGGGAGCCCCGGCAGGGGGCACCGCCCCAGGACGGCCGGCAGACGCTGAGACATGGGAAGCACGTAGCGATCAGCTGCGGCGTACGCCCACCAGGACGGTCGGCAGACGCCAGAACACGCGAAGCGCGTAGCGATCGACGGCGGCTCATGCCCAGCCCAGGACGGCCGGCAGACGCCGAGACGAGAGGGAGCACGTAGCGATCCGACGCGCACCGGGAGCCCCGCCCGTATATCTGCGACGAGGCCGTCCCTGAAAGCAGGACCCAGCCCGCCCCTTCGGGGGTTTCCCGGCTGTCTTCGATTTTCCGTGGCGGGACGGTCGGTCAAGGGTGGCCGAAGGCCATCGCGCAGCGACGCGACGAAGGAGCGCCCTTGAGGGACCGTCCCGCCACGGAAGACGATGAGACTGACGGGAAACCCCCAGCCTCACCCCCAACCCCAAGCCCCACCTCAGGCCAGTTCGACCACCGCGCGGGACATGCCCAGGACCTTCTGACCCTCACTCATGGCCGTCAGGTCGACGCGGACGCGGTTGTCGTCCAGCTTCGCGGCGACCTTGGCGGTGACCTCGATCACGCCGCCCCGGCCGTCGTTCGGGACCACGACGGGCTTGGTGAAGCGCACGCCGTATTCGACGACCGCACCCGGGTCGCCCACCCAGTCGGTGACCACGCGGATCGCCTCGGCCATGGTGAACATGCCGTGCGCGATCACGTCCGGCAGTCCGACCTCCTTGGCGAACTTCTCGTTCCAGTGAATCGGGTTGAAGTCGCCCGAGGCGCCGGCGTACTGGACGAGCGTGGCGCGCGTCACGGGGAAGGACGCCGCCGGCAGCTGGGTGCCGACCTCGACGTCGGCGTACTGGATCTGCGCTGCCATGTCAGGCCTCCTCGGGGGCGCGGGAGACGAGCTTCGTCCACGCCGTCACCACGTGCTCGCCGGTCTCGTCGTGGACCTCACCGCGGATGTCGATGATGTCGTTGCCCGCCAACGACTTCACGGCCTCGATGGTGGAGGTCACGGAGAGCCGGTCACCCGCCCGCACCGGGCGGGAGTACGCGAACTTCTGGTCGCCGTGCACGACGCGGCTGTAGTCCAGCCCCAACTGCGGGTCCTCGACGACCTGGCCGGCCGCCTTGAAGGTGATGGCGAACACAAAAGTCGGCGGCGCGATCACATCGGAGTAGCCGTACGACTTGGCAGCTTCGGGGTCGGTGTAGACGGGATTGGCGTCACCCACCGCAACCGCGAATTCGCGGATCTTCTCCCGGCCGACCTCGTACGGATCGGTGGGCGGGTAGCTCCGCCCCACGAAGGACTGGTCGAGAGCCATGCTCACTACCTCCTGTTGAAGGGACACGAAAGACAGACACACAGGCAAGGCAAGAAGAAAGACAAAGACGGGCACGGAAACGACACAAGGCCGCCCCCCAATGAAGGGGACGACCTCATGACGGTGCCTGTTATTCGAGACTTCGCTGGGGTCAGCGGGTCTCGCGGTGCGCGGTGTGCGAGTTGCAGCGCGGGCAGTGCTTCTTCATCTCAAGACGGTCCGGGTTGTTACGCCGGTTCTTCTTGGTGATGTAGTTCCGCTCCTTGCACTCCACGCAGGCCAGCGTGATCTTCGGGCGGACGTCGGTGGCAGCCACGTGAGTGCTCCTTGACGGAAATTGGGACGGATGAACGCATACAAGAGTAGCCGACCGGGAGACCGACCCCGCAATCGGCTACTGTGTGTAGCGGCGACCGGACTTGAACCGGTGACACAGCGATTATGAGCCGCTTGCTCTACCGACTGAGCTACGCCGCTTTGATGTGATCAGCTCCCCACCCGAGGGTGGGGAACCTCTCTCACCAGAGCCCCAATGCGGAATCGAACCGCAGACCTTCTCCTTACCATGGAGACGCTCTACCGACTGAGCTATTGGGGCGAGCGATGAAGACATTACACGGTTGCCCGCCGATCGCCCAAATCCTTTGCGGGGACCGGGCTCCGAGGGGGTCGCGCGGCCCTTCTCGATCAACCCACCGACCACTCCCACCCCACTTTTAGGCCGGAATGTGTGCGGGCTCACATCTCCGCAGGCTCCGAACGGGCGCCGGCCCGGCCGGCGGAGCGCACGCGCGGGCTCCACAGCGCAGAGGCACAGCACCCCAGCGTGCGGCACCACACCACAGCACAGGGCACCGCACCCCAGCGCAGGGCACCGCACCCCAGCGCGCAGCACCACACCAAGACGCACGGGCACCACACCAGTACGACTATTGCGCTCTTCCGTGAAGCGGGGTGCGCCGCGCCCTAGGCTCTGAGCACGCTGCGTGATCTTGGGCCGTGGGCCGCGGCCAGGGCCCAGGAACCGCCCGAGCCACCGCAGGAGCGCGATGTCCGACAGCCAGCCGCAGCAGCCGTTCCAAGCCCCCCGTCCTGGCAACGGCAACGCGGCCGCAGCCGAGGCGACCACCCTGCTGCTCGCCGGAGCCCGCCTCACCGACGGCCGGACCGTCGACGTCCGCCTCAGCGGCGGCCGGATCCAGGCCGTCGGCACCGCGGGCAGCCTCCCCTCCCCCGCGCTCTCCCGGGTCGACCTGGGCGGCTACCTGCTGCTCCCCGCCCCCGCCGAGCCCCACGCCCACGGGGACACCGCACTGACCGCCGACGGCGAAGGCCCCGTCTCGTACACCCCCGACGAGGTCCAGCGCCGAGCCACCGAGGCGGCCCTGCTCCAGCTCGGCCACGGCGCCACCGCCGTGCGCTCCCACGTACGGATCGGCGACGTGCACGGCCTCGGCCCCATGGAGGCCGTCCTCCAGGCCCGCCGCTCCCTGCGCGGGCTCACCGACCTCACCGCCGTGGCCGTACCCCGGCTGCTCACAGGGGTGGCCGGCGCGGACGGGCTCGCGATGCTGCGGGACGCGGTCAAGATGGGCGCCTCCGTGATCGGCGGCTGCCCGGACCTGGACCCGGACCCGACGGGCTTCCTCGAAGCCGTCCTGGAACTCGCCGCCGAGCACGGCTGCCCCGTGGACCTGCACACGGACGGTGACGACCCCGGCCGCCTCTCCCGGCTCGCCGCGATGGCGGGCGGGCTGCGCCCCGGGGTGACCATCGGCCCCTGCGGCGGCCTGTCCCGGCTCCCGCTGGACGCGGCGGCCCGCGCCGCCGACCAACTGGCGGCGGCCGGCGTACGGGTGACCTGCCTGCCCCAGGGCGACTGCGCGGCCCTGGAGCGCCGCGGCCTGCGCACCGCCCCCGTACGGCTCCTGCGCACGGCCGGGGTGCGGGTCGCCGCCGGCAGCGGAGCCCTGCGGGACGCCGGGAACCCGGTCGGCCGAGGCGATCCGCTGGAGGCCGCGTACCTGCTGGCCTCCCAGGGCGGGTTGCGGGCGGGCGAGGCCTACGACTCGGTGAGCGCCTGCGCCCGCGAGGCCATGGGCCTGCCGGAGGTGCGGGTGGAGGCCGGGTTCCCGGCGGAGCTGCTCGCCGTGCGCGGGGACCGGATCGCGGGCGTGCTGTCCCTCGCCTACAGCCGGATCGTGATCCACCGCGGGCGGGTGGTAGCCCGTACGAGTGCCGTACGGGAGTACTGCGACTCCGCGGTCGCGGTGGCGCTCGACCTGCCCCGGCAGGGCCGTACGGAGCCCGGTCCCTGAAGTTCGCCGTGCGTTCGCGGGCGTGGGCGCCCGGCTCGTCGTACGGTCGGGGCATGCGCATCGTCATCGCGGGTGGACACGGTCAGATCGCGCTGCGGCTGGAGCGCCTGCTCGCCGCGCGCGGGTACGAGGTCGCGGGCATCATCCGCGATCCGGCACAGGGCGACGACCTGAGGGAGGCGGGTGCCGAGCCGGTGCTCTGCGACCTGGAGTCGGCCTCGGTGGAGCACGTGGCGGGGATCCTGCAGGGCGCGGACGTGGCGGTGTTCGCCGCCGGCGCGGGGCCCGGCAGCGGCATCGGGCGCAAGGACACCGTGGACCGGGGCGCGGCGGTGCTGTTCTCCGACGCCGCCGAACGGGCCCGTGTGCGCCGCTTCCTGATGGTTTCTTCGATGGGCGCGGACGCGTACCACGAGGGTGACGAGGTCTTCGACGCCTACCTGCGGGCCAAGGGCGAGGCCGACGACCACGTACGGACCCGGCTGGGCCTGGAGTGGACGATCCTGCGCCCCGGCTCGCTGATCGACGACGCGGGGACGGGGCTGGTCCGACTGGAGGCTCAGACGGGCCGTGGGGCCGTCCCGCGCGACGACGTGGCGGCGGTGCTGGCCGAGCTGGTCGAGACCCCGGCGACCGCGGGCCTGACGCTGGAGCTGATCTCCGGTTCGACCCCGGTCCAGGTGGCCGTCAAGGACGTGGCGGGCAACTGACGGCCGCTCCGACGGCCACCCGGACGGCGGTTCGGGCGGGGTGGTTCGGACGGAGTGGCTCAGACAGGCTGGTTCAAACAGGGGCTTCAGCCAGGGTGCTTCAGCCAGGGTGCTTCAGGCGGCGCCTCAGAACCCGGCGTTGACCTTGTCGTCGGACCGCCCGACCGAATCCTGCTGGTACTGGTCCTCGTAGGCCTGCCGGATCCGCTCGATGCGCGTGCTGCGCTCGTCGGCCTCCTTCTCGGGGTACAGCAGGACCACTTCGTACGAGGTCTCGCGGACGGCCTTGCCGTCCTTGCCGCGCCACTGGCCGTACCCGTCGTGGAGGGTCAGCCCCTCGGGGAAGGCGGGGGTGATCTCCTGGTCGAGGAACCGCATGAACTCCCGCTCCTCGATGGGCCCGCGGCCGTCGGGGCGTTCGGTGCCGAAGTACAGCCGGGTCTCCTGGTACGGCTCCCCCACGTCCGTGTGCAGGGCCGCTCCCATCAGGGCCGGAATCCCCGCGCCGAGCAGGGCGACGAGCACCCCGCCGCCGACCTTCCCCCGTGTGTCAGATGTCCATTTCACCCCCGGTGAACGAACAGGAGCCCGAGACGATGCGGGCGACGGCGAGAAGCCCGCCCGGCCCGGGTCGTCGGGCTCGGGGCGGGCTTCTGGCCGGTGGGGCGATGAGCGGGTGGGCTACCGGGGGCTACCAGTAGATGACCGCGTACCCGTCGCCGCCGTCCTTGCCGCGGGAGCCGGAGTGGCCGATGGCCCGGTTGGCGCCGCCGCCGCGGCCGCCGTCGCCGCCGACCGCGGCACCTGCCGGGAGCTCGACGATGCCGTCGGCGGTGCCGCCGCCGGTGCCGTCGCTGCTGCCCGGGTCGCCGGACACGTTGACGCCGCCCGCGGAGCACCATCCGCTGCCGCCCTGGCCCGGCGTGCCGGGGTCGCCCGGACCGCGGTCCGCGGCGCCGCCGCCCCCGCCTCCGGTGCCCCCGGTCGCGGTGAGGAGCGCGGTGGCGGTGGAGGCCACCGTCAGGGACGTGGTGGTGCCGGCGCCGCCCGCGGTGCCGTTCACGCCCGGTGCGCCGCCGAGGCCGTTGGCGCCGCCGGTGCCGATGTCCACCCCGTAGTTCGTTCCGGGAGTGACCGGGATGACGCACCAGGTGAAGCCGCCGCCACCACCGCCACCACCGGTGCCGCCGGTGTTGTTGCGCGGGGCTTCGGCCGCGGCGCCGTCTCCGTCCGCGGCCAGGCCGCCGCCGTTGGGGTTACCGCCGTTGGGGTTCCCGCCGTTGGGGTTGCCGCCGTTGGGGTTCCCGTTGTTGCGGGCGGAGCCGCCGCCACCGCCGCCGCCACCGCCGGCGCCCCACGCCTGGACGAACACCGAGGTGACACCCGGCGGGGCCGTGAAGGTGTTGTCCGAGGTGAACTGCTGCAGACCGTGGAGGACCTCGGGGAGCTTCTTGAGTTCTTCATGGCCGTGCTTCTTGGCCTCGGCCACCTTGGCGTCGTGCTGGTCCGCCGGCTTGGGATCGTTCGCGGACGCGGCCGGTGCCACCGCGATCAGCTGGCCGGTCAAGGCCGCCGCTGCGGCGATGGAGGCGAGCAGAACCCGGGAACGCCCCCGGGGCCGTTGAATCGTCGCCGTCTGATGCTTCAGGTTCATGGCTTCCTTACCCGCCGACGCCGAGGGCTGCCGCGGGAGTGCGATGGGAGGGTGCGTGGGCCATGGGTGTCGCCCTGTGGCCCTGTGAGTTCTTCACGCGCCGCCCATCCGACCCGCCGCCGCCGCCGCGTCGGCGCTGGCAGGGCCGAGGCTGTGGCCCAGGCAGGTGAGTAGTTCATCTGACCGGAGCAATTCGAGGGTGGGAATCGTTTCCACCGCATCGGGGGCCGACAGGGATGAGGTGTGTGCCGGCGTCCATGTCGGCGTCCTCGGCCTCCGGCCCGCGGAATCGACGCGGGCGGGGCTTGCGTGCGCGGGGCCGGTGGGCGAACGGGCGACCGCCATTCGAATGCAATCTCAGAGCGTCCGAACCAGGGTGCGGGAGATGACCCGACGCGAGCGATACCACTCGTACCGTCTTGCCGGGCTCCATGATCAGGTTCCCCCTCCTCTCCACGTGCAGGGAGAGGAGCGGGAGGGCTGCCCGGCTTGTAACCGAGAGGAAGGGCTTCGATGAAGAATCGTCTCGTACTCGCTGGATGTGCCGTGGTGGCGAGCGTGGGCATGTGCATGGCGGCTTCGCCGGCCATGGCGCAGGCGCCGACCAAGGTGAGCATCGCCTGTGGCGATGTAGCCGCACTCATCACCGCCGTGGAGCAGGCGAATACGAACGGCGGCACGATCACCCTGGCCAAGGATTGTGCCTACCGCTTCGACATCGACTACGGCACCAGTTCGGGCAATGCCCTGCCGCCCATCGCCGGGAACGTCGCGATCGTCGGCCACAACTCGACCCTGATCCGCTCCGTCAGCGGCGGCAGCCCGCTCTTCCGCCTGCTCTCGGTGGAGGAGGGCGGCACCCTCACCCTCAAGGGCATCACCGTGACCGGTGGGCGCACCGACGGGAACGGCGCCGGTATCGCCAACGCGGGCACCCTGCGCCTGGAGGACAGCAAGGTCGCCGGCAACCAGGCGGGCGGGGTCGGTGGAGGCATCTCCAACGAGGGCGGGGACGTCACCCTCGTCGACACCGAGATCCTGACCAACGTGGCCACGTCGGCCACGGACGACGCCGGTGACGGCGGCGGCCTCAGCAACAGCTCGACCGGCACCCTCACGCTCCAAAAGAGCACCGTTGCGGGCAACACCGCCGACGAGGACGGCGGCGGCATCCAGAACGAGGGCACCCTGACCGTCGAGCACGGCCTCCTCACGAACAACGAGGCTCGCGACGGCAACGGCGGCGCCGTCAACAACCTGGGCTCCACGAAGATCAAGCACAGCAAGCTCATCGAGAACTGGGCCGGTCTCAACGGCGGGGCCGTCAACAACGCCGAGGGCGGGACCCTGGAGATCGAGCAGTCCGCCCTCGCCAACAACAAGGCGGGCAACGACGGCGGCGCCGTCAACAACGCGGGCACCGCGACGCTGAAGAAGACGAAGGTCGAGTCGAACTCGGCCGGGCACGACGGCGGCGGCATCAACAACGCGGAGGAGGCGGGCGGCGACACCACCCAGCTGACCCTGGAGCACTCGACGGTGGCGGAGAACCGCGCCGCCGGCGTCGGCGGCGGCATCAACAACCAGGCCGGCGCGGTCGTGACCCTCAAGGAGAGCAAGATCATCAAGAACCTGCCCGCGAACTGTGCCGGCACGGTCGCAGGCTGCTCCTGAAACCCCCGCCGCGGCGCTGAGGCCGACCCGGCCGTAGCCCCGTGGTCCCGGCGTTAACGAGGAAGCCCCTCTGATCTGCGTTTCCGCAGATCAGAGGGGCTTCTTTCGCGTGGCGGCGCCAGGGTTCGAACCTGGGTAGGCTGAGCCGGCAGATTTACAGTCTGCTCCCTTTGGCCACTCGGGCACACCGCCAAGAGACGCTGCCATTTTTTCCGCCTCGCGGCGGCGCTCCCTGGCAACGACGTAAACGATACCTGATGACCGGGGGTGCTTCGCCACCGGATTGATCAGCGATGCGGGTGGGTGCGGTGGCTAGGCTTTGCCGAGCGGGCCGGGGATGTCCGGCCGCGCCCTCCGGGGTGATCAAACCGACTTCAAGGAGCCACAGCACATGGCCGACTCCAGTTTCGACATCGTCTCGAAGGTCGAGCGGCAGGAGGTCGACAACGCCCTCAACCAGGCCGCCAAGGAGCTCTCGCAGCGCTACGACTTCAAGGGCACCGGCGCCACGATCGCCTGGTCCGGCGAGAAGATCCTGATGGAGGCGAACTCCGAGGAGCGCGTGAAGGCCGTCCTCGACGTCTTCGAGACCAAGCTGGTCAAGCGCGGGATCTCGCTCAAGGCGCTGGACGCCGGCGAGCCCCAGCTGTCCGGCAAGGAGTACAAGATCTTCGCCACGATCGAGGAAGGCATCTCCCAGGAGAACGCCAAGAAGGTCGCGAAGATCATCCGGGACGAGGGTCCCAAGGGCGTCAAGGCCCAGGTCCAGGGCGAGGAGCTGCGCGTCAGCTCCAAGAGCCGTGACGACCTGCAGGAGGTCCAGGCACTGCTCAAGGGCAAGGACCTGGACTTCGCGATCCAGTTCGTGAACTACCGCTGACCCAGGTCCGAGACCTGCCACCACGCCGGCCCGGCGGTCCTCACCGACCGCCGGGCCGCGGCGTGTGCGGGGGTGCGGAGGTGTGTGCGGGGCGTGTGCGGCGCACGCGCCACCGTGGCCTTCTGTGGGCACTTGGGCGGCGGTGGGTGCGCCCACCAGGCTGAGGGCGTCTCATCGTCTCGCGGCAGGGGGTTCTCGCATGTCTGGGGCCGGCACGTTTCGCGAAGACTTCGGGGCGTCCGTCGTCGTCGCGCTGGTGGCGTTGCCGCTGTGCGTGGGGGTGGCGGTCGCCTCCGGGGTGCCGGCCGAGCTGGGGATCGTCACCGGGGTGATCGGCGGCCTGGTCACGGGGTGGTTCCGCGGGAGCTCGCTCCAGGTGAGCGGGCCCGCGGCCGGGCTCACCGTGCTCGTCTACGAGGCGGTGCAGACCCACGGGCTGCCCGCGCTCGGGGTGCTGGTGCTGGCCGCGGGGGTGGTGCAGCTGGGCATGGGGGTGCTGCGGCTCGGTCAGTGGTTCCGGGCGATCTCGGTGGCCGTCGTCCACGGGATGCTGGCGGGGATCGGGCTGGTCCTGATCTCCGGACAGTTGTACGCCCTGGGCGGCGTGGCGGCTCCGGGGCACACCCTGGCGAAGCTGGCCGGGGTGCACGAGCTCGGGGCGCAGGCCGACTGGGCCGCCGTACTGCTCGGGGTCGGGACGATCGCCGCCATGGTCGCCTGGCGCCGGATGCCCGCCCGGCTGCGGCTCGTGCCCGGAGCGCTCGTCGGGGTGGCCGCCGCCACCGCCGCGGCCGCCCTGCTGCGGCTGCCCGTCGAGAAGGTGCGGGTGACGGGGGTGCTCGCGGCCGTGTCCCCGCCCGCCTGGGGCGATTTCCATGTGCTGGTTTCCTTCGGGGCGGCCGGGACCGTGATCGCGCTGGCGCTGATCGCCTCCGCCGAGACGCTGTTCAGCGCCGCCGCCGTGGACCGCATGCACGACGGACCGAGGACCGAGTACGACCGGGAGCTCATCGCCCAGGGCGTCGGCAACAGCGTGTGCGGGCTGCTCGGGGCGCTGCCGATGACCGCCGTGATCGTGCGCAGCGCCGCCAATGTGGAGGCCGGCGCGCGCACGCGGGCGGCCAGGGTGATGCACGGCGGCTGGCTGCTGCTCTTCGCCGTGGCGTTCCCGCAGCTGCTGGAGATCGTGCCGCTCGCCGCGCTGGCCGGGGTGCTGCTGCACGCGGGATGGAAGCTGCTGCCGGCCAAGGCGGTGGCCGCGCTGTGGCGTACGCACCGGGGCGAGGCGGTGGTGCTGCTGGCCACGGCCTCCGCGATCGTGGTCACCAACCTCTTCGAGGGGGTGCTGGTCGGGCTGGGGCTGGCCGTCGCCAAGGCGGCCTGGGAGACCTCCCACGTGCACATCGAGGAGGTGTGGGAGGACGAGGCACTGTGCGTGCGGATCGTGGGGAACGCCAGCTTCCTGCGGCTGCCCAAACTGCTCGACTCACTGGACGCGTTGCCGCACGGGCAGCCGGTACGGCTCGACCTGAGCGGGCTGCGCCACCTCGACCACGCCTGTCTGACCGCCCTGGAGGGCTGGGAGCGGATGCGGACGCCGCTGCCCGGCCGGGAGGGCGTCATCTAGCCGGGTTACCCTCCGCCCGTGGAGCAGCTGAAGCGAACCCTGGGCGTTTCCGACGCCGTCGTCGTCGGGCTCGGCGCGATGGTCGGCGCCGGCATTTTCGCGGCCCTCGCCCCCGCGGCGCGGGCTGCGGGCGGTGCGCTGCTCGCCGCGCTCGCCCTGGCGGCCCTCGTGGCCTACTGCAACGCGCACTCCTCGGCGCGGCTCGCCGCCCGCTACCCGGCTTCGGGCGGCACGTACGTCTACGGGCGCGAGCGGCTCGGGCCCTTCTGGGGTCATCTGGCCGGCTGGGGGTTCGTGGTCGGCAAGACGGCGTCCTGTGCGGCGATGGCCCTCACCGTGGGCGCGTACGTCTGGCCCGGGCGCCAGCATGCCGTGGCCGTCGCGGCGGTGGTGGCGCTGACCGCCGCGAGCTACGGCGGTGTGCAGAAGTCCGCCCGGATCGCCCGGCTGATCGTGGCGGTGGTGCTGGCGGTGCTGGCCGGGGTGGTTGTGGTGTGCCTGACCTCCGGCGCGGCCGGAGCGGGGCGGCTGAGCGGCTCGGACGGGGACGCGGCCGGGCTGTTGCAGGGTGCCGGTCTGCTGTTCTTCGCCTTCGCGGGCTACGCCCGGATCACCACCCTGGGCGAGGAGGTGCGCGACCCGGAACGGACGATCCCGCGGGCGGTGCCGCTCGCGCTGGGGATCGCGCTGCTGGTGTACGCCGCGGTGGCGGTGGCGGCGCTGTCGGTGCTCGGCGCCGACGGGCTGGCACGGTCGGCTGCCCCGCTCGCCGACGCGGTCCGGGCGGCCGGTCGGCCGGAACTGGCCCCTGTCGTCCGGGTGGGCGCGGCCCTGGCCGCGCTGGGCTCGCTGCTGGCCCTCGTGCTCGGGGTTTCGCGGACCGTGCTGGCGATGGCCCGGGACGGTCATCTCCCGCGCGCGCTGGCCGCCGTACATCCCCGGCATCAGGTGCCGCACCATGCGGAGCTGGCAGTGGGTGCGGTCGTGGCGGTGCTCGCGGCCACCGCCGATCTGCGGGGCGCGATCGGATTCTCCTCCTTCGGGGTGCTTGTCTACTACGCGATCGCGAACGCCTCCGCGTGGACTCTCGATTCAGGTGTCAAGGGGCGGGCCGTGGCAGCGGTCGGGCTGTCCGGCTGTGTGGTGCTGGCGTGCGCGCTGCCCTTCGCGTCGGCGATCGCGGGGGCGGCGGTGCTGGCGCTCGGCGCGCTGGTCTACGGGGTGCGCAGCGGGCTCAGATCCGCGATCTGAACTCGGCCCAGGGCTGCAGCTCCAGGTCGCACTCCTCCCCCAGGCCGGACTCCTCGCAGAACCAGGCGGTGCCGTCGAGCCAGCCGCGCAGCCAGCCGGCCAGGCTCGGGGTGTCGATGGACCAGGCCAGGTCCGGCTCGCCGAGGCTCGGGTCGAACAGCAGTACTTGGGCGGTCTCGGAGCGGCAGTCCACACAGGCGTACATGGTGCAGCCGAAGTCGGCTATGGGCAGCACGCCCTCGGGCCAGCGCCAGCCGGACGCGCGGTGCGCCTCGTAAGTGCGGACGGTCTGGCTCAGCGGCAGCAGCCCGCATTCGGGGCCGAATCCGCCGTCGCCGACGCGGGTGTACAGCGCGGTGAGCAGCGGTGGCAGGGCGAAGCCGAGTATTCCCTCGGCCCGGGTGATCTCCCCCGTGCCCAACGGCGCGGGCAGGGGCCTTCCGTTCCCGTGCGCGGAGTTGTGCGCACGGTCCGTGACTTGCTCCAGCAACTGCTCGGTCTCGTTCATGCGTTCATGGTGACGCACCCCACCGACAGCCCGCCCGGCCTGTGGATAACCCGGTCAGCGGGAGGCGAACGGGGCGTCCGTCGGGACGATTTCGCGGCCCAGGGGGAACAGCGAGAGCGGGACCATCTTGAAGTTGGCGATGCCGAAGGGGATGCCGATGAGCGTGATGCAGAGGGCGATGCCCGTGACGATGTGGCCCAGGGCCAGCCACCAGCCCGCCAGGATCAGCCACAGGACGTTGCCTATGCAGGATCCGGCGCCGGCGTCGTGGCGCTCGACGGTGGTGTAGCCGAAGGGCCAGAGGGCGTAGACGGCGATGCGGAAGGCGGCGATGCCGAAGGGGATGCCGATGATGGTGATGCAGAGCAGCACGCCCGCGAGGAGGTACCCCAGGAACAGCCAGATGCCGCTCAGGATGAGCCAGATGACGTTCAGGATTGTCTTCATTGGCGGCGGCCTGCCATCTGTTCGAGCCGGGCGATGCGCTCGGCCATCGGAGGGTGTGTGGAGAACATCTTAGAAAGGCCCTCACCTGGACGGAACGGGTTGGCGATCATCATGTGGCTCGCCGTCTCCAGCCGGGGCTCCGCCGGCAGCGGGAGCTGCTTGGTGCCCGCGTCCAGCTTGCGCAGGGCGCTGGCCAGGGCGAGCGGGTCCCCTGTGAGCTGGGCGCCGGAGGCGTCGGCCTCGTACTCGCGCGAGCGGCTGATGGCCAGCTGGATCACCGAGGCGGCCAGCGGTCCCAGGATCATGATCAGCAGCATGCCGAGGAGTCCGGGGCCCTCGTCGTCGTTGGACCGGCCGATGGGGATCAGCCAGGCGAAGTTCACCAGGAACATGATCACCGAGGCGAGGGCGCCGGCGACCGACGAGATCAGGATGTCGCGGTTGTAGACGTGGCTGAGCTCGTGGCCGATGACCCCGCGCAGCTCGCGTTCGTCGAGGATGCGCAGGATGCCCTCGGTGCAGCAGACCGCGGCGTTGCGCGGGTTGCGTCCGGTGGCGAAGGCGTTCGGGGCCTCGGTGGGTGAGATGTAGAGGCGTGGCATGGGCTGGCGCGCGGACGTGGAGAGCTCGCGCACCATGCGGTAGAGCTGGGGGGCCTCGAACTCGCTGACGGGGCGGGCGCGCATCGCGCGTAGAGCCAGCTTGTCGCTGTTCCAGTACGCGTAGGCGTTCGTCCCCAGGGCGATGACGACGGCGACGATCAAGCCGGTCCGTCCGAAGAAGCTTCCGATGAGGATGATGAGTGCGGACAGCCCGCCGAGGAGTACGGCGGTCTTGAGCCCGTTGTGCCGGCGGTGCACGGTACGCCCTCCAAGTGGTGCGGCAGGGGGAGCCCCGTCATGGGTCTGAGGGTCTACGGTCCAGTGGACCCTCCCTTCCTGGTCAACGCGAGGTGAGGGCGTCTGGTTCCCAGGGCGCACGGGGGCGGCCGCCCGCCGCCGCCCCTTCCCGAGGGGCGGCGGGACCGCGGCGGGCCTTGCTCCGTACGGGTGAGTACGGGTCCGGCGGCCTACGGATTACTGGGCGAAGAGGCTGCCCGACGCGACGCGCAGGACCAGCTGCGGGGCGCCCGAGAGGACGATCGCGGTGATCGCGGTGACGACGATGGCCGCCGTCACCGGCCAGGGGGCCTTCGTACGGGTCCGCGCGCCCTCGGCGGCCTCGGCGCCCTCCGGCCCGCGGAAGAGCAGCGCGGTCCACCGCAGGTAGTAGTAGAGGGCGATGACGACGTTGACCGCCATGACCACGGCGAGCCAGCCCAGGCCCGCGTCGACCGCGGACCGGAAGACGGTGACCTTGGCGAAGAGCCCGATGATGCCCGGCGGCAGGCCCGCCAGGCAGAGCAGGAAGAAGGCCAGCGAGAGGGCGGCCAGCGGGCGCTCGGCGTACAGGCCCCGGTAGTCGCTGATCCGGTGGAGCGGCTTCGTACGGGCGACGAGGGCGGCCACGGCGAAGGCGCCGAGGTTCACGGCGGCGTACATGAGGGCGTAGGCGACGGTGGAGCCGATCTGGTCGCGGCCGGAGTACGCGGCCGCGGCGATCGGGACCAGCAGGTAGCCGGCCTGGCCGACCGAGGACCAGGCGAGCAGCCGTACGGCGCTGTTCGGGCGGTCGGCGGACTGGCGCAGCGCGCCGGCGTTGCCCACGGTCATGGTGAGCGCGGCGAGGACGGCGAGGGCCGGGCCCCAGATGTCGGAGTACGCCGGGAAGGCGATCACGGTGACGAGGATGAGGCCGGTGAAGCCGACGGCCTTCCCGATCACCGAGAGGTATCCGGCGATGGGCAGGGGGGCGCCGACGTAGGTGTCGGGGACCCAGAAGTGGAAGGGGACGGCGGCGGTCTTGAAGGCGAAGCCGACGAGGGTGAGCGCGACGCCGGCCATGGCGAGGGTGTCGAGCTGCCCGGGGACGTCTTCGAGGCGGTCGGCGACCTGGGTGAGGTGCAGGGAGCCGGTGGCGGCGTAGACGAAGCTGACGCCCATCAGCGACACGGCGGTGGCGGTGACGGAGGAGAGGAAGAACTTGAGGGCGGCCTCGGAGGAGAGCCTGTCGCCGCGGCGCATGCCGACGAGGGCGAAGGCGGGCAGCGAGGCGACTTCCAGGGCGACGATCAGGGTGGCGAGGTCGCGGGAGGCGGGCAGCAGGGCCGCGCCGGCGGCGGAGGAGAGCAGCAGGAACCAGTACTCGCCGGCGGGCATGCGGAGGTCGCGGACGGCGGTGACCGACAGCAGCGCGGTGAGGAGGGCTCCGCCCAGCACCAGGAACTGGATGACCAGCGCGAAGTGGTCGGCGACGTAGCTGCAGGCCGCCGGGTCGCCGGTGAGGCAGAAGGTGGTGCGGTCGCCGGCGCGCAGCGGCAGCAGGGTGGCGGTCGCGGCGGCCAGGCCGGCGACCGAGATCCAGCCGAGGACCGGCTTGCGGTGCTCGGGCACGAAGAGGTCGGCGACGAGGACGAGCAGGCCGACGGCGGCCGTGATCACCACGGGCGCGATGGCGAGCCAGTCGACGGACTGGACCAGGCTGGGGGGCTCGGCGGCGAGGACCGTCAGGGCCGTCATGAGTTGCCTCCTGCGAGGAGCTTCTGGACGGCCGGGTCGGTGAGGCCGAGGAGGACCGCGGGCCACAGGCCGGCGAGGACGGTGAGGGCGACGAGGGGGGTCCAGGCGGCGAACTCGTAGTGCTGGATGTCCGCGACGGCGAGCTCGGGGCCGGCCTTGGGGTCTCCCATGCAGACGCGTCGTACGACGATCAGCAGGTAGGCGGCGGTGAGCAGGGTGCCGAACGCCCCGATGGCCACGTAGGTGAGGAAGGCGCGGCGGGAGAGGCCCTCTGCGGGGTCGAAGGCGCCGAAGAGGGCCAGCATCTCGCCCCAGAAGCCGGCCAGGCCGGGCAGGCCGAGGGAGGCGACGGCGGCGAAGGCGAGGAAGGCGCCCATGCGGGGGGCGCGGCCGTAGAGGGCGGCGCCGGTGGCCCCGGCGAGGGTGTCCAGGTCCGCGGTGCCGTAGCGGTCCTTGAGGGCGCCGACCAGGAAGAAGAGGAGGCCGGTGATCAGGCCGTGGGCGATGTTGGCGAAGAGGGCGCCGTTGACTCCGGTGGGGGTCATGGACGCGATCCCGAGGAGGACGAAGCCCATGTGGCCGACGGAGGAGTACGCGATGAGGCGCTTGAGGTCGCCCTTGTTGCCCTTGCGGGCCAGCGCGAGGCAGGCGAGCGATCCGTAGACGATGCCGACGGCGGCGAAGGCGCCCAGGTAGGGGGCGAAGGTGGCCATGCCGTCGGGGGTGATGGGCAGCAGGATGCGGACGAACCCGTACGTGCCCATCTTGAGCAGGACGCCGGCCAGCAGGACGGATCCGACGGTGGGGGCGGCCGTGTGCGCGTCCGGGAGCCAGCTGTGCAGCGGCCACATCGGGGTCTTCACGGCGAGGCCGATGCCGATGGCGAGGACGGCCAGCAGCTGGGTGGTGTGGGTCAGTTCGCGGCCGTTGTCAGTGGCGAGTGCCACCATGTCGAATGTGCCGCTCGTCACACCGATCAGCAGCAGACCGAGCAGCATGACCACGGAGCCGAGGAGGGTGTAGAGGATGAACTTCCAGGCGGCGGCCTGCCGCTGAGCACCGCCCCAGCGGGCGATGAGGAAGTACATCGGGATGAGGACCATCTCGAAGGCGAGGAAGAAGAGCAGCAGGTCGAGGACGGCGAAGGTCGCGAGGGTGCCGGACTCGAGGACGAGGAGCAGCGCGACGAAGGCCTTCGGGGAGGGGCCCGCGGGGAGCTTGAAGTAGCTGTAGAGCGCGCAGAGGAAGAACAGCAGCGCGGTCATCAGGAGGAGGGGGAGCGAAATGCCGTCGACACCGAGGTGGATCCGGACGTCCAGCGCCGGGATCCAGCTGATGTCCGTCGTCGCCTGGAAGCGGGACGGGGCGTCGTGGTCGAAGCCCAGGGTGAGGGCGATCGCCGCGGCGAGGATCACGCCGGTCACGGTCACCCCGTGGCGGAGCACGGCCTGTTCGGGGCTGCGGCCCTTGAGGCCGGGCGGGGCCGGCAGGAGCGCGGCGAGAGCGCCGAGGAGCGGTGCGGCCACGATGAACGCCAGAAGGAACTGCATCACGGACGGGCTGATATCAATCACGGCTGACTCACGGCTCACGATCCGGCGTTGACGTTGGCGAGGACGGCGGTGGCGATCGCCAGGACCACGGCGCCGGCGAGCAGGGCGCTCAGGTAGCTCTGCACGTTGCCGGTCTGGGCGCGGCGTACGAGGCTGCCGAGCAGCCGGGGGCCGGCGCCCGCGCCGCGGACGTACGTGTCCACGACCTCGCGGTCGAGGAAGCGGACGAGGCTTGCCGCCGCCCGGACGGGGCGGACGAAGAGCCTGTCGTAGACGGCGTCGAGGTGGAAGCCGTCGGCGGCGTGGCGGTGCAGCGGGCCGAGGAGCGCTCGTCCGGGGTCGGGGGCGGGCCCGGCCGGGACGGCGGGGTGGTCGTGGGTCACCTCGGCGACCTCGGGGGTCTCGGCCGCGGACTCGGCGGCGGCGGTGGCCGCGGATGCGGCGGCGGCCACGGCGGCGGGCTGCGGGGCGCCCGCTCCGGTGCCGGGGACGCCTCCGGGGACGGCGGCGGCCGTGGCGGGGGTCGTGGCCGTGCGGGCCTCGGCGCGCTGCCAGAGGGCGTAGGTGAGCATCACGCCGATGACCGCGGCGCCCGTGCCGAGGACCGAGGTGACCAGGGTCGGGGTGAGCTCTCCGCCGTCGAACCAGTCGGCGATGGGGCTCGCCGCGAGGCCGAAGCCCACCGACGGGATCGCGAGCAGCCACAGCACGCCGGTCATGGCGACGGGTTCCTTGCCGTGGTCGGGGGCGGCCGCGCCCCGGCCGCGGAAGGCCATCAGCCACAGCCGGGTGGCGTAGGCGGCGGTGAGCAGGGCGGTCAGCACGCCGGCGACGAGCACCAGCCAGCCGGCGCTGGTGGGGGCGAAGTCCGAGTGGCCGGTGGCGGTCTGCTCGGCGGCGACGAGGACGGCTTCCTTGGAGAAGAAGCCGGCGAAGGGCGGGATCGCGGCGAGCGCGAGCAGCGCGATCGTCATCGTCCAGAAGGCGTCGGGGATGCGCTTGGTCAGGCCGTCCATCCGGGACATGGCGGCCAGGGAGTTCGTACCGGCGGCGTGGATGATCACGCCCGCACCGAGGAAGAGGAGCGCCTTGAAGACACCGTGGGACAGGAGGTGGAAGACGGCGGCGCCACGGTCGCCGACGGCCAGGGCGCCGGTCATGTAGCCGAGCTGGCCGATCGTGGAGTAGGCGAGCACCCGCTTGATGTCGTCCTGGGCGAGGGCGGCGAGGGCGGAGCCGACCATCGTGACGGCCGCCATGACGGCCATGACCACCAGTGCGGCGCGGGAGGCCGCGAAGACGGGGAGGAGGCGGGCGATGAAGTAGACACCGGCGGCGACCATCGTCGCGGCGTGGATCAGCGCGGAGACCGGGGTGGGGCCCGCCATGGCGTCGGGGAGCCAGGTGTGCAGCGGGAACTGCGCGGACTTGCCCGCGACTCCGGCGAGCAGGAGCAGCGCGATCAGCGTCGGGTGGTCGAGGCCGCCGGCGGCGACGGTGCCCAGGATCTTCGTGATCTGGAAGGAGCCGGAGTCGGCGGCGAGCGCGAACAGGCCGATCAGGAAGGGGACGTCACCGAGCTTGGTGACGAGGAAGGCCTTCAGGGAGGCGGAGCGGGCGGCCTCGGTCTCCCAGTAGTGGCCCACCAGGAAGTACGAGCAGATGCCCATGACCTCCCAGCCGACCAGCAGCACCATCAGGTCGCCGGAGTAGACGACGAGCAGCATCGCGGAGGTGAACAGTGAGACGAGAGCGGCATACGACGGGTAGCGCGGGTCCTCACGGAGGTACGCCGTCGAGTAGAGCTGTACGCAGGTGGCGACGAGCCCGACCAGGACGGCGACCAGAACGGCGAAGCCGTCCAGGTAGAGCGAGAGGTCGATCGGCACCGAGCCGGTCGGGGTCAGCTCGGTCGCCGTGCTGATCGCCGGGCCGCCGCCCTGGCGGACGGCGACGATCACGGCCAGTACGGCGGCGCCGAGCGTCGGCAGGATCGCGAGCGGCCTGACGAACCCGGGGGCGGTGCGGCCGAAGAGCAGTCCCGCCACCGCGCCCAGGAAGGGGAGCAGCGGGACGAGGACGGCGAGGGTCGTGGTGCTCACGCGGTGACCTCGCTCTGGGTGTTCGGGGAGTTCTGGGCGGGCTCGTGGCCTTCGGCGGTGTCGCGCAGCCGGTCGACGTCCGAGGTGCCGCGGTTGCGGTAGACCATCAGCACGATCGCGAGGCCGATGCCGATCTCGGCGGCGGCGATGGCGATGGTGAAGAGGGTCAGGGCCTGGCCGGCGTGGAGGGCGTCGCGGAGCCAGACGTCGAAGGCCACCAGGTTGAGGTTGACGGCGTTGAGCATCAGCTCGACGGACATCAGGACCAGGATGGCGTTGCGGCGTGCGAGTACGCCGTACAGGCCCGTGCAGAAGAGGAGCGCCGCGAGTACGGCGGGGTAGGCGAGGTGCATCAGCGCTGCCCCTTGTCGCTGGCGTCGTCGGCGGGGTCGGTCCTGCGGGACAGCACGATGGCGCCGATCAGGGCCGCGAGGAGGAGGACGGAGAGCGCCTCGAAGGGCAGCACCCAGTGCTGGAAGAGGATCTCGCCGGAGACCTTCGTCGAGCCCTGGACCGGCCCGTCAAGGTCGATCCAGGTCGTGCGGAAGGCGTCGACGACGACCCAGACCAGTGCCACGCCGGCGACGGCGGCGACACCGAGGGCGATCCAGCGGTTGCCGGAATCGGCGTCCGGGGAGCGGCCGATGGGCGCCTTGGTGAGCATCAGCCCGAAGAGGAGGAGGACGACGACGGATCCGAGGTAGATGAGGACCTGGACCCAGGCGATGAACTCGGCGGTCAGCAGCAGGTACTCGACGGCGATGCCGCCGAGCGCGACGACCAGCCACAGGGCGGCGTGCACCAGCTGCTTGGTGGTGACCGTGACGAGGGCCGCGCCGAGGGTGGCGAGTCCGACGAGCACGAAGGCGATCTCGACGCCGGTCGGGGAGAGGAAACCGGGCCCGGTGGTGGCGGCCTGGGCTGCGGCCAGGGTGGCGGCGGGGGTCACGCGTCTCCCTCCGGGGTCGGGGTGGTCGGGGGTTCGCTCTCGGCCGCCCGGGCGGCGACTTCGGCGGCGGCGGCCGCCGCGGCTGCGGCTTCGGCCTTCTCCACTGCCTTGCGGGCGGCGGCGATCTCCTTGGGCTCCTCGGCGGCCGGGTCCAGCGCGGGCGGGGCCGGGACGGTCCACATCCACTCGCGGAGCTTGTCGCGCTCGTGGGTCAGCTCGTGGATGTCGGTCTCCGCGTACTCGAACTCCGGCGACCAGAAGAGGGCGTCGAAGGGGCACACCTCGATGCAGATGCCGCAGTACATGCAGAGGGAGAAGTCGATGGCGAAGCGGTCGAGGACGTTGCGGCTGCGCTCGCGGCCACCGGGGGTGGAGGCGGGGACCGTCTCCTTGTGCGAGTCGATGTAGATGCACCAGTCGGGGCACTCACGGGCGCACAGCATGCACACCGTGCAGTTCTCCTCGAACAGGCCGATGACCCCGCGGGAGCGGGGCGGGAGTTCGGGCTGGACCTCGGGGTACTGGGCCGTGTGCGAGCGCTTCGTCATCGTGCGCAGCGTGACGGCCAGGCCCTTGGCGAGGCCGGATCCGGGGATGGGCATCAGTTCATCGCCACCTTCACGATGCCGGTGAGCGCGATCTGGGCGAGCGCGAGCGGGATGAGTACGGTCCAGGCGAGCTTCTGGAGCTGGTCCTCGCGCAGGCGCGGGTAGCTCACGCGGAGCCAGATCACGACGAAGGCGAGGATCCCGGTCTTGAGCAGGGTCCAGACCCAGCCGAGGCCGTCGGTGCCGAAGGGGCCCTGCCAGCCGCCGAGGAAGAGGACGGTGGTGAGGGCGCAGAGGACGACGATGCCTGCGTACTCGGCGAGGAGGAACAGCGCGAAGCGGAGGCCGGTGTACTCGGTGTACGCGCCGAAGATGATCTCGGAGTCGGCGACGGGCATGTCGAAGGGGGGCCGCTGCAGTTCGGCGAGGCCGGCGGTGAAGAAGACGAGCGCGCCGACGATCTGCCAGGGCAGCCACCACCACTGGAAGCTCTCCACGATGCCGGGGAGGGAGACCGTCCCGGCGGCCATCGCGACGGAGGCGGCGGCGAGCAGCATGGGGAGCTCGTAGGCGAGCAGCTGGGCGGCGGTGCGCAGGCCGCCGAGCAGGGAGAACTTGTTCGCGGAGGCCCAGCCGGCCATGAGGGAGCCGAGGACTCCGACGCCCATGACGGCGAGCACGAAGAACAGGCCCGCGTCGATGACCTGGCCCACCGCGCCCTCGCCCGGGCCGATGGGGATGGCGAGGAGGACGAGGAGGTACGGCAGCAGGGCGACGGCGGGGGCCAGCTGGAAGATCCGCCGGTCGGCGTTGGCCGGGACGATGTCTTCCTTCTGCGCGAACTTCACGCCGTCGGCGACGAGCTGGGCCCAGCCGTGGAAGCCGCCGGCGTACATGGGGCCGAGGCGGCCCTGCATGTGGGCCATCACCTTGTGCTCGGTCTGCCCGACGACGAGCGGGAGCACGAGGAAGACGGCGAAGACGACGATCAGCCGCAGGGCGACGTCGAGGACGTCGTTCACGCGTCGCCTCCGTTGTCGGTGGTGGGGTGGGTCCGGGTGGCGTCTGCCTCAGGCCGGGCCGCCTCCGGCGGGGGCGGCGGGGTCTCGGCCTGCGGCTTCGCCGTGTCCGCGTCTGCCTCCGGCGGGGGCGGCGGGGTTTCGGGCCGGCGGGCCGTGGCTTGCGGGCCGGTTGCCTCCGGCGCGGTCGGCTTTGGCTTCGTCGGGGGTGCCGGCTCCTCGAAGGCGGGCTTCGGGTCGTGCCAGGGGGCGTCCGAGCTGCGGGGCGCGACCCTGCGGGGCGCGGGTGCGGGCTGCGGCAGGGCCGGGGTCTGGCTCGCGGAGCCCTCCGTCGCCGGGCGGGCCTCGGGGGCTTCGGACGCCGGGGTCTCCCCCGGCTCCGGGGCGGTCGGGGCCTGGCTCGCGGAACCGTCGCTCGCGCTCCGGGTACGGCGCGGCGGACGGACGGGAGCTTCGGTGTCCGGGGTCGCCGGAGCGGCCTCGCTCGACGGGGTTGCCGGGGAGGCCTGGCTGGCTGAGCCTTCCGATGCCGCGCGGGTGCGGCGGGGTGGGCGGGCTTCGGTCGTCGGGGGCTCCGCCGGCTC
The DNA here is from genome assembly GCF_040651555.1 of Streptomyces sp. NPDC048424. Lineage (NCBI taxonomy): Bacteria > Bacillati > Actinomycetota > Actinomycetes > Kitasatosporales > Streptomycetaceae > Streptomyces > Streptomyces sp. NPDC048424. The sequence continues at coordinate 146,487 of NZ_JBEZKE010000002.1, read as the reverse complement.
CGCGGGCGCCTGGCCGGCCGGGCCTTCGGCGACCGGGCGGGTGCGGCGGGGCGGGCGGGCCTCGGCTGTCGGGGGCTGGGTGGCCGAGCCTTCGGCGACCGAGCGGGTGCGGCGGACCGGGGCGCCCTCGCGCGGGGTGCCGGCGGCGCGCGCGGTGCGGGCCGGGCGGGCGGGGGCCGGCGGGAGCTGGCCCTTCATCGGGCCCCAGTCGTTGGGGTCCGGGACGCCCGGCGGGAGCATCTGACGGCGCTTGGGCGCGTCCGGGTCGTGGGCCTCGCCCGGTTCCTTGGCGCCGGGCCAGGCCTTGGCGACGCGCGCGGCCAGGACGAAGTCCTTGCGCAGCGGGTGCCCTTCGAAGTTCTCCGGAAGGAGGAGGTGGACGAGGTGCGGGTGGTCGGTGAAGACGACCCCGAACATCTCGTACGTCTCGCGCTCGTGCCATTCCGCTCCGGCGTAGACGGCGATCGCCGACGGCAGGGAGGGGGCGCTGTGCGGGACGGTCGTGCGCAGCAGCAGGCGGCGTACGCGGTGGTTCTCCAGCGAGGCGACGTGCGCGCAGATCCGGAAGCCGGTGCCGGGCTCGTCGACCGCGCTCAGCCAGTCGAAGTAGGTGCAGCCCAGCTTGTCCCGGGCGATTTCGAGGGCGGCGATCCAGCTGCCGACGGGCACGTCCACGGTGAGGACGTCGTACGAGAACTCGGCGACGGCCTCGGCTCCGAAGACCGTCGGCGCCGCGTCGGGGAGGGAGTCGTAGAGGTTCACGTACCGCTCCCGGGGGCCGGCGGGGCCGTGACCAGGCCGCTCGTGAGCTGGGAGACGGACGGCCCGGCCGCGTAGCGGTCGGCCAGCGACTCGCGGGCGATCTTCTCCTGGAGCTTGAGGATGCCCTGGAGGAGCGCCTCCGGGCGCGGCGGGCAGCCCGGGACGTAGACGTCGACGGGGATGATCTGGTCGACGCCCTTCGTCACCGAGTACGAGTCCCAGTACGGGCCGCCGCAGTTGGAGCAGGCTCCGAAGGAGATGACGTACTTCGGCTCCGGCATCTGCTCGTAGAGCCGCTTCACGGCCGGGGCCATCTTGTCCGTGACCGTGCCCGAGACGATCATGAGGTCGGCCTGGCGCGGCCCGGGCGCGAAGGGGATCACACCGAGGCGGATGAAGTCGTGCCGGGCCATGGACGCGGCGATGAACTCGATCGCGCAGCAGGCCAGACCGAAGTTGAAGACCCACAGGCTGTACCGGCGGCCCCAGTTCAGGACCACCTTCATGGGTTCCGGGGCGAGGCGGGAGAGGACTCCCAGGCGCTTGGGCTCCGGGAGCAGCTCCGGCTGAGGTGTCACGTCCATTCGAGGACGCCCTTCTTGTACGCATAGAGCAGGCCGACGGCCAGGAAGCCCAGGAAGATGAACATCTCCACCAGCGTCGTGGCGCCGTAACCGGCGGCGGCGAACACCGTCGCCCACGGGAACAGGAAGATCGAGTCGACGGCGAAGATGACGTAGAGGAACGCGTAGACGTAGTAGCGGACCTGGGTGTGCGCCCAGCCCTCGCCGACCGGGTCCACGCCGCACTCGTACGTCAGCAGCTTCTCGTGGGTCGGGACCACGGGCCGCAGCAGGCGGCCGGCGCCGAAGGCCACGGCCACGAAGAGCACACCGAGGGCGGCCAGCAGACCGACGACCGAATAACTCCGGAAGTAGTCCGCCGCGAGCACGGTTACGGTCGATACCGTTGGTTCGGGCACGTCCGTTCCTCGCTCCTCGGTCACTGTCGACGATCTGGTACGGACGGGAGTCTAGGGCCTGCCTCACACGGGGTGGGGTTATCCCCCGTTCACAGCACCCCGGACACCCCATGGCATCAGCGGGTCGCTCTTGACAGGCTGTGGCCCATGACCACGAGCCACGCCATCCCCGACAACGATCGGCCTCCTCCCGTACGCGCCGCCTTCAGCGCCGTGACGTGGAAGGAACTCGCCTATCTGCTGACCAATCTGCCGTTGGCGATCGTCGGATTCGTTTACGCGGTTGTCATGGTTTCCGTCACGGGCGGTCTTTCCGTGACCGCGATCGGAATTCCCCTGCTCGCATGTGGTCTCTATCTGTCTCGGCAAATGGGACGGCTGGACCGGGCACGCGCCCGCGTGCTGCTCGGCGTACGGGTGGACGAGCCGACCCCGATCCCCGGTCCGAAGCGGTCCGGCGGATTCTTCCCCTGGTTGTGGACGAGCATCAAGGACCCGGTGGGCTGGCGGACCGTGCTGTACCAGCTGATCCGGCTGCCCTGGGGGGTGCTCACCTTCACGGTAGCCCTGACCGGCCTGTTCGTGCTGTGGCCGGTGCTGCCGTACCTGGCGCGGCTGATGGCGAACGCGGACCGGGCGATGGTACGGGGGCTGCTGTCGCCCTCCGACGACCTGGAGCGGCGGATCGCGGAGCTGGAATCCGACCGCGGCGTGGTGGTGGACACCGCGGCCGCTGACCTGCGGCGCATCGAGCGGGACCTGCACGACGGGGCGCAGGCACGGCTGGTGGCGCTGGCGATGGGGCTGGGCTTGGCGAAGGAGAAGCTGCTGGAGGACCCGGAGGGCGCGGCCGCGATGGTCGACGAGGCCCACGGGGAGGTGAAGCTGGCGCTCCAGGAGCTGCGGGACCTCGCGCGCGGGATCCATCCGGCCGTGCTGACGGACCGGGGGCTGGACGCGGCGCTGTCGTCGGTGGCTTCGCGGTGCGTGGTGCCGGTGAAGGTGGCGGTGGACCTGCCGGGGGCGCGGCCGGCGGAGGCGATCGAGGGGATCGCGTACTTCGTGGTGTCCGAGCTGCTGCAGAACGTGAGCAAGCACGCGGGGCCGGGGGCGCGGGGCGCGAGCGTGGAGGTGTGGCGGGCGGGGGCGCGGCTGCTGATACGGGTGTCGGACGACGGTCGGGGCGGAGCGGATGCCTCCGGCGGGGGGAGCGGGTTGGCCGGGTTGGCGGAGCGGTTGGGGGCGGTGGATGGGGTGCTGGTGGTGGACTCGCCGGCGGGTGTCGGGACGACGGTGACGGCGGAGCTGCCGTGGCGTGATCGGGGGTAGCCCCCCCGGGCCCCCTTTTGTTGTTGCTGGTGAGTGGGACTCCCGCCCGGGTGGGCGGGGGTCCCGTTTGTGTGTCGGGTGCGGGTGCGCGTGCGCTTCCTGGGGCGCCGCCCCGGACCCCGCGCCTCAAACGCCGGCGGGGCTGGATTTGGCGCGGCTCAAGCTTCGTGGGCGTCGCCTCGGACTTCGCCGAAAGACCGGGGCTCCGCCCCGCACCCCGCTCCTCAAACACCGGAGGGGCTGGGTTGGAAGCGGCCGAGGCTGCGAACGCCGCCGGGCTGGAATGGGGCGGTGGGGTTAACCCCCCGGTCGAGAGGCCGACTCGCTGCATGGTTCGGGGGTGGGGTGGGGCGGCAGGGTGGGGGTGTAGCCGAGGAGCGGAAGGGCGGGTCGGGATCATGGACAACGGCAAGGGCACGGGCGGTGGTGTCGGCGCGGTGCTGCGGGCTCCGGTCGAGGGGCGGACCTGGCGGGAATTCGGGTACCTGCTGATCGGGCTGCCGCTGAGCACGCTGTACTTCTCGCTCGCCATCACCGGCGTGAGCCTCGGCGCCGGGTTGCTCGTCACCTTCCTCGGCGTGCCCGTCCTCGCCGGCGTGCTCGCGATGTGCCGCGGGTTCGGGGCGGTGGAGCGGGCCCGGGTGCGCGTACTGCTCGGGGCGGACATCGCCGACCCCGCGCCGATCCGGGCCAAGAAGGCCGGGCCGCTCGCCGCGATGGGTGCGCTGCTCAAGAGCGGGAGCGCCTGGCGGCACGTGCTGTACTCCGTGATCCACTTCCCGTGGGCGGTGTTCGGGTTCTGCCTGGCACTGACGTTCTGGGCGTCGGGTTGGGCGCTCCTGCTGTACCCGCTCTGGTTCTGGGTCATCCCGACCTACACCGACCAGCCCGGGTTGCTGATCTTCCAGAACGGTGACTACTCCTCCTCCCTCGATTCGCCCCTCGAGATCGCCGTCGCCTGCCTCGCCGGGCTGGCTCTCACCCTCGCCACCCCCTGGGTGATCCGGGCCCTGACCACCGTCGACCGGGTCATGGTCGGCGGGCTGCTCGGGCGCTCCCGTCTGGCGAGCCGCGTCACCGAGCTGGAGTCGGACCGGGGCGTGGTGGTGGACACCGCGGCCGCTGACCTGCGGCGCATCGAGCGCGACCTGCACGACGGGGCGCAGGCCCGGCTGGTGTCGCTCGCGATGGACCTGGGGCTGGCGAAGGAGAAGCTCACCGAGGATCCGCAGGCCGCGGCGCGCATGGTGGACGAGGCGCACGGCGAGGTGAAGATCGCCTTGCAGGAGCTGCGGGACCTCGCGCGGGGGATCCATCCGGCCGTGCTGACGGACCGGGGGCTGGACGCGGCGCTGTCGTCGGTGGCCGCGCGGTGTGCGGTGCCGGTGCGGGTGGCCGTGGATCTCCCGGCCCGGCCGGTGGCGGCGATCGAGGGGATCGCGTACTTCACGGTCTCGGAGCTGCTGCAGAACATCAGCAAGCACGCGGGGGCCCGGTCGGCCTCGGTGGACGTGTGGAAGTCCGGGGAGCGGCTGCTGATCCAGGTCGCGGATGACGGGCGGGGCGGAGCGGGGGCCTCCGGCGGGGGGAGCGGGTTGGCGGGGTTGACGGGGCGGCTGGATGCGGTGGATGGGGTGCTGGTGGTGGACTCCCCCGACGGTGTCGGGACCACTGTCACGGCGGAGCTGCCGTGGCGTGAGCGGGGGTAGCCCCCGGGCCCCCTTTTCTTTGCTGCTGGTGAGTGGGACTCCCGTCCGGGGTGGGCGGGGGTCCCGTTCGTGTGTCGGGTGCGGGTGCGCTTCCTGGGGCGCCGCCCCAGACCCCGCGCCTCAAACGCCGGCGGGGCTGGATTTGGCGCGGCTGAGGCTTCGAGCGCCCCGGCATGTGACCTTCCGGTTCGGGAAAACTGCCGCCGGACGCCCACGTGTTGTTCCGGCTCTGCCTTCACCAGGACTTAAGGCTGGGATGCTTGGCTGAGTCGTGTAGTGCGGGAACGAGTGGACGCGGGAGCTGCTGAGTCGTGGAAGACAGGGTGCGGGTGGTCATCGCCGAGGATTCAGTGCTGCTGCGTGAGGGCCTGACCCGGCTGCTGACCGACCGGGGGCATGACGTCGTGGCGGGCGTCGGGGACGCTGAGGCCCTGCTCAAGACGATCGCGGAGCTGGCGGCCGAGGACGCGCTGCCGGATGTGGTGGTGGCCGACGTACGGATGCCGCCGACGCACACCGACGAGGGCGTACGGGCGGCCGTACGGCTGCGCCGGGACTATCCCGGGATAGGCGTGCTCGTGTTGTCGCAGTACGTGGAGGAGCAGTACGCCACCGAACTCCTGGCAGGGTCGAGCACCGGGGTGGGGTACCTGCTCAAGGACCGGGTGGCCGAGGTACGGGAGTTCCTGGACGCGGTGGTCCGCGTGGCCCGGGGCGGTACGGCCCTGGACCCCGAGGTCGTCGCCCAGCTGCTCGGCCGCAGCCGCAAGCAGGACGTCCTGGCGGGTCTGACCCCGCGCGAGCGCGAGGTGCTCGGGCTGATGGCCGAGGGACGCACCAATTCCGCCGTGGCGAAACAACTGGTCGTGAGCGACGGAGCGGTGGAAAAGCACGTCAGCAACATCTTCATGAAGCTGGGCCTCTCGCCGAGTGACGGGGATCACCGGCGTGTACTGGCCGTTCTCACCTATCTGAAATCTTGATCGACTGACACTCTGTCAGATACGGCATACCGGTCGGGCCGTCTCAAGGGGCGGCCCTACGGTCCAGAATGTGGTCGCCTCCGGGGAGCCTGATCCCTACGGACGTAGGGTGGGTTCTGGGGGTGCTCACGCCTCGAAGGAGGTCCAGTTCAGTGACCAGCCAGGTCAGCAGCCCAGCCGAGCAGGCCGACGGGGCCGGGGATGCGGTTGTCGGTGGACAACGCATCCCGGCGAGCCCGGGCAGCAAGGAAGTACGCCGTCTCGATCGTGTGATCATCCGGTTCGCGGGTGACTCCGGTGACGGTATGCAGCTCACCGGTGACCGGTTCACCTCGGAGACGGCGTCGTTCGGGAACGACCTGTCGACGCTGCCGAACTTCCCCGCCGAGATCCGCGCCCCCGCCGGGACCCTCCCGGGTGTCTCCTCCTTCCAGCTCCACTTCGCCGACCACGACATCCTCACGCCGGGCGACGCCCCGAACGTGCTGGTGGCGATGAATCCGGCGGCGCTGAAGGCGAACATCGCGGACGTGCCGCGCGGCGCGGAGATCATCATCAACACGGATGAGTTCACCAAGCGCCCGATGGCCAAGGTCGGCTACGAGACCTCGCCGCTGGAAGACGGCTCCCTGGACGCGTACAACCTCCACCCGGTGCCGCTGACCACGCTGACGGTCGAGGCGCTGAAGGACTTCGGGCTCTCCCGCAAGGAGGCCGAGCGCAGCAAGAACATGTTCGCGCTGGGCCTGCTGTCGTGGATGTACCACCGGCCCACCGAGGGCACCGAGAAGTTCCTGCGGCAGAAGTTCGCGAAGAAGCCGGAGATCGCCGAGGCGAACATCGTCGCCTTCCGGGCCGGCTGGAACTTCGGGGAGACGACGGAGGACTTCGCGGTCTCCTACGAGGTCGCGCCGGCGACCAGGGCCTTCCCGACCGGCACCTACCGGAACATCTCCGGGAACCTGGCCCTCTCCTACGGGCTGATCGCCGCGTCCCAGCAGGCCGATCTGCCCCTCTACCTGGGCTCCTACCCGATCACCCCGGCCTCGGACATCCTGCACGAGCTGTCGAAGCACAAGAACTTCGGCGTACGGACCTTCCAGGCCGAGGACGAGATCGCCGGCATCGGCGCGGCGCTCGGGGCGGCCTTCGGCGGGGCGCTCGGGGTGACCACCACCTCCGGGCCCGGTGTGGCGCTCAAGTCGGAGACCATCGGTCTCGCGGTGTCGCTGGAGCTTCCGCTGCTCATCGTGGACATCCAGCGCGGCGGCCCCTCCACCGGTCTGCCGACGAAGACGGAGCAGGCGGACCTCCTGCAGGCCATGTTCGGCCGCAACGGCGAGGCGCCCGTCCCGATCGTGGCCCCCCGGACCCCCGCGGACTGCTTCGACGCCGCCCTGGACGCGGCCCGGATCGCGCTCACCTACCGCACTCCGGTCTTCCTGCTCTCCGACGGCTACCTCGCCAACGGGTCCGAGCCCTGGCGGGTCCCGGAGGTCACGGACCTGCCCGACCTGAAGGTCAAGTTCGCCACGGGTGCGAACCACACCCTCGCCGACGGCACCGAGGTGTTCTGGCCGTACAAGCGGGACCCGGAGACCCTCGCCCGGCCGTGGGCCGTTCCCGGCACGCCCGGCCTCGAACACCGCATCGGCGGCATCGAGAAGCAGGACGGCACCGGCAACATCTCCTACGACCCCGCCAACCACGACCTCATGGTCCGCACCCGTCAGGCGAAGATCGACGGCATCCGGGTACCGGACCTGGACGTCGACGACCCGGACGGGGCAACCACCCTGGTCCTGGGCTGGGGTTCCACGTACGGCCCCATCACCGCGGCCGTGCGCCGGCTGCGGAACGCCGGACTCCCCGTCGCGCAGGCCCACCTGCGCCACCTGAACCCCTTCCCCAGGAATCTCGGCGAGGTCCTGGAGCGTTACGAGAAGGTAGTGGTGCCGGAGATGAACCTCGGGCAGCTCGCCACCCTGGTCCGGGCGAAATACCTGGTCGACGCGCAGTCGTACACCCAGGTCAACGGAATGCCGTTCAAGGCGGAGCAGCTCGCAAAGGTCCTCGAGGAGGCCATCAATGACTGAGGTGACCGTGACCGAAGGGTCCCGCACACTGCTCTCGCTGGTGCCCAAGGCCGAGTCCAAGCAGTCGATGAAGGACTTCAAGTCGGACCAGGAGGTCCGCTGGTGCCCCGGCTGCGGTGACTACGCCGTGCTCGCCGCCGTTCAGGGCTTCATGCCCGAACTGGGGCTGGCGAAGGAGAACATCGTCTTCGTCTCCGGCATCGGCTGCTCCTCCCGCTTCCCGTACTACATGAACACGTACGGGATGCACTCCATCCACGGCCGCGCGCCCGCCATCGCCACCGGCCTCGCCACCTCCCGACGCGACCTGTCCGTATGGGTGGTCACGGGCGACGGCGACGCGCTGTCCATCGGCGGCAACCACCTGATCCACGCCCTGCGCCGCAACGTCAACCTCAAGATCCTGCTGTTCAACAATCGGATCTACGGGCTGACCAAGGGGCAGTACTCCCCCACCTCCGAGGTCGGCAAGATCACCAAGTCCACGCCGATGGGCTCGCTGGACTCGCCGTTCAACCCGGTGTCGCTGGCGATCGGCGCCGAGGCCTCCTTCGTCGCCCGCACGGTCGACTCCGACCGCAAGCACCTCACCGAGGTGCTGCGCGCGGCGGCCGACCACCAGGGCACGGCGCTCGTCGAGATCTACCAGAACTGCAACATCTTCAACGACGGCGCCTTCGAGGTCCTCAAGGACAGGGACCAGGCGCTGGAGGCCGTGATCCGGCTGGAGGACGGCCGGCCGATCCGCTTCGGCGCGGACGGCGCGAAGGGCGTCGTGCGCAACCCGGCCACCGGCGACCTGGAGGTCGTCGACGTCACCCCGGCCAACGAGTCGCGGATCCTGGTCCACGACGCGAAGACCACCAGCCCCACGACGGCGTTCGCGCTGTCCCGCCTGGCCGACCCCGACACCCTGCACCACACCCCCATCGGGGTCTTCCGCAGCGTCGAACGGCCCGTCTACGACACCCTCATGGCCGACCAGCTCGACACGGCCATCGACCGCAGCGGCAAGGGCGACCTCGGCGCGCTGCTGACCGGCAACGACACCTGGACCGTGGTCGGCTGACCCGCACGGCACGGACCCGGCCGTACGGAGCCGCACGAAGCCCGGATCTCGCGGAAGATCCGGGCTTCGGCACGTTCGCCCCGAAAAATCGCCCGCCCTCGCCCGTGCCGCGCACACCATCCCGCGGAAAGCACTTTCGAAAAGTTAGCGGCCAGGGAGGGGGCTTCCGGGGGTGCGCGGGAGGCCCGGCCGCGCAAGCCCCTGAAGATGTCATGAGTATCTCGCGATTACGGGCATGACATCCGGGCCGCGCGGCGCTACGGTCGTGAAGTTGGCTGGAAGTCGTACAGGAGGCCCCGTGAAGGCGGAGAACGAGCAGCGCACGGGTTTGCTCTACGGATTCGGCGCATACGGGATGTGGGGGCTGGTCCCCCTCTTCTGGCCGCTCCTGATGCCCGCGGGGGCCGTCGAGATCCTCGCCCACCGCATGACGTGGTCCCTGGCCGTGGTCGGGCTGGCGCTCCTCGCGGTGCGCCGCTGGGGCTGGATACGGGAGCTGCTGCGCCAGCCGCGCAAGCTCGGCCTGACCGCGCTGGCCGCATCGGTGATCAGCGTGAACTGGGGCCTGTACATCTGGTCGGTCAACAACGGCCACGTCGTCGAATCGAGCCTCGGCTACTTCATCAACCCGCTGGTCAGCATCGCGATGGGCGTGCTCGTCCTGGGCGAGCGGCTGCGCCGCGTGCAGTGGGTGGCGGTCGGCCTCAGCTTCGTCGCCGTCCTCGTGCTCGCCATCGGCTACGGCCGGCCTCCGTGGATCTCGCTGGTCCTGGCCTGCTCCTTCGCGACGTACGGCCTGATCAAGAAGAAGCTCAACATGGGCGGGCTGGAGTCGCTGGCCGCCGAGACGGCCATGCTGTTCCTGCCGGCCCTGGGCTACCTGCTGTGGCTGACCGCGCAGGGCCGGTCCACCTTCGCCGCGCAGGGCGTCGGGCACGCGCTGCTGCTGGCCGCGACCGGACTGGTCACCGCGATCCCGCTGGTGCTCTTCGGAGCGGCCGCCATCCGCGTCCCGCTGTCCACCCTCGGGCTGCTCCAGTACATGGCCCCCGTCTTCCAGTTCGGGCTGGGCGTCCTGTACTTCCACGAGGCCATGCCGCCCGAGCGCTGGGCCGGCTTCTCGCTGGTGTGGGCCGCGCTCGCCCTCCTGACCTGGGACGCGCTGCGCACTGCACGGCGCTCCCGGGCGGCCCTCGCGGCAGCCCCCGTCGTCGTGGCGGCTCCGGCCCGCGAGCCCGCGTAACCGACCGCCGCCGGGTACGCACCGGCAAACGCCCCATCCTCACGATCCCCGGTACGAGTCACCCGTACCGGGGATCGTCCGTTTTCCGAACTGCCCTGACCGAATTATGGTCTTGACGGACAGTCATACTCTCGCTGAACATCAGGCTCGCACTGACGCACTAACGCTCACCTGCTCTATCCCGCTCGTTCCGTCATATCCCCGCGGAATCCCGGAGCCCCCACATGAGCCTGTCCGTCTCCCGGCGCCTTGCTGCCGTGACCGCTTTCGCGGTCGCGGGCCTGATCGCCTCCACCGCACCCGCCGCCCTCGCCGCCCCCACGGCGGTCACCGCGGCGCCGACCCCGCCCGACATACCGCTGGCCAACGTCAAGGCCCACCTGTCGCAGCTCTCCACGATCGCCGCGAACAACGGCGGCAACCGCGCCCACGGCAGGGCCGGCTACAAGGCCTCGATCGACTACGTGAAGGGCAAGCTCGACGCGGCCGGCTTCACGACGACGCTGCAGACCTTCACCTCCAGCGGTGCCACCGGCTACAACCTGATCGCCGACTGGCCGGGCGGCGACCCCAACTCGGTGCTGATGTCCGGCTCGCACCTGGACTCGGTGACCGCGGGCGCCGGCATCAACGACAACGGCTCCGGCAGCGCCGCCGTCCTGGAGGCCGCGCTCGCCGTCTCCCGTGCGGGCCTGCAGCCGACGAAGCACCTGCGCTTCGGCTGGTGGGGCGCGGAGGAGCTGGGCCTGATCGGCTCGAAGTACTACGTCAACAACCTGCCGGCCGCCGAGAAGGCGAAGATCTCCGGCTACCTGAACTTCGACATGATCGGCTCGCCGAACCCGGGCTACTTCGTCTACGACGACGACCCGACCATCGAGCAGACCTTCAAGAACTACTACGCGGGCCTCGGCATCCCGACCGAGATCGAGACCGAGGGCGACGGCCGCTCCGACCACGCGCCGTTCAAGAACGCGGGCATCCCGGTCGGCGGCCTGTTCTCCGGCGCCGACTACACCAAGACGGCGGCCCAGGCGCAGAAGTGGGGCGGCACCTCCGGTCAGGCCTTCGACCGCTGCTACCACTCCTCCTGCGACAGCCTGTCGAACATCAACGACACGGCCCTGGACCGCAACGCCGACGCCATCGCGTACGCGATCTGGAACCTCGGGGCGGCCACCCCGGTCCCGCCGGGCCAGTCCTTCGAGAGCACGACGGACGTGAACATCCCCGACTCCCCCGCCGCCGCGGTCAACTCGCCGATCACGGTCTCGGGCGTCACGGGCAACGCCCCGGCCACCACCAAGGTGGACGTGAACATCGTCCACACGTACCGCGGTGACCTGATCGTCGACCTGGTCGCCCCGGACGGCACGGTCTACAACCTGCACAACCGCACCGGCGGCAGCGCCGACAACCTCGTGCAGTCGTACACCGTCAACGCCTCCAGCGAGGTCGCGAACGGGGTCTGGAACCTCCGGGTCAAGGACGCGGCCGCGCAGGACGTCGGCTACGTCAACAGCTGGAAGATCACCTTCTAGGCGCACCGCCGGCCCCGCCGCACACGCGCTGAGCCCCAAGAGCCCCGGCACGATCCGACCCGATCGTGCCGGGGCTCGTCGCCGCCCCGGCTACGCGTCCTCGGCGCGGCCCTGCAGCGAGGCGGGCAGCGGTTCCTGGATCCGGGCGCGCAGCTCCTCGGCGACGGCCGCGATGTCCGCGCGCCCGAGCTTCGCCGCCTCCACGAGGTCGCCGAGCTCCTCCGGCGAGGGCAGCTGCCGGGCACCGGCCACGCGCAGGTACGAGCGGGTGGCGGCGGCCGCGTAGAACTCGTTCATCGGGGATTCCAGCGCCGGGCACACCGCGAGGGTGTGCAGAAACGCGGCGGCCCGCCACGCGGTGTCCGGGGCGGGCTGTTCGGGCACGAGGACGAGGTCGTTCTGGTGCCGGGCGACCGCGGCGGCCACCCCGGAGGGGTCCCACACCGCGGGATCGGACGGGAGATGGTGGGCCAGAGCGGTCCAGGCCCACTCCATGGTGATCTTCAATGCCCGAACCGCTCCTGGAAGTAGCTCCAGTGGTCGGCGAACTCCTCTATGCCGGACAGGAACTTCTTCCGGTCCTCGTCGAGTTCGCGTTCGGTGACCTCGGTGATCAGCGCGGTGACCGTCGTCCCCAGCGCCGCCGCGCGCGCCTTCAGGCGTTCGTGGAACTCTTCGTCCAGGCGGATGGTGACGTGTCTCGACATGTCCAACACCGTACAGCGGCCGTGCTGTACGGGCAGCCGGAACGCCGCAAGGGTGGGCAGGGACACAGTCCCGGCCCACCCTCGCGGCGCTCTCGTGCGCGGTGACGCTCGATCGACTACTTGTTGGCGTCGGCCGCCTTCACCAGCGCGTCCTTGGTGACCGCGCCGACGTAGACCTTGCCGTCGTCGGTGACCAGGGCGTTGACCAGGCGGGTCGACAGGACGCGGCCCTCACCGAACTTCCCGGTGACCTTGTCCCCGAGGGAGTCGAGGAACTGCTTGGCCTCCTTCGGGGCGTTCTTGTCGTTCTCCAGATCCTTGAGGCCCTTGCCGGCGCCCGAGTCGATCCGAGCGACCGTCGCCCAGCCCTCGCCGAGCACCTTCACGTCGCCCTGGCCGTTCGGGCCGCCCAGCAGGCCGTCCAGGCCCGGGAAGGACTCCAGCGCCTTGAACCCCTCGCCCTTGTCGCCCTTGCCCGCCCCGTCCACGCCCTCGGTCAGCTTGGCGCCCTTGGGCGGGGTGAAGGCGAAGGTGTCGGCCGCCGGCTTGGCGAAGTCCACCTTGGTGAAGCCGGCGTCCACGATCGGCTTGCCGCCCTGGGAGGAGAGCAGCTGCACGCGCAGCGGCACGCCGGTCTTGGCGTCCACCGCGATCTGGACCGAGCCGACGGTGGAGCCGCTCTGCTTGGGCTTGAGCACCAGCTGGTAGGCGTCCCGGCCGGCCACCTGCGCGGTGTCGCCCACGCTGACGTCGGTGGTCGGTCCGGCGGCCTTCAGGAGCTCCTCGGCGATCTTCTGGGGGGAGGGGGCCATCCGGTCGGCCGTCTTGTGGTCCTTGCCCGCGTCCTTGCCGGCGTCCTTGCCCGACTGCGGGTTCTTCTCGTGGAAGACCTCGTTCGACTTGGAGTCGTAGCCCCACACGTCGTCGCCGTTGTGGATGAGGCTGTACTCGTCCTTGCCGTCCAGGAACGTGAGCTTCTGGCGGTCCGGGCCGTCGGCCGCGACGCGGAAGGTGTGCGTGCCGTTGGCCAGCTGCGCGACCTTGTCCTCCGGGTTGGCGGAGCCGCCGGCGACCCCACCGCCGCCGAGCAGCCCGCTCGCGATCTTCGGGAGACCCAGGTCGGTGCTGATCTTGGCCGTGCCCGACAGCTGCTGTACGTCGGAGGCGGCGACCTTCTCGATGAGCTGCTGCGCCGTCACCTTCGGCAGGTCGGGCCCGCCGGCGTTGGCGAAGGCCGGGACCATCGCCACGGTCGCCGCGGCCACACCCGCCACCGCCACCGGTACGGCGTACCGGGCGACCTTGCGAGAAGTCTTCGTGTTCGCTGCCATGTCAGTGCCCTGCCCTCTTGTGTCGACGGCGGCGACCGCCGTGTCGCCGCGCTCACCCGATCTGGTGGGGTTTGATGACTCCATCTGACCAAATCACCGGCGCCGGGGCGTCAGTCCCCGGACGCAACTGTGCGTACGACCGTGGGATGACACGGGAAGGGCCCTCCTGCCCGGACCCGTAGGGGTCGCCGGGGCGGAAGGGCCCGTTCCGATGCTGCGCGTGCCCGGGGGCTAGCCGGCGCGGTGCACCACGGCGTCGCAGAGCTCTTCGAGCGCCGACTTCGCGAAGCACTCGGGCAGCGGAGCGAGCGTGGCCCGCGCCTCCTCCGCGTACCGGACGGTGTCGCGGCGGGCCTGCTCCAGGGCGGGGTGCGCCCGCAGTCGGGTCAGCACCTCGGCGTGGCGGGCGTCGTCCGTCAGGTCGCCGTCCAGGAGGCGTACGAGCTCCAGGTCCTCGGGGCGTCCGTCGCGCTCGGCCATCTCGCGCAGCCGCAGCACGGGCAGCGTGGGAATGCCCTCGCGCAGGTCGGTGCCCGGGGTCTTGCCGGACTCGTGCGCGTCGGAGGCGATGTCGAGGACGTCGTCGGCGAGCTGGAAGGCGGTGCCGAGCCGCTCGCCGTACTGGGTGAGGATGTCGACGACCGACTCGTCGGCGCCGGCCATGAGCGCGCCGAAGCGGCCGGAGACGGCGATCAGCGAGCCGGTCTTGCCGGCGATGACGTCGAGGTAGTGGGCGACGGGGTCGCGGCCGTCGCGCGGACCGGCCGTCTCCAGGATCTGACCCGTCACCAGCCGCTCGAAGGCCTCGGCCTGGATGCGCACGGCCTCGGGTCCGAGGTCGGCCAGGATGTGCGAGGCGCGGGCGAAGAGGAAGTCACCGGTCAGTACGGCGACCGAGTTGCCCCAGCGGGTGTTGGCGCTCTCCACGCCGCGGCGCACGTCCGCCTCGTCCATGACGTCGTCGTGGTAGAGGGTCGCCAGGTGGGTGAGCTCGACCACCACGGCGGACGGAACGATTCCGGGCGCGTAGGGATCCCCGAACCGGGACGCGAGCATCACCAGCAGCGGCCGGAACCGCTTGCCTCCGGCCCGGACCAGGTGCTGTGCGGCCTCGGTGATGAAGGGGACTTCGCTCTTGGTGGCCTCCAGCAGACCCGCCTCGACGGCGGCCAGTCCGGCCTGGACATCGGTCTCAAGAGCCTGGTCCCGCACGCTCAGTCCGAACGGCCCGACGACGGTCACGAGGGGTACTCCTGTCTGCTGACGATCACGCTGACGATCACATGGATTGTCGATGTGTCGCTGCCATCACTCAAGCCAGCGTATCGGGTCTGTTTTCGATCACCGAGAGCGCCTTCCCGGCCACCACCCGAGCACTGTCCGATGCACACCGGTATGTTCTGGAGGAGCCGAAACAACCGGAGCATACGTTTTGTCCAGAACTGCGACCGACAGGGACGAGCCCGCGGATCCGGCGGACGACCAGCCGCCGCACCGCGACGACCATGCCTTCCTCGGCCACCCGCGCGGCCTCGCCACGCTCTCCGGCCTGGAGGTCTGGGAGCGCTTCTCCTTCCTCGGCATGCAGGCGATCCTCGTCCTCTACTTCGCGGACGCGGTGGCCGACGGCGGCCTGGGCATGTCCCCGGCCGCCGCGGCCTCGGTCTCGGCGGCGTACGGGACCATGGTCTACCTCGTCTCCGTCGCCGGCGGATGGCTCGCCGACCGCATCCTCGGTTCGTACCGGGCCGTCCTGTGGGGCGGCATCCTGATCGCCTGCGGCCACTACGCGATGGCCGTGCCGACCGCCGCCATGACCTGGGTCGGCCTCGGCCTGATCAGCGCGGGCACCGGCCTGCTCAAGCCGAACGTGGCCACCATGGTCGGCAAGCTGTACCGGACGGACGACGACCGGCGCGACGCCGGCTTCGCCCTCTACTACATGGCCATCAACATCGGCGCCTTCGCCGGACCGCTGATCACCGGCTGGCTCGGCGAGCACGAGGGCTGGCACTGGGGCTTCTCCGCCGCCGCCCTCGGCATGACCGCGGGCCTGGTCCAGTACGTCCTCGGCCGCCGCCACCTGGCCGGACGCAAGCACTCCGCCGAGTACGCCCTGGCGCCCGACGCGATGCGCAGGGCCGTGTGGCGGATCGTCGGCGGCTGCCTCGCCTTCGCCGCGCTCGCCACCCTTCTGGCGGCCGCCGGCTGGCTGACGATGGACCGCTTCGTGGACCTGCTCACCCTCGTCTCGGTGATCGCGCCCGTCGTCTACTTCATGGTGATGTTCCGCAGCCCGCGGGTGACGAGCGAGGAGCGCGGGCGGCTGCGCCCGTACGTGGTCCTCTTCCTGGCCTCGGTCGCCTTCAACTTCATCCTCTTCCAGGCCTACTCGACGATGATGCTGCTGGCCTCGACCAACGCCCGCACCACGATCCTGGGCTTCGACTTCCCGGCGAGCTGGTACGCCTCCGCGCTCGGCGCCTTCGAGGTGGCCCTCGCCCCGGTCGTCGCCGCGCTGTGGGCCCGGATGGGCCACCGCCAGCCGCACGCCTCGAACAAGATCGCGATCGGGGTGATCCTGGGCGGTCTGTCCTTCCTGCTGATGGTGATCCCGACCTCGGGGCACGAGGGGGACGCCTACGAGATGGCCGCCTGGTGGATCGTCGGCTCGTACCTGCTGCTCGGCCTCGGCGACGTCCTGCTGGAGACCTCGGGCATGTCGGCCACCACGAAGCTCGCCCCGAGGGCCTATCGCAGCCAGACGATGGCGCTGTGGTTCCTCTCCCTCGCGCTCGCCAACGGCATCCAGGCCCAGGTGGTCAAGGTCTACGGCCAGGTGTCGAACCCCGTGTACTTCGGCCTCAACGGCGCCGTGGCGGTGGCGGTGGGCCTCGCCGTGATCGCGCTGGCCCCGTGGCTGCGGCGCACGATGCACCCCGTCCACTGAGGTCCATTGAGGTGGTTCACGCATGATCATCCGTACCGCTTTCCCGTACGAGACCACCCACGAGGATGTCCGGATCCCGATGGCCGACGGCGTGGAGCTGTACGCGCGCGTCTGGCGCCCGGTGACGGACGAGCCGGTTCCGGCACTGCTGGAGTACCTCCCGTACCGGCTCACCGACTGGACCGCGCCGCGCGACTGGCAGCGCCACCCCTGGTACGCGGGCCACGGCTACGCCTCCGTACGGGTGGACGTGCGCGGCCACGGCTGCAGCGGCGGCCGTCCCGGCGACGAGTACGACGCCCGGGAGCTGGCCGACGGGGTCGCGGTGGTGGAGTGGCTGGCGGCGCAGCCGTGGTGCACGGGCGCGGTGGGGATGTTCGGGATCTCCTGGGGCGGCTTCAACTCCCTCCAGATCGCCGCCCTCGCCCCGGAGGCGCTGAAGGCGGTCGTCACCGTCTGCTCGACGGACGACCGGTTCGACAACGACGTCCACTACATGGGCGGCTCGGTGCTGGCCGTGGACATGCACGCCTGGGCGGCGACCATGCTGGCCTTCGCCTCCCGGCCGCCGGACCCGCTGTTCGTCGGCGACGGCTGGCGCCGGCAGTGGCTGGACCGGCTGGAGGCGGTCGAACCGCTGGTCCACACCTGGCTCTCGCACCAGACCCGCGACGCGTACTGGCGCCACGGCAGCGTCTGCGAGGACTACGGGGCGATCGGCGCGGCGGTGCTCGCGGTGGGCGGCTGGCACGACCCCTACCGGGACACCGTGCTGCGGCTGGTCGAACACCTGCCGTCCGGGCGGGTACGGGGTCTGATCGGGCCCTGGTCGCACCAGTACCCGGACCGCGGACTGCCGCCGGGACCTGCGATCGGCTTCCTCCAGGAGACCCTGCGCTGGTGGGACCACTGGCTGCGGGGCACCGACAACGGGGTGATGGACGAGCCGCTGCTGCGCGCCTGGATCAGCGACTCGCACCCGCCGGCGACGGTGTACGAGGAGCTGCCGGGCCGCTGGGTCGGCGAGAAGGCCTGGCCGTCGGCGTCCGTGATCCCCGTCCCGTACGTGTTCCAGGGCGCGCCGGTGGACGTCGCCTCCCCGCAGCACACCGGGATGGACGCGGGCCGCTTCTTCCCCTTCGGCAACGACGCCGACCTGCCGCCGGACCAGCGGGAGGAGGACGCGAAGTCGGCCTGCTTCGAGTTCCCGGTGGGGGGCGGGGAGCCGGTGGAGATCCTGGGCCGGCCCTCGGTGACCCTGCGGCTGCGGCTCGACGTGCCGTACGGACAGGTCGTGGCCCGGCTGTGCGACGTCGCCCCGGACGGGACCTCGACGCTGGTCACGCGGGGCGCGCTGAACCTGTCGGCCCGCCAGGGCCGGGACCGGGCCGTGCCGTGGCAGGTGGGCTCCTACGAGGACGTCACCTTCGAGCTGAACGGCATCGGCCACGCCTTCCCGCCCGGGCACCGGATCCGGCTCGCCGTGTCCTCCGCGTACTGGCCGTGGATCTGGCCGCGGGCCGGGTCGGAGGCCGGCTGGACCCTGGACCCGGCGGGCAGCGCGCTGACCCTGCCGGTGCGGGCCGCCTCCGGCGCGGAGGGCGGGATCGTCTTCGAGCCGCCGGAGCAGGCGCCGCCGCTGGGGGTCGCCTTCCCGGCCACGCTGGACGAACCGCGCCCGGAACGGCTGGTCGTACGGGACGTCGCGCGCGGGACGTGGCGGCTGGAGGTGGACCCGCGGTACGGGGGCACGCGGGTGTACCCGGACGGCCTGGAGTTCAGCGAGGACGCGCAGGAGGTGTACGAGATCCAGGACGCCGACGCGCTGTCCGCGCGGGCCCGGTCCGAGTGGCGGATCCGGCTCCACCGGCCCGAACTGGGCTGGGACGTGCGGGTGGAGACCCGGTCGGAGATCTCGTGCGACGAGGGCGGCTTCGTGACGTCGAACGAGGTGGTGTGCCGGGAGGGGGGCGAGGTGGTGTTCCACCGGACGTGGGAACGCCGGTTGCCTCGGGCGGCGGGCTGAGCGGTCCAACCGCCCTGGCGGGCGGCCCCGGGGCTCAAACGCCGGCGAGGCTGAAATCGCGCGGCCGCGTTTGAGGGCTGACGCCGGCAGAATCCAGCCCCGCCGGCGTTTGAGGCGCGGGGGTGCGGGGGCGGAGCCCCCGGAGGCGGCGGTCAGCCGTACAGGCGCTCCAGGACCACCGCGATGCCGTCGTCCTCGTTGGACAAGGTGATCTCGTCGGCCACGGCCACCAGCTCGGGGTGGGAGTTGGCCATGGCCACCCCGTGCGCGGCCCACGCGAACATCGGGACGTCGTTCGGCATGTCCCCGAAGGCGATCGTCGCGGCCGGGGACGCCCCCAGGACGTCCGCCGCCCGCGCGAGCCCACTGGCCTTGTCGATGCCCGGCGGCTGGAGTTCCACCGTGTGCTCCCCCGCCATCGTGACGTTCACCAGGTCGCCGACCACCGCCCGCGCCACCCGCGTCAGCTCGTCGTCGTCCAGCTCCGGGTGCTGGAGCAGCACCTTGTTGATCGGGGCGGCCCACAGGTCCGACCGCCGCGGCACCGACACCGTCGGCAGGTGCGGGTGCCACATCCGGTAGCCCGGCCCTATCAGCATCTCCGCGTCCAGTCCCTCCTGGTTGACCGCCGCGTAGACCTCGCCGATCTCCGCCTCGATCTTGCCGAGGGCCACCTCGGCCAGTTCCCGGTCCATGGCCACGGAGTGCAGCAGGCGCCCGCGCGCCGCGTCGTACACCTGCGCGCCCTGCCCGCACACCGCGAGCCCCCCGTACCCGAGGTCGTCGAGGACGTGTCGGACCTGTGGGACGGGGCGGCCGGTGACGATGATGTGCCGGGCGCCGGCCGCGCGGGCCGTCGCGAGAGCCGTGTACGAGCGGGCCGAGACGGTGTCCCCGGCGCGCAGCAGAGTCCCGTCCAGGTCAGTGGCGATCAAGGCATAGGGGAGGGCCGGAGGCGGGGCGGAAGTCACGGCGCCAAGGATACGGACCCCTTTGGACAAGTCCTACAAATAGAGCCCGAATCCGGCCTCCCACACGTCCCGTCAGCCACGTAACGTGTCAACCAGCTCCCGGGACACCCCCGGACCGCGTCGAAAGCGAGGCAGCACCCCATGCCCCAGCAGAGCCCCCTCGATCTCCCCGAGGGCGACCCGTTCGGGCCGCACAACCTCCCGTACGGCGTCTTCTCGACCTCCGCGGAGGACCGCCGCCGCATCGGCGTGCGGATCGGCGGGCACGTGCTCGACGCGGGGGCGGCCGCCGCCTCGCTCGGTTCCCCGTACTCCGGGCTGCTCGGGCAGTCCTCCCTCAACCCGCTGCTGGCCGCCGGGCGCACCGCCTGGCGCGACGTGCGCCGCGCGCTCACCGCCTGGGTGACCGACCCCGGCCACCGGGCCACGGTCGAGCCGCACCTGCTGCCGCTCGACGAGGTCACGCTGCACCTGCCGTACGAGGTCGCCGACTACGTCGACTTCTACGCGAGCGAGCACCACGCCACCAACGTCGGGAAGATGTTCCGCCCGGACGGCGACGCGCTGACCCCCAACTGGAAGCACCTGCCCATCGGTTACCACGGCCGTTCCGGCACGATCGTGGTCTCCGGGACCGACGTCGTACGCCCTTCCGGGCAGCGCAAGGCGCCCACCGACCCGGCGCCCGTCTTCGGCCCGTCCGTCAAGCTCGACATCGAGGCGGAGGTCGGTTTCGTCGTCGGCGCCCCCTCCGAGCTGGGCCGCCCGGTGCCGCTGGCCGACTTCGAGGACCACGTCTTCGGGCTGTTCCTGCTCAACGACTGGTCCGCGCGCGACATCCAGGCCTGGGAGTACGTGCCGCTGGGCCCCTTCCTCGGCAAGTCCTTCGCCACCTCCGTCTCCGCGTGGGTCACCCCGCTGGAGGCCCTGGACGCGGCCCGCGTCGCCCCGCCGGCCCGGGACTTCCCGCTCCTGCCCTACCTGGACGACGCCGAGCTCGACCGCCCGGGCGGCTTCGACCTGCACATCACCGTCTCCATCAACGGGCAGGAGGTGGCGCGGCCGCCGTTCGCGTCGATGTACTGGACCGCCGCCCAGCAGCTCGCGCACATGACCGTCAACGGCGCCTCCCTGCGCACCGGCGACGTGTACGGCTCCGGCACCGTCAGCGGCCCCGAGACCGGCCAGCGCGGCTCGCTGCTGGAGCTGACCTGGAACGGCCGCGACGCGATCGAGCTCGCCGACGGCAAGCGCACCTTCCTGGAGGACGGGGACACCGTCACCCTCACCGCCTGGGCCCCCGGTCCGGACGGCACGCGCGTCGGCCTCGGCGAGGTCACCGGCCGCATCGTGGGACGGCGCTAGCCCGAAGCCGGCGGCACACGCGGTCGGCGGGGTGGCGGATCTTTCCGCCACCCCGCCGAAACCGCAGCTCAGAGCCTTGTGAATGCGCCGTCAGGTGGCGCAACACTGCGGCAACACCACCACCCCCGCTCCCCCGGTACGTTCCCTGCCATGCCAGCCGAACGCACCGCCACGCACACCGTCCCGGTCGCCGCCGCGCGCCGCCGGCGGCTGCGCGCGGACCAGGCGCGACAGCTCGCCGACCTGCTCCGCCACCAGATCCTGACGGGCGGCTACCCCGGCGGGGTCCTCCCCCTGGAGGGCACCCTCGCCGCCGACTACGGCGCCGGCCGCAACACCGTCCGCCAGGCCCTCGACCTGCTGCGCGGCGAGCGGTTGGTGGAGCGCCGGCCGGGCGTCGGCACGGTCGTCGTCTGCGAGAAGTACCCGCACGGCCTGGACCGCCTGCAGGGCCTGGCCGAGACCCTGCACGAGCACGGCCGGGTCACCAACGAGGTCCGCACCGTCGGGCCCGTCCGCGCCCCCGCCCCCGTCGCCGGACGCCTCGGCCTGCCCGAGCACGCCGACGTGCTCTACATCGAACGACTGCGGCGCCTGAACGGCCTGCCGCTCTCCCTCGACCTCACCTACGTACCGATGGACATCGGCGCCGAACTGCTCGGCTGCGACCTGGAGAACACGGACGTCTTCCGGCTCCTGGAACAGCTGACCGGGCAGCCGCTCGGCCACGCCGAGATCACCCTCGAGGCCGTCAACGCCGACGCGCACTCCGCCGCCGTCCTGCAGGCCCCGCGCGGGGCCGCCGTCCTGATGCTGGAACGGCTCACCCACCTGCGCGACGGCCGGCCCGTGGACCTGGAGTTCATCCGCTTCCGCGGCGACCGGATCACCATGAGCGGCCTGCTGCGCCGCTCCCTGTAAACCACCGCCACACCCCTTCCCTGGAGACAGCCATGCCTCTGGTCCCCCAGCGCGGCGACGTGCCCGTGACCATCGACGAGTCCCTGTGCATCGACGGCTGCACCCTCTGCGTCGACATGTGTCCGCTCGACTCGCTCGCGATCCGCGAGGACAACGGCAAGGCCTACATGCACGTGGACGAGTGCTGGTACTGCGGCCCGTGCGCGGCCCGCTGCCCCACCGGCGCGGTCACCGTCAACATGCCCTATCTGCTCCGGTGAAAGGCTCCACCCCCATGCGTACGAAGGCCCTCGCGCCCGCGCTCGCCCTGCTGCTCGCCCCGCTCGCCACGGCCTGCGGAGGCGACGCCTCCGGGGCGTCCGGCTCCAGGACGGTCACCGTGACCGTCGGCTACCAGTCCAAGACCATCAACACCGTCACCGCCGGCACCCTGCTGCGCTCCCTCGGCTACTTCGAGCAGGAACTCGCCGCGCGCGGCAAGCAGGACGGAGTCACGTACAAGGTGGACTGGCAGGACTACGCCACCGGCGCCCCGATCACCGCGCAGATGACCGCCGGGAAGATCGACATCGGCTCGATGGGCGATTTCCCGCTCCTCATCAACGCGGCGCGCGGCAGGGAACTCAAGCAGCCCACCCACCTCGTCTCCGTGACCGGCTACAACCTGCGCGGCGGCCTCAACACCGTGGTCACCGCGCCGGATTCGAAGCTGGGGTCCCTCGCCGACCTGCGCGGCAAGAAGGTGTCGACCAGCGTGGGCTCCGCCGCCGACGGAACCCTCGTACGGGCCCTGCAGCGCGCCGGGATCGACCCGGAGAGCGGCATCCAGAAGCTCAACCAGCAGCCCAGCGTGGGAGCTTCGGCCCTCCAGGCGGGCAGCGCGGACGCGCTGTCGCAGTTCGTGGCGTGGCCGGGGCAGCTGGCGTACGAGGGCCGGGCGAAGGCCCTGTACGACGGCGCCGAGCTGAACCTGCCGACCTTCCACGGGGTCACCGTGCGCGAGAAGTTCGCGAAGGAGCGGCCGGGCGTACTGGACGACTTCCTGAAGGCGCAGCGCAAGGCCACCGACCACCTGCGCGCGGAGCCGGTGGCGGCCGCCGAGTCGGTGGCGAAGGAGACGGGCCTGCCGGCGGAGGTGGTGTACCTCTACAACGGCGCGAACGGCATCGCCACCTTCGACCCGGCCCTGCGCCCCGAGCTGATCGACGCGCTGAAGCAGGACGTGCCGGTGCTGCAGGCGGGCAAGCTGGTCGGCGACGTGGACGTGGACGCCTTCGTGGACCCCGAGCCCCTGGAGCGGGTGGCGGCCGGCGCGCCGGAGTACCCGAAGGCGGCGGCCCCCCGCGCCGAACTGTGGCTGAAGGGCCAGACCCGCACGCAGTCCTTCGACTCCCCGCGCGAGCTGCTGAAGGCGGCGCGCGGCGCGGACGTCCGGGCGGCGTACGTGCCGGACGCGGTGACCGGCACGCTGTGGTTCGCGGACAAGGCGGTGTGGGTGGCGGAGGGGCCGGAGCTGCGCGCCTTCGTCACGCCGGCGGGCGCGAAGTCGTACGTCGATCAGCACCAGGGGTCCGGGGCGCGGATCCTGAGCTTCGCCGAGGCCGGAGCCCTGGCGTCATGACGGGCGGCCGCCGGCTGCTGCGGGCGGCTTCGCTCGGGGCGGCGCTCCTGCTGTGGCAGGGGCTGACCTCGCTCGACGTGAACCTGTGGCTGCGCTTCGAGCAGTTCCCGACCGTGGGCGAGATCGCGTCGACGTTCGCGGAGCGGGCCCTGACCGCGGACTACTGGCAGGACCTGGCCTCCAGCCTGCGCCGGATCGTGTCGGGCTTCCTGCTCGCCGCCGTCCTGGGCGTGGCGGCGGGCACGGCCGTCGCCCGGTCCCGGATCGCGGCCGACGTCCTCGGCCCGCTGCTGGAGGTGCTGCGTCCGATCCCGGCCATCGCCCTGGTCCCGGTGGCGATCCTGATGTTCCCCCTCCAACGAGCAGGGGATCGTCTTCATCACCTGCGCGGCCGCCTTCTTCCCGGTGCTGGTCTCGACGCGGCACGCGGTGCGGGCGCTGGCCCCGGTCTGGGAGGAGGCCGTCCTGACGATGGGCGGCGGGCGGGCGCGGGTGCTGTTCTCCGTGGTCCTGCCGGGGGCCCTGCCGGGCATCTTCGGGGGCCTGTCGGTCGGCATCGGCGTGTCGTGGATCTGCGTGATCTCGGCCGAGATGATCTCCGGCGAGTACGGGGTCGGCTACCGCACCTGGCAGGACTACACGGTGGTCGACTACCCCGGCGTCTTCGTCGGCATGGTCACCATCGGCGCCCTGGGCTGGCTGACGTCCACGGCCGTGGAACGCGCGGGCCGCCGCCTGACGTCCTGGCTCCCCCGCACCGCCGTGTCCTCGTCCCCCGCCACCGCACCCCGGACCTCCCGCTTCCCGATCCAGCCCGCGCGGCGTACCGGCCCGCAGGCCACGACCACCGGAGGGACACCGAAGTGACCACCCTGACCACCCGAGAAGGCGGCGCCACCCTCGCGCTGCGCGGCGTACGGCTCGGCCACCGCGGGAACGTGGTCCTCGACGGGGTCGACCTGACGGTCGAGGCCGGGGAGGTGCTGGCCGTCGTGGGCCCGTCCGGATGCGGGAAGTCCACGCTGCTGCGCACCCTGGCCGGCCTGCTGCCCCCGCTGGGCGGCACGGTCGAACAGGACGCGCGGCCGCTGACCGGCCCGGACGCCGACCGCGCCCTGGTCTTCCAGGACGACGCCCTGCTCCCCTGGCGCACGGTCCGCGCCAACGTCGAACTCCCCCTCGCCATCCGGCGCTCCGGCCGGCTGTCGCGCGCCGAGCGGCGGCTGGCCGCCGGGCAGTGGCTGGAGCGCGTCGGTCTCGACGGCCACGCCCACCGGCTACCGCACCAGCTCTCCGGCGGGCAACGCCAGCGCGTGCAACTGGCCCGCGCCCTCGCCGCGCGCCCGCGCGCCGTCCTGATGGACGAGCCGTTCGGGGCGCTCGACGCCCAGACCCGGGCCGAGATGCAGGACCTCCTCGTGGACGTCCTCGCCGGCACCGGCGCGAGCGTCGTCTTCGTCACCCACGACGTGGACGAGGCCCTGTTCGTCGGGGACCGCGTCGCCCTGCTCGGCACCGGTGAGGTGGTCTCCGTACCGCATCCCCGGGACCGCGGGCGCGCGCCGGCCCACGCCGCCCTGCGGCAGCAGATCATCGACTCTCTCTGAAAGGCAGCACCGTGGACATCCCCGCGATCGGCGACGCCGAGGAACTCTCCTGCGACGTCCTCGTCATCGGCGGCGGCACCGCCGGCACGATGGCGGCGCTGACCGCCGCCGAGCACGGGGCCCGCGTCCTGCTGCTGGAGAAGGCGCACGTGCGCCACTCCGGCGCCCTCGCCATGGGCATGGACGGCGTCAACAACGCCGTCGTTCCCGGCCGCGCGGAGCCCGACGACTACGTCGCCGAGATCACCCGCGCCAACGACGGCATCGTCGACCAGTCCACGGTCCGCCAGACCGCCACCCGCGGGTTCGCGATGGTGCAGCGCCTGGAGTCGTACGGGGTGAAGTTCGAGAAGGACGAGCACGGCGAGTACGCGGTGCGCCAGGTCCACCGCTCGGGCTCGTACGTGCTGCCCATGCCCGAGGGCAAGGACGTCAAGAAGGTCCTCTACCGGCAGCTGCGGCGCCGCGAGATGCGGGAGCGGATCCGGATCGAGAACCGGGTGATGCCGGTGCGCGTCCTCACCTCGCCCGAGGGCGGCCGGGCGATCGGCGCGGCCGCCTTCAACACCCGGACGGGCGCCTTCGTGACCGTGCGCGCGGGGGCGGTGATCCTGGCCACCGGCCCGTGCGGGCGCCTCGGGCTGCCGGCCTCCGGCTACCTCTACGGCACCTACGAGAACCCGACCAACGCGGGCGACGGCTACGCCATGGCCTACCACGCGGGCGCCGCCCTGACCGGGATCGAGTGCTTCCAGATCAACCCGCTGATCAAGGACTACAACGGGCCGGCGTGCGCGTACGTCGCGAACCCCTTCGGCGGCTACCAGGTCAACCGGCACGGCGAGCGGTTCGTGGACTCCGACTACTGGTCGGGGCAGATGATGGCGGAGTTCGCGGCCGAACTCGCCTCGGACCGGGGGCCGGTGTACCTGAAGCTCAGCCACCTCCCGGAGGAGTCGGTGGCCTCGCTGGAATCGATCCTGCACACCACCGAGCGGCCGACGCGCGGCACCTTCCACGCGGGCCGCGGCCACGACTACCGCACGCACGACATCGAGATGCACATCTCGGAGATCGGGCTGTGCGGGGGCCACTCGGCCTCGGGCGTCCGCGTCGACGACCACGCCCGCACCACGGTCCCGCGGCTCTACGCGGCCGGGGACCTGGCGTCCGTACCGCACAACTACATGATCGGGGCGTTCGTCTTCGGCGATCTGGCGGGCGCGGACGCGGCCCGGTACGCGGCGTACGAGGGCGAGTTGCCGGCCGAACAGGTGGCGGCGGCCCACGAGCTGATCTACCGGCCGCTGCGCCATCCGGACGGGCCGCCGCAGCCGCAGGTGGAGTACAAGCTGCGGCGGTTCGTGAACGACTACGTGGCCCCGCCGAAGACGGGCGCGAAGCTCTCCCTCGCCGTGGCGGCCTTCGACCGGATGACCGGCGAGATCGCGGAGATGGGCGCGACCACCGCGCACGAGCTGATGCGGTGCGCGGAGGTGTCCTTCATCCGCGACTGCGCGGAGATGGCCGCCCGTTCCTCGCTGGCCCGTACGGAGTCCCGCTGGGGCCTCTACCACGAACGGCTCGACCACCCGGAGCGCGACGACAGCGGCTGGCTGCACCACCTGGACCTGCGCAAGTCGGCTTCGGGGGCGATGGAGTTCGCGGCCCGGCCGGTGGAGCCGTACCTGGTGCCGGTGGACGGGTTCGCCCCGGCCGGCGGCCCCTCGCGGCACCTGGGCGAGGTCGCCCTGGTCCCGGTGGCCACGGCGGGGCGGTCGCAGGCACCGGCGGCGCCCGGGTCCGGGCCGGCGGACGCCGGGGCCGGGGACGCCGGGGCCGGGGACGCCGGGGCCGGGGACGCCGGGGCCACGCTCGCGGGGGCCGACGAACCGGAGGGGGCCGGCGGACCGCAGGACCGGCCCGCCGGGCGGTCGGGGGGCGCCTCGCCCCGGATCCTGGAGCTGCTCGCCCTGGCGGAGGAGTCACCCGGCCTGGACCTCCTGACCCCCTATCTCGACGACCCAGATCCGGCGGTCCGGGCGGCGGCCGTCGCCGCGCTCGGCGAGACCGTCCCCGCCGGAGCCGGGCCGGCCCTGGCCGCACGGCTCGCGGACGCGGCTCCCGCCGTACGGGCGGCCGCCGCGGCCGCGCTGCGCGAGCTGCTGGAGGTGCTGCCGGGCGGGCCGGAACTGGCGTCCGGGCTGCGCACCGCGCTGGCCGTACCCGACGCGGCGGTGCGCTCGGCCGCGCTCGAAGCCCTGCGGGCCCTGCGGCTCGGCGACGCCGGGCTGTACGCCGCCTCACTGGTCGATGCCGACCCCGAGGTCCGCATCCACGCGGTGCGGGCCCTGGTCTCGGTGGACGCGGTCCCGGCGCTGGCCGCGGCCGCCGCGGATCCGGCCCGCGAGGTCCGGGTGGCGGTGGCCAAGGGGCTGGCCTCGGTGCACGCCCCGGCCCCGGCCCCGCTGGACCCGCTGCTGGACGATCCGGATCCGCTGGTGCGCGGCGCCGCCCTGGCGGCCCTGGCCCGGGCCGGCTGCCCCGCGGGGTACGCCGGGAGGGCGGTGGCGGCCCTGGCGGACGCCGCCTGGCAGGTCCGGGCCGGGGCGGCCGCCGCGCTGTCGGCCGCCGCGCCCGGGGCGGCCGTACCGGCCCTGGCGGGGGCACTGGCCGATGCCAACGCCGACGTGCGCAAGGCCGCGGTCCTCGCCCTGCTGGCCCACCGGGACACCGCGGCGGCCCGCGCGGCGCTCGCCACGGCGGTCACGGACCCGGACGCGGACGTCCGCGCGTACGCCGGCCGCGCCTGAGCGGCGCGGGTGCCCGTTCGGAGGCGCGCCGGGTGCGGCGGGCCGGACGGGCCGGGATGGTGGACGGACCGGCGCGCCGGGTGCGGCGGGCCGGACGGGCCGGGATGGTGGACGGACGAACGCAAGCGGGAACCCGTACCCCGTACCCCCACCGCCAGGAGCCGCCGCCATGTCCGTACGCAGTCTGAAGACCGTCCTCACCTGTGCGGCCGCCCTGTCGCTCGGCCTGGCCGCCGTGGCTCCGGCGCACGCGGTCGAGGGGCCCGCCCCCGACCCGCGCAACGCCAAGGCCATGAGGGACATGGCGACGGCCATCGCGGTGACGGCCAAGTACGTGGACGAGCGGCAGGCCCTCAAGGACGGGTACGTCCCGAAGGGCGAGTCCTGCATGACCAACCCGTTCGGGGTGGGCTCGATGGGCTACCACTACGTCAAGCAGGCCAACTGGGGCTCGATGGACCCGGCCAGGCCGACCGCGCTCCTCTACAGCACGGAGAAGGACCGCAACGGCCGTCGCAAGCTCCAGACCGTGGAGTGGATGTACACCGACCGGGACCAGGACCTGAAGACGGCCGACGACCGGCCGAGCATGTTCGGGCTGCCCTTCGACGGACCGATGCCGGGCCACTGGGCGGGCATGCCCAAGCACTACGACCTGCACATGTGGGCGTACAAGGAGAACCCGGCCGGCCGCTTCCACAACTGGAACCCCGCCCTCAAGTGCCCCGGGCATATGACTCACTCATAAGGGCGGCTTTTCGCGAGAACTCCGGCGATACGCTGAACGCACTCGCGAGACTCTGCCCCATGGGAGCACTGATGAGCGTCGAACCCGCAGCGCCGCAGCCTGAGCCGGAGCCGGGACCCCGCTGGCCCATCCCGCCCGCAGGGGGCTGGACAGCGGACGACCTGGACACGCTTCCGAATCTGCCTCCGCACACGGAGCTGATCGACGGGAGCCTGATCTTCGTGAGTCCGCAGAGCATCTTCCACGAGCGAGCCATTGACTTGTTCAAGTGGCAGCTGCGGTCGGCGGCCCCCGCCGACTTCGAGATCTTTCGCGAGTTCACGATCGACATCGACAAACGGAATCGGCCGGAGCCGGATGTGGTGGTCGTACGCACCGACGTCGTAGACGATCTGGAACAGACCCGGTTCCCTGCCGAGGCAGTGGTGCTGGCCATCGAGGTGGTCTCGCCCGACTCTGTCGGACGTGACCGCGAAACCAAGCCGTTGAAGTACGCCAGGGCAGGGATCGTCCACTTCTGGCGGGTCGAGAACAAGGACGGACGTGCTGTGGTCTACGTCTACGAGTTGGATCCCGCCACGGGCGCCTACGTCGCGACGGGGATCTTCCACGACCGCCTGAAGGTCTCCGTACCGTTCACCGTCGATGTCGACCTCACGGCGATCACACCCCGGCACCGGTAGCCCCGTGCAACGGAGAAGGGCCCGGCTCCCCCGAAGGGGGCCGGGCCCTTGGCCGTTGCGCGAACCGGTCAGCGGACGAAGGTGCTCGCCTGCCCCGCCAGGTCCAGGAAGTACTGCGGTGCCACGCCCAGGACCACGGTGACCGCGACGCCCACCGCGATGGTGGTCATCGTCAGCGGCGAGGGGACCGCCACCGTCGGGCCGTCGGCCTTCGGCTCGCTGAAGAACATCAGGACGATCACCCGGATGTAGAAGAACGCGGCGATCGCGGACGAGAGGACACCGACCACGACCAGTGCGCCCGCGCCGCCCTCCGCCGCCGCCCGGAACACGGCGAACTTGCCCGTGAAGCCCGACGTCAGCGGGATGCCGGCGAAGGCCAGCAGGAACACCGCGAAGACGGCCGCCGTCAGCGGCGAACGCCGTCCCAGCCCCGCCCACTTGGACAGGTGCGTCGCCTCGCCGCCCGCGTCGCGCACCAGCGTGACCACCGCGAAGGCGCCGATCGTCACGAAGGAGTACGCGCCCAGGTAGAAGAGGACGGACTGGACGCCCTGGGCCGAGGTCGCGATCACACCGGCCAGGATGAAGCCCGCGTGCGCGATCGAGGAGTAGGCGAGGAGCCGCTTGACGTCGGTCTGGGTCACGGCGATGACCGCGCCCGCCAGCATCGTGACGATGGCGATCGCCCACATCACCGGCCGCCAGTCCCACCGCAGGCCCGGGAGCACCACGTACAGCAGCCGCAGCAGGGCGCCGAACGCGGCGACCTTCGTCGCGGCGGCCATGAAGCCGGTGACCGGGGTCGGGGCGCCCTGGTAGACGTCCGGGGTCCACATGTGGAACGGGACCGCGCCGACCTTGAAGAGCAGCCCCATCAGGATCAGCGCCCCGCCGATCAGCAGCAGCGCGTCATTGCCCATGGTGGAGGCCAGCGCCGGGTCGATCTTCGTGACCGTGCCGTCGACCACGTCGGCGATCACCGCGTACGAGACCGAGCCCGCGTACCCGTAGAGCAGCGCGATGCCGAAGAGGAGGAAGGCGGAGGAGAAGGCGCCCAGCAGGAAGTACTTCACCGCGGCCTCCTGCGACATCAGCCGCTGGCGGCGGGCGACGGCGCAGAGCAGGTACAGCGGGAGGGAGAAGACCTCCAGCGCGATGAACAGCGTCAGCAGGTCGTTGGCCGCCGGGAAGATCAGCATCCCGGCGATCGCGAACAGCGCCAGCGGGAAGACCTCGGTGGTGGTGAAGCCCGCCTTGACGGCGGCCTTCTCGCTCTCGCTGCCCGGTACGGACGCCGCCTGGGCGGCGAAGGAGTCCACCCGGTTGCCGTGCGCGGCCGGGTCGAGGCGCCGCTCGGCGAAGGTGAAGATCGCGACGACCGAGGCCAGCAGGATGGTGCCCTGCAGGAACAGCGCCGGACCGTCGACGGCGATGGCGCCCATCGCGGCGATGTGGGCCTTGGTCGACCCGTACCCGCCGGCCGCGAGGCCGACGACCGCCGCGAAGGCCGAGGCCAGCGCCGCGACGGCGAGGAACACCTGCACGTAGTAACGGGACTTGCGGGGCACGAAGGCCTCCACGAGGATCCCGAGGACCGCCGCGCCCACCACGATCAGCGTGGGCGCGAGCTGTGCGTACTCGATGGTCGGTGCCGGGATCCGGTCGACCGGTGCCTCGGCCGCCAGTGTCCACAGGCTGTGGGCGGAAGTCACTGTGCTCACTTCGCCGCCTCCCCATTCTTGGCGTGCTTCGCTTCGACGTCGACCTCGGGCTTCGGGTCCGTCTGCTTCACGTCCGACATGGTGTGCTCCACCGCCGGGTTGACGATGTCGGTGAGCACCTTCGGGTAGACGCCCAGCCCGATCAGCAGCGCGATCAGCGGGGCGACCACCAGCAGCTCCCGCAGGCGCAGGTCCGGCATCGTGCGGACCTCCTCCTTCACGGGGCCGGTCATCGTGCGCTGGTAGAGCACCAACGTGTAGAGCGCGGCGAGCACGATGCCGATGGTGGCGATGATGCCGACGACCGGGTACCGGGCGAACGTGCCGACCAGGACCAGGAACTCGCTGACGAACGGCGCGAGGCCCGGCAGCGAGAGGGTGGCGAGGCCGCCGATGAGGAAGGTGCCGGCGAGGACCGGGGCCACCTTCTGGACGCCGCCGTAGTCGGCGATGAGCCGCGAGCCGCGCCGCGAGATCAGGAAGCCGGCCACCAGCATCAGCGCCGCCGTCGACAGGCCGTGGTTGACCATGTAGAGGGTGGCGCCGGACTGGCCCTGGGAGGTCATCGCGAAGATGCCCAGGATGATGAAGCCGAAGTGCGAGATCGAGGCGTAGGCGACCAGCCGCTTGATGTCCCGCTGGCCGACCGCGACCAGCGCGCCGTAGACGATGCTGATCAGGGCCAGGACCAGGATCACCGGCGTGGCCCACTTGCTGGCGTCCGGGAAGAGCCCGAGGCAGAAGCGGAGCATCGCGAAGGTGCCGACCTTGTCGACGACCGCGGTGATCAGGACGGCCACCGGGGCGGTGGACTCGCCCATCGCGTTCGGCAGCCAGGTGTGCAGCGGCCACAGCGGGGCCTTCACCGCGAAGGCGAAGAAGAAGCCGAGGAAGAGCAGCCGCTCGGTGTTGGTCGCCATGTCGAGCGTGCCCGCGGCGCGGGCGGCGGTGATCTCCTGGAGCGAGAAGTTCCCGGCGACCACGTACAGCCCGATGACGGCGGCCAGCATGATCAGGCCGCCGACCAGGTTGTAGAGGAGGAACTTGACCGCCGCGTACGAGCGCTGCGCGGCCGCGTTCTCGTCGGTACCGGAGTGG
This sequence comes from Streptomyces sp. NPDC048424, assembly GCF_040651555.1. Taxonomy (NCBI): domain Bacteria; kingdom Bacillati; phylum Actinomycetota; class Actinomycetes; order Kitasatosporales; family Streptomycetaceae; genus Streptomyces; species Streptomyces sp. NPDC048424. The sequence continues at coordinate 114,208 of NZ_JBEZKE010000002.1, read as the reverse complement.
GCCCGGTCCCCGAAGCCGCCGATGAGGAAGTACATCGGGATGAGCATGGCTTCGAAGAAGATGTAGAAGAGGAAGACGTCGGTGGCCTCGAAGGAGATGATCACCATCGCCTCGACCAGCAGGATCAGGGCGAAGAAGCCCTGAGTCGGCCGCCACCGGGAGCTCTTGGTCTCCAGGGGGTCGGCGTCGTGCCAGCCGGCCGCGATCACGAAGGGGATCAGGAGCGCGGTGAGCCCGATGAGCACCACCCCGATCCCGTCGACGCCCAGTTCGTAGCGGACGCCGAAGTCGGCGATCCAGGGGCGGGATTCGGTGAGCTGGTAGCGGTCGCCGCTCGGGTCGAAGCGGACCGCGACGAGCACGGCCAGGGCCAGCGTCGCCAGCGAGAAGAACAGCGCGAGCCACTTGGCGGCGGTCCTGCGGGCGGCCGGGACGGCCGCCGTCAGGATCGCGCCGACCGCGGGGACCGCGGCCGTCACCGTCAGAAGCGGGAAACTCATTTCACACCGCCCTCATCAGCAGGGTCGCGGCGATCAGGACCACCGTGCCCCCGAACATCGAGACCGCGTAGCTGCGGGCGTAGCCGTTCTGCAGCTTGCGGAGCCGGCCCGAGAGCCCGCCGACCGAGGCGGCCGTCCCGTTGACCACACCGTCGACCAGGCTGTGGTCGACGTACACGAGCGAGCGGGTCAGGTGCTCCCCGCCGCGCACCAGCACGACGTGGTTGAAGTCGTCCTGGTACAGGTCCCGGCGGGCCGCCCGGGTGAGGAGCGAGCCGCGCGGGGCGACGACCGGGACGGGCCTGCGGCCGTAGATCGCCCAGGCGATGACGACGCCGACGACCAGGACGACCATGGTGGCCGCGGTCACCGTCGTGGCGCTGACCGGCGGGTTGCCGTGCTCGTAACCGGTGACGGGCTCCAGCCACTTCAGGAAGCGCTCGCCGATCTCGAAGAAGGCGCCGGCGAAGACCGAACCGAACGCCAGGATGACCATCGGGATGGTCATCGACTTCGGGGACTCGTGCGGGTGCGGCGGCTCTCCTTGCGCATCGGGCTGCCAGCGCTTCTCGCCGAAGAAGGTGAGGAGCATGACGCGGGTCATGTAGAACGCCGTGATGCCGGCGCCCAGCAGGGTCACGCCGCCGAGGATCCAGCCCTCGGTGCCGCCCTTCGCGAAGGCCGCCTCGATGATCATGTCCTTCGAGAAGAAGCCGGACAGGCCCGGGAAGCCGATGATGGCCAGGTACCCGAGTCCGAAGGTGGCGAAGGTGACCGGCATGTACTTCCGCAGGCCCCCGTACTTGCGCATGTCGACCTCGTCGTTCATCCCGTGCATCACGGAACCCGCGCCGAGGAAGAGGCCTGCCTTGAAGAAGCCGTGCGTCACCAGGTGCATGATCGCGAAGACGTAGCCGATCGGGCCGAGGCCGGCGGCGAGGATCATGTAGCCGATCTGCGACATCGTCGAGCCCGCCAGGGCCTTCTTGATGTCGTCCTTCGCGCAACCGACGATCGCACCGAAGAGCAGCGTGACCGCGCCCACGATGGTGACCACGAGCTGCGCGTCCGGCGCCCCGTTGAAGATGGCGCCCGAGCGGACGATCAGGTACACGCCCGCGGTCACCATGGTCGCGGCGTGGATCAGGGCCGAGACCGGGGTCGGGCCCTCCATCGCGTCACCGAGCCAGGACTGCAGCGGTACCTGCGCCGACTTGCCGCAGGCGGCCAGCAGCAGCATCAGGCCGATCGCCGTCAGCGTGCCCTCGGAGGTCTCGCCGACCGAGGCGAGCACCGGCCCGAAGGTGAAGGTCCCGAAGGTGGTGAACATCAGCATGATCGCGATCGACAGGCCCATGTCGCCGACGCGGTTGACGAGGAAGGCCTTCTTCGCGGCGGTGGCCGCGCTGGGCTTGTGCTGCCAGAAGCCGATCAGGAGGTACGAGGCGAGGCCCACGCCCTCCCAGCCGAAGTACAGCAGCAGGTAGTTGTCGGCGATGACCAGCAGCAGCATGGCCGCGACGAACAGGTTGAGGTAGCCGAAGAAGCGGCGGCGGCGCTCGTCGTGCTCCATGTACCCGATCGAGTACACGTGGATGAGCGTGCCCACCCCGGAGATCAGCAGGACGAACGTCATCGACAGCTGGTCCAGCTGGAAGGCCATGTCCGCCTGGAAGCCCTCGACGGGGATCCAGGTGTACAGGCGCTGGTACAGGGTCCGGTCGTCGCCACTGCGCGACAGCATGTCCGCGAACAGGGCGGCGCCGATGCCGAAGGAGACGGCCGCGAGCAGGGTGCCGATCCAGTGACCGACCTTGTCGAGGCGCCGGCCGCCGCACAGCAGCACCACCGCTCCGAGCAGGGGCGCTGCCACCAGCAGCGCAATCAGGTTCTCCACAGCGACCCCTTACAGCTTCATCAGGCTGGCGTCGTCGACCGAGGCCGAGTGGCGGGTACGGAACAGCGACACGATGATCGCCAGGCCGACCACGACCTCCGCGGCGGCGACGACCATCGTGAAGAACGCGATGATCTGGCCGTCGAGGTTGCCGTGCATCCGCGAGAAGGCGACGAAGGCGAGGTTGCAGGCGTTGAGCATCAGCTCGACGCACATGAACAGCACGATCGCGTTCTTTCGGATCAGCACGCCGGTCGCGCCGATGGTGAACAGCAGGGCCGCCAGGTACAGGTAGTTGACCGGATTCACTTGGATGCCTCCTCGCGGCCGAGGCGCTCCGCCGACGCCTGCTCCAGCGCCTTCAGGTCGTTCAGCGCCTCGCTGGACACGTCACGGATCTGGCCGCGGGCGCGCAGCGTCTTGCTGACCGTCAGCTCGGACGGAGTGCCGTCCGGCAGCAGACCGGCCACGTCCACCGCGTTGTGCCGGGCGTAGACGCCGGGCGCGGGCAGCGGCGGGAGCTGCACGCCCTCGCGGACGCGCTTCTCGGCCAGCTCGCGCTGGGTGGCGGCCCGTTCGGTGCGCTCGCGGTGGGTGAGCACCATCGCGCCGACGGCCGCGGTGATCAGCAGCGCGCCGGTGATCTCGAAGGCGAACACGTACTTGGTGAAGATCAGCTGCGCCAGGCCCTCGACGTGTCCGGCGGAGTTGATCCGGCCGAGCCCGTTGAAGTGGGTGAGCTTGGCGTTGGCGATGCCGGCGATCAGCAGGATGCCGAAGCCGAGCCCGCACAGGGCGGCCAGCCAGCGCTGCCCCTTGATGGTCTCCTTCAGGGAGTCGGCGGCGGTGACGCCGACGAGCATGACCACGAAGAGGAAGAGCATCATGATCGCGCCGGTGTAGACGATGACCTGGACGACGCCCAGGAAGTACGCCCCGTTGGCGAGGTAGAAGACCGCCAGGATGATCATCGTCCCGGCCAGGCTGAGGGCGCTGTGCACGGCCTTCTTCATCAGGATCGTGGCCAGGGCGCCGATGACGGCGACCGTGCCGAGGACCCAGAACTGCACGGCCTCGCCGGTGGAGGTGAGGCTTGCCGCGATGGTGCTCACGCCTGCACCTCCTCGGCCTGCGCCGCGTCCACCGGCTCGTCCTCGGGCTTCTCGCCCTTGGTCACCGCGACCTGCCGGACCGTGCCCGGGGCGGCCCCCGTCACCTGCCCGCGGTAGTAGTCGGTGTCCTCCGTGCCGGGGTACATCGCGTGCGGCGCCTCGACCATGCCCTCGGTGAGGCCGGCGAGCAGCTGCTCCTTGGTGTAGATGAGCGACTCGCGGCTGGCGTCGGCCAGTTCGAACTCGTTCGTCATGGTCAGGGCCCGGGTCGGGCACGCCTCGACGCACAGCCCGCACAGGATGCAGCGGGCGTAGTTGATCTGGTAGACGGCGCCGTACCGCTCGCCCGGGGAGTAGCGCTCCTCCTCGGTGTTGTCCGCGCCCTCCACGTAGATCGCGTCGGCGGGACAGGCCCAGGCGCACAGCTCGCACCCGATGCACTTCTCCAGACCGTCGGGGTGCCGGTTGAGCTGATGCCGTCCGTGGAAGCGCGGGGCGGTCGTCTTCTGCTGCTCCGGGTACTGCTCGGTGAGGCGCTTCTTGAACATGGCCTTGAAGGTCACGCCGAAGCCCGCCACCGGGTTCTGCCACTTGTCGTCGTCGGACATCTCTCAAGCCTCCTCTCGGTCACTGTCAGTATTCGTCCCGCCACTGACAATCAGCTCCCGCTCGCTGCGAGACCGCCTGCGGGGTACGGGTGCCAGGTGCTGGCCGGGCTTGGGCGGTACGGGGAATCCGCCCGCCAGCGGGTCGAAGGGCACGGCGTCGGCGACGGCCTCGGCGGCCTGCGCCTTCTCGCGCTTGTCACGGAAGAGGTCCGCGACGAAGGAGAGCAGCAGGATCGCCACGACTCCGCCGCCGACGTAGAGGACGATCTCGCTGAAGTCGTACGCCTCGTTGCGCAGCGCCCGGACGGTCGCGACCAGCATCAGCCAGACCACGGAGACCGGGATCAGCACCTTCCAGCCGAGCTTCATCAGCTGGTCGTAGCGCACGCGCGGCAGCGTGCCGCGCAGCCAGATGAAGAAGAACAGCAGCAGCTGCACCTTGATGACGAACCAGAGCATCGGCCACCAGCCGTGGTTCGCGCCCTCCCAGAACGTGCTGATCGGGTACGGGGCCCGCCAGCCGCCGAGGAAGAGCGTGACCGAGACCGCCGAGACGGTGACCATGTTGACGTACTCGGCCAGCATGAACAGCGCGAACTTGATCGACGAGTACTCGGTGTTGAAGCCGCCGACGAGGTCGCCCTCGGACTCCGGCATGTCGAAGGGGGCGCGGTTCGTCTCGCCGACCATCGTGATGACGTAGATGATGAAGGACACCGGCAGCAGGACGATGAACCAGCGGTCCTCCTGCGCCTCGACGATCGCCGAGGTCGACATCGACCCGGAGTAGAGGAAGACCGAGGCGAAGGCCGCGCCCATCGCGATCTCGTAGGAGATCATCTGCGCGCAGGAGCGCAGTCCGCCGAGGAGCGGGTAGGTGGAGCCGGAGGACCAGCCCGCCAGCACGATGCCGTAGATGCCGACCGAGGCCACCGCGAGGATGTAGAGCATCGCGATGGGCAGGTCGGTCAGCTGCATGCTGGTGCGCTGGCCGAAGATGGAGACCTGGTCGTCCGCGGGCCCGAAGGGGATCACCGCGATGGCCATGAAGGCCGGGATCGCCGCGATGATCGGGGCCAGGACGTAGACCACCTTGTCGGCGCGCTTGACGATGAGGTCTTCCTTGAGCATCAGCTTCACGCCGTCGGCGAGCGACTGGAGCATGCCCCAGGGCCCGTGCCGGTTGGGGCCGATGCGCAGCTGCATCCAGGCGACGACCTTGCGCTCCCACACGATGGAGAAGAGCACGGTCACCATGAGGAAGGCGAAGCAGAACACCGCCTTGATGACGACGAGCCACCAGACGTCCCGGCCGAACAGGGACAGGTCCTCGGCGGCCAGTTGTACGAAGTCACCGTGTACCGCGTTCACGCGTCCACCTCCGCAGTGGTGTCGCCGGCGCCGGCCGGGGTCGCCGGGCCGATGCGCACGAGGCTGCCCGGGCGGGCGCCGGCGTCGGCGAGGACGCCGGAGCCGGTGGAGTTCAGCGGGAGCCAGACCACGCGGTCGGGCATCTCGGTGATCCGGAGCGGGAGTTCCACGGAGCCGGCCGGGCCGGTGACCGCGAGGACGTCGCCGTTCTTGACGCCCGTCTCGGCGGCCGTGGCGGCCGACAGCCGGGCGCTCGCCTCGTGCCGCGTGCCGGCAAGGGCCTCGTCGCCCTCCTGGAGCCGGCCCAGGTCGAGGAGGAGCCGGTGGCCCGCGAGGACCGCCTCGCCGACGCCCGGGCGGGGCAGCGGCGCGGTGTCGGCGGCCTGTTCGGCGGCGCGCTCCCCGGCCCACGGGCCGAGCGCGTCGAGCTCCCGGCGTACGGCGTGTACGTCGGGCAGCGCGATCGGCCGGTCGGCGGCGTCGGCCAGCATGTGGAGCACGCGGGCGTCGGCCGGGGCGAGCCGGCGGGTCATCTGGTCGGGCTTGAGCGCCGCCTCGAACGGGCGGACCCTGCCCTCCCAGTTGATGAACGCACCGGCCTTCTCGGCGACCGCGGCCACCGGGAGGACCACGTCCGCGTGGGCGGTGACCTCGCCGGGCCGCAGTTCCAGGGAGACCACGAAGGCCTCCTGGAGGGCGATCCGCGCGCGGACCGGATCCGGCAGGTCGCTCACCTCGACGCCCGCGACCAGCAGGGCCGAGAGCTCGCGGGAGGCCGCGGCCTCGACGATCTGGCCGGTGTCGCGGCCGTAGCGGTGCGGGAGTTCGTCCAGGCCCCAGGCGGTGGCGACCTCGTCGCGGGCCCGCGGGTCGGTGGCCGGGCGGCCGCCCGGCAGCAGGGACGGCAGCGCGCCCGCCTCGACGGCGGCCCGCTCACCGGCCCGGCGCGGGATCCACACCAGCTTCGCGCCGGTCGCGGCGGCGGCCCGTACGGCGGCGGTCAGCGCGCCGGGCACCCCGGCGAGCCGCTCCCCGACCACGATGACGGCGCCGGGCTCGCGCAGCGCGTCGGCGGCGACGGACCCGCCGGCCTCCAGGCCGGTCCGGGAGGCGAGCGCGTCCAGCCACTCGGGCTCGGTGCCGGGGGCGGCGGCCAGCAGCGTGCCGCCCGTCTTCTCCAGGCCGCGGGTGGCGAACGGGGCGAGGGCGAAGGTCCGCTGCTTGTGCTTGCGGTGGGCCTTGCGCAGCCGCAGGAAGACGCCGGGGGCCTCCTCCTCCGCCTCGATGCCGACGAGGAGGACGGCCGGGGCCGCCTCCAGCGAGGTGTTGGTGACACCGGACCCGTCGAGGTCCTTGCCGGTGCCGGCGACGGTGGCGGCCAGGAACTCGGCCTCCTCCGCACTGTGCACGCGGGCCCGGAAGTCGATGTCGTTGGTGTCGAGCACCACCCGGGCGAACTTCGCGTACGCGTAGGCGTCCTCGACGGTGAGCCGGCCGCCGGTGAGCACCCCGGCCCGGCCGCGCGCGGCGGCGAGCCCGTTCGCGGCGGCCTCCAGGGCCTCGGGCCAGCTCGCCGGCTCCAGCACCCCGGCGGAGTTGCGCACCAGCGGGGTGGTGAGCCGGTCCGGGCGCTGCGCGTAGCGGAACCCGAAGCGGCCCTTGTCGCAGATCCACTCCTCGTTGACCTCGGGGTCCTCGGCGGCGAGGCGGCGCAGCACCTTGCCGCGTCGGTGGTCGGTACGGGTCGCGCAGCCGCCCGCGCAGTGCTCGCACACGCTCGGGGAGGAGACGAGGTCGAACGGGCGGGAGCGGAACCGGTACGCGGCCGAGGTGAGGGCGCCGACCGGGCAGATCTGGATGGTGTTGCCGGAGAAGTACGACTCGAAGGGGTCGCCCTCGCCGATGCCGACCTGCTGGAGCGCGCCGCGTTCCAGCAGCTCGATCATCGGGTCGCCGGCGATCTCGTTGGAGAAGCGGGTGCAGCGGGCGCACAGTACGCAGCGCTCGCGGTCCAGCAGCACCTGCGTGGAGATCGGGACCGGCTTCTCGTAGGTGCGCTTCTTCCCCTCGAACCGCGAGTCGGCGTTGCCGTGCGACATCGCCTGGTTCTGCAGCGGGCACTCGCCGCCCTTGTCGCAGACCGGGCAGTCCAGCGGGTGGTTGATGAGCAGCAGCTCCATCACCCCGCGCTGGGCCTTGTCGGCGACCTCGGAGGTCAGCTGGGTCTTGACGACCATGCCGTCGGTGCAGGTGATGGTGCAGGAGGCCATCGGCTTGCGCTGGCCCTCGACCTCGACGATGCACTGGCGGCAGGCGCCGGCCGGGGAGAGGAGGGGGTGGTCGCAGAACCGGGGGATCTCGATGCCGAGCTGTTCGGCGGCCCGGATGACGAGGGTGCCCTTGGGCACGGACAGTTCGGCGCCGTCGATGGTCAGCGACACCAGGTCCGCGGGCGGCACGGCCGCGTCTCCTCCGGAGGCGGCCGTAGTGGTGACGGTCATGCGTTCACCTCCGTGTCGGCCCAGAGGGTCGACTTCCTGGGGTCGAAGGGGCAGCCCTTGCCCGTGATGTGCTGCTCGTACTCCTCGCGGAAGTACTTGAGCGAGGAGAAGATCGGGCTGGCCGCGCCGTCGCCGAGCGCGCAGAAGGACTTGCCGTTGATGTTGTCGGCGATGTCGTTCAGCTTGTCGAGGTCGGACATGACGCCCTTGCCGGCCTCGATGTCGCGCAGCAGCTGGACCAGCCAGTACGTGCCCTCGCGGCACGGGGTGCACTTGCCGCAGGACTCGTGGGCGTAGAACTCCGTCCACCGGGTCACGGCCCGCACCACGCAGGTGGTCTCGTCGAAGCACTGGAGCGCCTTGGTGCCGAGCATGGAGCCGGCCGCGCCGACGCCCTCGTAGTCGAGCGGGACGTCGAGGTGCTCGTCGGTGAACATCGGGGTGGAGGAGCCGCCCGGGGTCCAGAACTTCAGCCGGTGGCCGGGCCGCATGCCGCCGCTCATGTCGAGGAGCTGGCGCAGGGTGATGCCGAGCGGGGCCTCGTACTGGCCGGGTCCGGCGACGTGCCCGGACAGCGAATACAGCGTGAAACCGGGGGACTTCTCGGTCCCCATCGACTTGAACCAGTCCTTGCCCTTGTTCAGGATCGCGGGAACCGAGGCGATGGACTCGACGTTGTTCACGACAGTGGGGCACGCGTAGAGCCCCTCGACGGCAGGGAAGGGGGGACGCAGCCGGGGCTGACCGCGCCGGCCTTCGAGGGAGTCGAGCAGCGCCGTCTCCTCGCCGCAGATGTACGCGCCCGCGCCCGCGTGCACCGTGATGTCGAGGTCGAGCCCGCTCCCGAGGATGTCCTTCCCGAGGTAACCGGCCTCGTACGCCTCGCGCACCGCCTCGTGCAGGCGCCGCAGGACCGGCACCACCTCGCCGCGCAGGTAGATGAAGGCGTGCTGCGAGCGGATCGCGTAGCACGCGATGATCATTCCCTCGATGAGGGAGTGCGGGTTGGCGAAGAGGAGGGGGATGTCCTTGCAGGTTCCCGGCTCCGACTCGTCCGCGTTCACGACGAGGTAGTGCGGCTTCCCGTCGCCCTGGGGGATGAACTGCCACTTCATCCCGGTGGGGAAGCCGGCGCCGCCGCGTCCGCGCAGGCCCGAGTCCTTGACGTACGCGATGAGGTCGTCGGGGGTCATCGCGAGCGCCTTGCGCAGGCCTTCGTAGCCCTCGTGGCGCCGGTAGGTCTCCAGCGTCCACGACTGCGGCTCGTCCCAGAAGGCCGACAGCACGGGCGCGAGGAGCTTCTCCGGGCTCGTGCCCCCGCCGGCCTCCGGCCGGGAGGTGCTGCCCCCATTGCTCAGTTCGGAGGACACGGTCATCCCTCCCCTCCCTCAGTGGTGGTGTCGCCACGGGCCTCGCCGCGCGCCTCGGTACGCGGGTGCACGATCGAGGCGTGCGGGGACTCGCCGCGGGCGATGCGCAGCCCGATCAGGGAGGCGGGACCGGCGCCGCCGGTCGCCTCGACCGCGCCCTCGCGCTCGTCCGGGAACCCGGCCAGGATCCGGGCGGTCTCCTTGTACGTGCACAGCGGCGCGCCCCGGGTCGGCGAGACCTCGCGGCCGGCCAGCAGGTCGTCCACGAGCGCCTTGGCGGATGCGGGGGTCTGGTTGTCGAAGAACTCCCAGTTGACCATCACCACGGGGGCGAAGTCGCAGGCCGCGTTGCACTCGATGTGTTCGAGGGTGACCTTGCCGTCGGGGGTGGTCTCGTTGTTGCCGACCCCGAGGTGCTCCTTGAGTTCCTCGAAGATGGCGTCGCCGCCCATCACCGCGCACAGGGTGTTCGTGCACACGCCGACCTGGTAGTCGCCGGAGGGCTTGCGGCGGTACATCGTGTAGAAGGTCGCGACGGCCGTGACCTCGGCGGTGGTCAGGCCCAGCACCTCGGCGCAGAAGCGGACTCCGGTGCGCGAGACGTGGCCTTCCTGTGCCTGGCACAGGTGCAGCAGCGGCAGCAGGGCCGAGCGGCTGTCGGGGTAGCGGGCGATGACCTCCTTCGCGTCCGCTTCGAGGCGCTCGCGTACCTCCGCCGGAAAGTCGGGGGCCGGCAGCTGGGGCATGCCCAGCGAGACCCCTTGGTTCTGAGGACTGGCGGTCATCGGTCGACGCCTCCCATCACGGGGTCGATGGAGGCGACGGCGACGATGACGTCGGCGACCTGGCCGCCCTCGCACATCGCGGCCATGGCCTGCAGGTTGGTGAAGGACGGGTCGCGGAAGTGGACCCGGTAGGGGCGGGTGCCGCCGTCGGAGACCACGTGCACGCCGAGCTCGCCCTTGGGCGATTCGACGGCCGCGTACGCCTGGCCGGCCGGTACCCGGAAGCCCTCGGTCACCAGCTTGAAGTGGTGGATGAGGGCCTCCATGGAGGTGCCCATGATGTTCCTGATGTGGTCGAGCGAGTTGCCGAGGCCGTCGGGGCCCATCGCCAGCTGCGCCGGCCAGGCGATCTTCTTGTCGGCGACCATCACCGGGCCCGGCTGCAGCCGCTCCAGGCACTGCTCGACGATCCGCAGCGACTGGCGCATCTCCTCCAGGCGGATCAGGAACCGCCCGTAGGAGTCGCAGCTCTCGGTGGTCGGCACGTCGAACTCGTAGTTCTCGTACCCGCAGTACGGCTCGGACTTGCGCAGGTCGTGCGGCAGGCCGGCGGAGCGCAGGATCGGGCCGGTGGCGCCGAGCGCCATGCAGCCGGTGAGGTCGAGGTAGCCGACGTCCTGCATGCGGGCCTTGAAGATGGGGTTGCCGGTGGCGAGCTTGTCGTATTCCGGCAGGTTCTTCTTCATCGTCTTGATGAACTCGCGCAGCTGGTCGACGGCGCCCGGGGGCAGGTCCTGCGCGAGGCCGCCGGGGCGGATGAACGCGTGGTTCATGCGCAGTCCGGTGATCAGCTCGAAGATGTCGAGGATCAGTTCGCGGTCGCGGAAGCCGTAGATCATGATCGTGGTCGCGCCCAGCTCCATGCCGCCGGTGGCGATGCACACCAGGTGGGAGGAGAGCCGGTTGAGCTCCATCAGCAGGACGCGGATGACGGTGGCGCGGTCCGGGATCTGGTCGGTGATGCCGAGCAGCTTCTCGACGCCGAGGCAGTACGCCGTCTCGTTGAAGAACGGCGTCAGGTAGTCCATGCGCGTCACGAAGGTGGTGCCCTGCGTCCAGTTCCGGTATTCGAGGTTCTTCTCGATGCCGGTGTGCAGGTAGCCGATGCCGCAGCGGGCCTCGGTGACCGTCTCGCCGTCGATCTCCAGGATCAGGCGGAGCACCCCGTGGGTGGACGGGTGCTGGGGGCCCATGTTGACGACGATCCGCTCGTCGTCGGCCCTGGCCGCGGACTGGACGATCTCGTCCCAGTCGCCGCCGGTGACGGTGTAGACGGTGCCCTCGGTCGTCTCGCGCGCGGAAGCGTGATCGGCGGAGGCGTGATTCGAAGTGGACATCAGCTGTACGACCTCCGCTGGTCGGGAGCCGGGATCTGGGCGCCCTTGTACTCGACGGGGATGCCGCCGAGCGGGTAGTCCTTGCGCTGCGGGAAGCCCTGCCAGTCGTCCGGCATCATGATCCGGGTGAGGGCCGGGTGCCCGTCGAAGATCAGGCCGAAGAAGTCGTACGTCTCGCGCTCGTGCCAGTCGTTGGTCGGGTAGACGGGGACGAGCGAGGGGACGTGCGGGTCGCTGTCCGGGACGGACACCTCCAGCCGCACGATCCGGCCGTGGGTGAGCGAGCGCAGGTGGTAGACGGCGTGCAGCTCGCGGCCCTTGTCTTCGGGGAAGTGGACCCCGGAGACGCCGGTGCAGAGTTCGAAGCGCAGGGCGGGGTCGTCGCGCAGGGTGCGCGCGACCCGTACGAGGTGCTCGCGGGCGATGTGGAAGGTCAGCTCGCCCCGGTCGACCACCGTCTTCTCGATGGCGTTCTCGGGGACCAGGTCCTGCTCCTCCAGGGCGCCCTCGAGCTCGTCGGCCACCTCGTCGAAGTAGGAGCCGTACGGGCGGCTGGTCGCGCCGGGCAGGGCGACGGTGCGCACCAGGCCGCCGTATCCGCTGGTGTCGCCGCCGTTCGCGGCGCCGAACATGCCCTTGCGGACGCCGATGACCTCGGGTCCCTGGTCGCGCGGCGCAGGGACGTTGCTGCCGTTGTCGCCGGTGGTGCCGTTCTCCGGCTCTTGGGTCTCGCTCACCGGAGCAGCCCCTTCATCTCGATGGTGGGGAGGGCCTTGAGGGCCGCCTCCTCCGCCTCACGTGCCGCCTCTTCCCGGTTCACGCCGAGCTTTCCGCCCTGGATCTTCTGGTGGAGCTTGAGGATCGCGTCCATCAGCATCTCGGGGCGCGGCGGGCAGCCGGGCAGGTAGATGTCCACCGGGACGATGTGGTCGACGCCTTGGACGATCGCGTAGTTGTTGAACATGCCGCCCGAAGAGGCGCAGACCCCCATGGAGATGACCCACTTGGGAGCGGGCATCTGGTCGTACACCTGCCGCAGCACCGGCGCCATCTTCTGGCTGACCCGGCCGGCCACGATCATCAGGTCGGCCTGGCGCGGGGAGCCGCGGAAGACCTCCATGCCGAAGCGGGCCAGGTCGTACCGGCCCGCTCCGGTGGTCATCATCTCGATGGCGCAGCAGGCCAGGCCGAAGGTCGCCGGGAAGACGGACGACTTGCGCACCCAGCCCGCGGCCTGTTCGACGGTGGTCAGCAGGAAGCCGCTCGGCAGCTTCTCTTCCAGTCCCATGGAAAATTCAGCCCCTCAGTCCCATTCCAGGCCGCCGCGGCGCCACACGTAGGCGTAGGCGACGAAGACGGTGAGCACGAAGAGCAGCATCTCGACGAGCCCGAAGATCCCCAGGGAGTCGAAGGTGACGGCCCAGGGGTAGAGGAAGACAACCTCGATGTCGAAGACGATGAAGAGCATCGCCGTCAGGTAGTACTTGATGGGGAAGCGGCCGCCGCCGGCCGGCATCGGTGTCGGCTCGATGCCGCACTCGTACGCTTCGAGCTTCGCCCGGTTGTACCGTTTTGGGCCGATCAGCGTGGCCATGACCACGGAGAAGATCGCAAACCCTGCGCCGAGGGCGCCGAGCACGAGGATGGGTGCGTACGCATTCACGCTCCTCGCTCCTTCCAGTCGTCCTTGACCGTTGGACCGCCTCCGGCACCGTGTGCGCCGCCTCGCGAAGATCACGCTTCAATCGAGCGCTTGCATGTGAGGCAGTTCACAAGCCGGACTGCTGCGCATCTTATGCCCGCCCGTCTGTGATCTGCGACACGGGTTACAACACCGAGTTTGTGATCTCCACCACCTGACGAACGATCATGAAGCCCACTGAGTGGTGATCTTCATACAGGAAGCATCCACAGGATCACCAAAGGTGACATCCGACCCCGTTACCGCAGGTAGAGAGCGTGCGTCATTATCAAACATGCCCCGTGCAGACAAATTTGCACCACACGCGTGGTGGCGGTAAAGGGATCGGCGTCGCCCGGTCGGGGGAGGGGTGTGTACGGAGGTGGACGCGGGGCAGACGAGGGGTGCCAGGGGACGCCCGGGCGCGTGCATCCGTTCACGAACCTCTCGGCCTCTTCACAGGAAGGTCACGGACGGGGCACAGCGTCCGCATCGCGTGACACTCCTGTGACCTGCGCCACTCTGAATCTTCGCTTCCGAAAGAGGGCTTGGCCATCTGTGCGGCGGGATGGTAGGTCGTGGATCATTTCGGACTTATTTCAGAAACCCCATGATCACAGCCTTGTGAAGGCCTGTCCGTTTCGCCCGTTACGGCGTCAATAAGAAGCGGGACGCGCCCGGTTAGCGCCGTTCGCGGGCAACTGTGGCGCAACCCACGTTTCTTGAAGGGACCCCGGACGCCCTGATAGCGGTTGTCCTCATGTCCCACACCGCTCACATACCCAGCCACCGGAAGCCCCGTCGTAGCGCCTCGAAGCTCGCGGTCCGCGCCGGAGTTGCCGGTGGCGTCCTCAGCACCCTGGCCATGGCCGGCACCGCGAGCGCGTCCCCGTCCGAGCCCGTGGCCGAGACGACGCTCGAAATGCCGGTCCTCAACCTGGATCTGGCCGCCGAGGTCTCCTCCGCCGTCACCACGGCAGCCGAGAACACCCGCCTGGCCGCCGTCGAGGGCGAACTGACCGCCCAGGAGGAGAGCGCCCGCACCGGCGCCGCCGCCGAGGCGAAGCAGGCCAAGGAAGAGGCCCAGAAGAAGGCCGACGAGGAGAAGAAGGAGAAGGAGGAGGCGGACCGCAAGGCCGCGGCCGAGCGCGCCACCCGCTCCTCCGCCCGCACTTCCCTCAACAGCACTTCGGCCTCCGGCTCCGGCTCCGGCAGCTCCCAGGGCACCGGTACCGTCACCGCCCCGGCCACCGGCTCCGCCGCCGCGATCGTCAACTTCGCCCGCGCGCAGGTCGGCAAGGCGTACGTCATGGGCGGCACCGGCCCGTCCTCGTTCGACTGCTCCGGCCTCGTCCAGGCCGCCTACCGCCAGGCCGGCATCTCCCTGCCGCGCATGTCCCAGGCGCAGTCCTCGGCCGGCACCTCGGTGTCCCTGAACGCCCTTCAGCCGGGCGACATCCTCTACTGGGGCTCCAAGGGCAGCGCGTACCACGTCGCCATCTACGTCGGCGGCGGCAAGTTCGTCGGCGCGCAGAACCCCAGCACGGGCATCGTCGAGCGCAACCTGAGCTACGACAAGCCGACGGGCGCCGTCCGCGTCCTCTGATCCTCCGGATCGTCACCACGGCACGAAAGGGCCGGTACTCTCCCGCTCGGGGGTGGAGTACCGGCCCTTCGGCCCGCCTCAGGCGAGGCTCGCCGCCAGCTTGAAGCGCGCGTCGCGCTGCTTCTTGTAGAGCGCCAGCGTCTCGGCGTGCTCCTCGACGAGACGCTCCTGGTAGGCCTTCTCGACCGCGGCCCAGATCCCGACGAGGTTCACCTCGCGCTTGCACGCGACGTCGGCCTTGGCGGCCGTGACGGCCTTCGCGCCGCCCTTGTCGTCCTGCAGGCCCAGCTTCTCGATGACCTCGTACGGCGTGGCAACCCCGCCGTATCCCGATTTGTCCATGCATGCCGCCCAGTTCTTCAGCATGCCGACGACCCGGGAGTCCTGCCGGGACCGCTCGTGCGCCTCCGAGGCCAGCCCGAACGCGAAGAGCAGGTCCACGCTGTCCTTCGTCGGCGCGTACAGCTTCCGGTAGCCCTCCCGCGCACACCCGCCGGCCGGCACCTTCTGCCCGCCCGCCATCAGGCCGCTGTCGAGCTGCGCGGCCTCCTCCTCTGTGTTCGCGTCGGGGATTTTCGCGCCCTGGGCTCCCGGCTGTTCGCCGTTCATCACGACGTAGGCGCTGTCGCTCAGCTGCGGCGCCGGGGGCTTGGCGGGCATCCCCTCCCCCGCGGACTTGTCGTACCCGTGGGCCGCCGCGTACACCGGATCAGCCGGGCCGAAGAGGTACCGGTGCCGGTCCTCGGCCGCCCCGCCGCCGGACGGCGCGGCCGCCCTCACCCCCTCGTACGTGAACCCGTACCGGGCCATGCACCGGGAGACCAGCATCTGCTGGACCTGGCCCATGCGGATCCGCTCGGCTTCGGTGTCCGTGTACGCGTCCATCGGGAAGGACAGCGCGGCCGTCGCCGGATTGGACTCGACGGGGCCGAGCTCCGGTTCGCCGCCCTCCGCACCGCCGGCGCCGGAACATCCGGCCAGCACCGTGGCCAGCAGGACGGCCGGGGCGACGAGACGGAGGCGCCGGGCGGTGCGCATAGCGTGGAACTCCTTCGTCCGGATCAGGGGTGGAGGGTGAAGGTGGCCGAGCTGATCTTGTTCTTGAAATTGGCCGAGGCGTTGCCCGAGTAGCCCGACGGGATCTCGCCGACATTGCCGTCGATGTTCGCGTCGGTCGCGACCTTCCAGGCGTAGACGTCGCGGTTCCGGTACGACTCGGTGTTGTCGTTCACGAGGGCCCCGGCGCCCGTGCACCCGCTCTTGAAGTAGTTGTCGTTGAAGTTCAGGTCCTCGCCGTACAGGTCAAACACACAACCCGACTGACCCTGGTAGTAGAAAAGACCGAACTCGTCGACTTCCAGATTTCCGTCCTTGCCCATGGCCGCGGCCTGTCCGGCCGTACCCAGGAGAATCGCGCACACCGATACGGCGGCGACGCCGCCCGTGGTCAGCGCGCGGAATGCCTTGTTCATGTTCTGCCCCTCTGCAGGTGAAATGGCGACGCGGAGCCGAAACCATGATCGCGACTCCGTCCGGCCGGGATTCAACAGGTCACGGCGTCCGAAAACCAGGTCCTTCTCACCTGATGGACAGTCACGTCTGGTTACTGTCCAGGAACTTGTGCGTGCACTTTCCGCTCTCTACTATCGCCCGGCGCGCACTCCTCGCACTTCTCGCACGGGCGCGCCGATCCCACTTCTACCGCCGCAAGGGAACTCCCGTCGTGCACGCACGCTATTTCGCTCCACTGCTCCTCATATGCATTTCACTGACGGGATGCGGCGGCGGGGACAAGGAACCCGGGGCGAGCGACAGTCCGCCGCCCACCGCCGAGGAAATCGCCTACTACGACTGCTTGGAGAAGCAGGGCGTGGCCATCGTCCACACCGATTACGGCGCGCCCCGCGAGGACAAGTCGAAGCCCTGGAACGAGGAGGCGCACAAGGCCTGCGAGTCGAAGCTGCCGCCGGCCGCGAAGCCCCGGCCGGCCGAGCCGGAGCAGCTCGCCGCCGCGCAGAAGGAGGCCGCCTGCCTGCGGGCCGAGGGCGTGTCCTGGTACCCGGACCCCGATCCGGTCACCGGTGAGATCGACCAGACCAAGGGCACTCCCGAGCAGTGGTCCGCGCTCAAGCGCGACCACGTGAACGCGTTGAAGAAGTGCCGGACGGAGAGATGAGCGAGCTCGATCACGTCGTGGAGCACACCGAGGTGCCCGAGGACGACCGCGGCGGGCTCGCGCGGGGGCGGCGCGTGGTGCTCGCAGTCGTCGGCGGGGCCGCGCTGATGGCCATCGGGGGGCTGCTGGCCACCACGTTCGTGAAGTCCCCCGCGCAGGTGGCCGCGGAGACCGGCCCGCCCGCGCAGGGTGCCCTGACGGCGGAGGTCGAACGGCGGGTGCTCGCGCAGACCCTGGTGATGCGCGGCTCCGTCGTCGCCGACCAGAGCGTCGAGGTGTCCCCGCAGGGGATCCGCTCCGGTGACGGCGCGGGGTCGGGGGCGGCCATGGTGACCAAGCTGCCGCCGAAGGCCGGGGATCCGGTCACGGCGGGGCAGCTGATCGCCGAGGTCTCCGGGCGGCCGGTGTTCACCCTGCACGGCACGCAGCCGATGTACCGGGACCTCAAGCCGGGGGCCTCCGGGGACGACGTCGCACAGGTGCAGCAGGCGCTGCGCGAGCTCGGGCACGGCACCGGCTCCGACCCGAAGGGCGTCTTCGGAGCCGGTACGAAGGCCGCGCTCGCCGCCCGCTACCGGGCCATCGGGTACGAGCCGCTGCCCGCGGTCGCCGACGGCGGCGCGGCGCTCAAGTCGGCGCGGGAGGCGGTCCGGTCGGCGACGTGGGCCGTCGAGGACGCGGTGGGCTCCGCCGGTCCCGCGGGTTCGGGCGGCGGCTCCACCGCCGGGCCGGCCCCCTCGGGCGCGAGTGGCTCCGCCGGTTCCGCGGGTCAGGGCGGCGGATCCGCCTCCGGGCCGGGCCCTACGGGTGCGCCCGCGGACGCCGGGTCCGGCAAGGGCGGGACGGCGGCGGGCTCCGGCTCCGGCTCCGGGCGGGAGTTGGTGCGGGCCCGGCAGGCCCTCACGGAGGCGCAGGCCGCGCTCGCCGCCGCCGAGGCCGCCGACGGGCCGATGCTGCCCGCCGCCGAGACCGTGTTCCTGGGCTCCTTCCCGGCCCGCGTCAGCTCCGTCGGCGCCCGCGTCGGCTCCCCCGTCTCGGGCCCGGTGCTCACGCTCTCCGCCGGGGAACTCGTCGTCGAGGCCTACCTCAAGGACGACAAGAAGCAGCTGCTGCGCCCCGGCATGGCCGTGGTGGTCTCCTCCGAGGTCGCCGGCACCGACGTCCGCGGGAAGGTGGCCCTGGTCGCCACCGAGCGGTCCGCCGCACAGCCCGCCGGCCCGCCCCGGCAGCAGGAGCAGGGCCAGAACGCCAAGGGCGGCGGGGACGGCACCGGCGGGGGCAGCGGAGGCGGAGCCGATCTCGGCTACCGGATGGTGGTCCGCGCCGACCAGCCGCTGCCCGCCGGCTTCGCCGGTCAGGACGTCCGGCTGACCATCGAGTCCGCCTCCACCGACGGCGAGGCCCTCGTGGTCCCGGTCACCGCCGTCTCGGCCGGGGCGGACGGGCGTACGGTCGTCACCGCCGTGTCCGCCGAGGGCACCCAGCGGCGCATCGAGGTACGCACCGGCACCAGCGGCGACGGCTTCGTGGCCGTCACCCCGGCCCAGGCGGGCTCCCTCGTGGCCGGCACGCGCGTGGTGATCGGGGTCGCGCCCCGCGGGACCCGCGCGAACCCCGGGAAGGCCAAGTGAGGCTCCTCCCCCGGCGCTCCCGCGCCACCTCCCCCGAAGCCGAGGCGTCCGAGGCCGATGCCGAAGCGCCCGCCGGCGAGGCCGCCCCCGTGATCGAGTTCCGCGGGGTCGGCCTCACCTACCCCGGGCCGCCGCCCGTCGAGGCCCTCCACCCCTGCGAGCTCGTCGTCCGGCGCGGCGAGTTCATCACCGTCGTCGGCCCCTCCGGCTCCGGAAAGTCCACCTTCCTCAACGTCGCCGGACTGCTCGACTCCCCCACCAGCGGCCGGTACCTCCTCGACGGGATCGACACCGCGGCCCTGCCCGACCGGGAGCGCACCGCCCTGCGCGGCCGCCGCATCGGCTTCGTCTTCCAGTCCTTCCACCTGCTGCCCCACCGGTCCGCCCTGGAGAACGTCACCCTCGCCATGCTCTACACCGGAATTCCGCGCGCCCAGCGCCTCGTACGGGCCCGCGAGGCCCTGGACCAGGTCGGTCTCGGGCACCGGGCCGGCGCCGTGCCCGGGCGGCTGTCGGGCGGCGAGCGGCAGCGCGTGGCCATCGCCCGCGCCCTCGTCGGACGGCCCTCGCTGCTGCTGTGCGACGAGCCGACCGGCAACCTCGACTCCGCCAACGCCGCCTCCGTCCTCGGGCTGCTGGACGACCTCCACGGCTCCGGGATGACCGTCCTCGTCATCACGCACGACCTGGAGGTGGCCCGGCGCGGCCGCCGGACCGTCACCATCCGCGACGGGCGGCTGCACCTGTGAGCACCGTCGCACCGACCCGGCTGTCCGTACGCGACGCCCTGTCCGAGGCCGTCGCCGGCATGCTGCGCCGTCCCGGCCGGGCCGCGCTCACCGCCCTCGGCACCGTCCTCGGCGTCGGCAGCTTCGTGGCCGTACTCGGCCTCACCGCCACCATCTCCTCGCAGATCGACGGCCGGTTCAACGTCCTGACCGCCACCGAGGTGAGCATCGAGGACGTCGCCGGGCAGCAGGACGAGTTCGCGGGCCCCGGCTTCCCCGCCGATGCCGAACGGCGGCTGCGCGCGGTCGAGGGCGTCGAGCACGCCGGGGTGATGTGGACGGTACGGCTGGACTCGCGGACCTCCGTCGGCCCGCTGCCGTCCGGCGCCGGCGAGGCCACCACCGGCGCGGCCGTCGTCGCCGCCTCCCCCGGGGCCGTCGCCGCCCTCGTGCCGACCCTCCAGCAGGGGCGGCTCTACGACGAGTTCGCCGAGCGCGGCCACGAGCGCGTCGTCGTCATCGGCAGCGGGCTCGCCGCCCGCCTCGGGATCACCACCCTGGCCACCCGGCCCGCCCTCTACATCGGCCAGGAGCCCTTCACCGTGGGCGGCATCGTCGCCGACCTGGAACGCCGGCCCGAACACCTGATGTCGGTCCTCGTCCCGCGCACCACCGCGGAGCAGCTGTGGGGTCCGCCGTCGCCCGGCTCCGCGAGCATGCTGATCTCCACCGAGCTCGGGGCCGCCCGGCAGGTCGCCGACCTGGCCCCGCTCGCGCTGCGGCCCGACCACCCCGAGTACCTCAAGGCCGTCCCGCCGCCGGACCCGCGCACCCTGCGCTCCGGCGTCACCTCCGACCTGAGCGCGCTCTTCCTGCTGCTCGCCGGGATCTGCCTGGTCATCGGGGCCGTCGGGATCGCCAACACCACGCTCGTCGCCGTGCTGGAGCGGACCGGCGAGATCGGGCTGCGGCGTGCGCTGGGCGCCCGCGGCCGGCACGTCTCGGCGCAGTTCCTCACCGAGTCCGCGGCCCTCGGGGCCCTCGGCGGGCTGGTCGGCACCTCGCTGGGCGAGCTGACCGTCGTCGCCGTCTCCCTCGCCCGGGACTGGACCCCGGTGATCCACCCGGTCACCGTCGCCGCGGCGCCGCTCGTCGGCCTGGTCACGGGGCTGCTGGCCGGCCTCTATCCCGCCTGGCGGGCGGCCCGTGTCGAACCGGCCGAGGCCCTGCGAAGATAGCGGCGGCGCCCTGACCGTCAGAGCGACCCGCCCCCGGAGGTGGTGGTCCCGTGAACCCGAAGCCGTACGAGTCCCACGGCACCGGCGACCCCACCGGTGACCCCACCGCCGTCCCGGCCGCGCTCGGGCTCGGCCTGCTCGCCGTGGGGGGCTGGCTGCTGACGACCGCCCGCCCCTGGCAGAAGCCGGGGCACCCGCTCACGCTGGGGCTCGGCTGGACCGCCTCGGCCGCGCTGCTGGTGTGCGGGCTGGTCCTGCTGGCGAGGTGCGTCCGTACGGTGCACGGCCGCCCGGACACCGGTCCCGACGCGGCTGCCGCCGGAGCCACGACCACGACCACGGACGAGCACCCGCACACGCACCCGGAGGACTGAACGAGCGGCGCCCGCACGGGCGCCGCCGTCCGCCGCCCGGTTCAGGCCTTCGGGGCCACCTTCGAGAGGCCGTTGATGATGCGGTCCATCGCGTCGCCGCCCGTCGGGTCGGTCAGGTTGGCCAGCATCTTCAGCGTGAACCGCATCAGGACCGGGTGGGTCAGGCCGCGCTGCGCGGCGACCTTCATCACCTTCGGGTTGCCGATCAGCTTCACGAAGGCGCGGCCCAGCGTGTAGTAGCCGCCGTAGGTCTCCTTGAGCACCTTCGGGTAGTTGTGCAGCGCCAGCTCGCGCTGGGCCGGGGTGGCCCGGGCGTGCGCCTGCACGATGACGTCGGCCGCGATCTGGCCCGACTCCATGGCGTACGCGATGCCCTCGCCGTTGAACGGGTTGACGAGCCCGCCCGCGTCGCCGACCAGCAGCAGGCCCTTGGTGTAGTGCGGCTGCCGGTTGAAGGCCATCGGCAGGGCCGCGCCGCGGATCGGCTGCGTCATGTTCTCGGGGGTGTAGCCCCAGTCCTCGGGCATGGAGGCGCACCAGGCCTTGAGGACCTCGCGCCAGTCCAGCTCCTTGAAGGCGGAGGAGGAGTTGAGGATGCCGAGGCCCACGTTGGAGGTGCCGTCGCCCATGCCGAAGATCCAGCCGTAGCCGGGCAGCAGCCGGTCCTGCGCGCCGCGCCGGTCCCACAGCTCCAGCCAGGACTCCAGGTAGTCGTCGTCGTGCCGGGGCGAGGTGAAGTACGTGCGGACGGCGACGCCCATCGGGCGGTCCTCGCGCCGGTGCAGGCCCATCGCGAGGGACAGCCGGGAGGAGTTGCCGTCGGCCGCGACGACGAGCGGGGCGCGGAAGGTGACCGGGGTCTTCTCCTCGCCCAGCTTCGCCTGCACGCCGGTGATGTGGCCGGTGCGCGGGTCGCGTACGGGCTCGCCGACGTTGCAGCGCTCGTACAGCCGAGCGCCGGCCTTCTGCGCCTGGCGGGCCAGGGTCTCGTCGAAGTCGTCGCGCTTGCGGACGAGTCCGTAGTCCGGGAAGGAGGCGAGTTCCGGCCAGTCCAACTGCAGCCGCTGGCCGCCGCCGATGATGCGCAGACCCTTGTTCCGCAGCCAGCCGGCCTCTTCGGAGATGTCGATGCCCATCGCCACCAGCTGCTTGGTGGCGCGCGGGGTGAGGCCGTCACCGCAGACCTTCTCGCGCGGGAACGCCGTCTTCTCCAGCAGCAGGACGTCCAATCCGGCCTTGGCGAGGTAGTAGGCGGTGGTCGAGCCGGCGGGCCCGGCCCCGACGACGATCACGTCCGCGGAGTGTTCGGAGAGGAGCTCGGTCACTGCGGGGTCTCCCGAAGGCTCGATAAAGGGTGCCCAACGGCACCGGACATGTGCAGTCTATGCAGCGAGAGAGATCACGATCCGAAGGGTGCCTCCGATGACCACCTCGCCGACCCGGCCGCTTCCCGCCGTACAGCTCCGCGTGCCCACGGATGAGGACGCGCACGCCTGGCACGCGGCCTTCGCCGACCCCGACGTCATGGAGTTCCTCGGTGGTCCCGCGGAACTGTCCGCGTACGAGGAGTTGTCCGCGCGCCAGCGCATGCACGACGCACAGCTCGGCTACTGCCTGTGGACCCTGCTGGACGGGGAGGGCGCGGTGATCGGCTTCACCGGCGCGCAGCCGTGGCCGGCGGAGAAGTCGTGGGGGCCGGTCGGCGAGATCGAGATCGGCTGGCGACTGGGGCGCTCCGCGTGGGGGCGGGGCTACGCGTATGCCGCTGCGCTGGCCACGCTGGACCGGGTCCGGGCGGCCGGTGTTCCGCACGTGGTGGCGATGATCGACGCCCGCAACGGGCGATCCGTGGCGGTGGCGGAGCGGCTCGGGATGGAGCTGGCCGAGGAGTTCACCACTCCGGGTGGCAACCCGGCCCGGCGCTACGAGCTGGCGCTCGGCCGGGGCTGACCGGGGCCGCTGAGCCGCGAGTGACCGGGCTCCGCCCCAGACCCCGCGCCTCAAACGCCGGAGGGGGTCTGGGGCGGAGCCCCAGGAGCGGACCTGCGGGTCAGAAGACCGAGAGGCCCGTCAGGGTGGTGAAGCGGTCGAGGGCGGCCACGCCCGCGACCGAGTTGCCGCGGGCGTCGAGGCCCGGGCTCCAGACGGCCAGGACGCAGCGGCCCGGGACCACGGCCACGATCCCCCCGCCGACCCCGCTCTTCCCCGGCAGGCCGACGCGGTACGCGAACTCGCCCGCCGCGTCGTAGGTCCCACAGGTCAGCATCACCGCGTTGACCTGCTTCGCCTCGCTGCGCGTCAGCAGCCGCGAGCCGTCCGCCCGCAGCCCGTGCCGGGCCAGGAAGCGTCCGGCGCGGGCCAGGTCGGCGCAGCTCATCTCGATGGAGCACTGCCAGAAGTAGTGCTCCAGCAGCGCCGGCACCGGGTTGACGATGTTGCCGTACGAGGCCATGAAGTGGGCGACG
The DNA here is from genome assembly GCF_040651555.1 of Streptomyces sp. NPDC048424. Lineage (NCBI taxonomy): Bacteria > Bacillati > Actinomycetota > Actinomycetes > Kitasatosporales > Streptomycetaceae > Streptomyces > Streptomyces sp. NPDC048424. The sequence continues at coordinate 90,828 of NZ_JBEZKE010000002.1, read as the reverse complement.
GCGGCGTTGCGGTCGCCGTGCGACTGCTCGGAGGCCGCGACCTCGGCGTCGAAGCCTATGTCCGGGTTCTGGCTCTCCTGCCGGAGGAACTCCAGCAGTTCGCTGCTCGCGTCGCCGGTCAGGGTCTGGAGCACGTCGGTGACCACGAGGGCGCCCGCGTTGATGAATGGATTGCGCGGAATGCCGTTTTCGTACTCCAGCTGTACGAGCGAGTTGAACGGGTTGCCCGAGGGCTCCCGGCCGACCCGCTCCCACAGGCTGTCGCCGCCCTCGGCCAGCGCGAGGGCGAGCGCGAAGACCTTGGTGATGGACTGCGCGGAGAAGGGGACCTGCCAGTCGCCCACCCCGAAGACGTTGCCGTCGAGGTCGGCGACGGCCATCCCGAACTGCCCCGGGTCGACGGAGGCGAGCGCCGGGATGTACTCGGCCGGCGTGCCGCTGCCCAGCAGCGGGGCGATGTCCGCCACGATCCGCTCCAGCAGCCCGGCGTAATCGAAGGGCGCGGTGTCCACCCTCAGGCCTTGGTGCCCCGGTGCAGGGCCACGATGCCGCCCGTCAGGTTGCGCCAGGCGACCTTGGACCAGCCGGCCTTCTGCAGCAGCCCGGCGAGCGTCGGCTGGTCCGGCCATTCGCGGATGGACTCGGCGAGGTACACGTACGCGTCGGGGTTGGACGACACGGCGCGGGCCACCGGCGGCAGCGCCCGCATCAGGTACTCCATGTAGAGCGTCCGGAAGGGCGCCCAGGTGGGCTCCGAGAACTCGCAGATGACGACTTGGCCGCCGGGCTTGGTCACCCGGTACAGCTCGCGCAGCGCGGCGTCGGTGTCCTGGACGTTGCGCAGGCCGAAGGAGATCGTCACCGTGTCGAAGACGTCGTCCCTGAACGGCAGCCTCGTCGCGTCACCGGCGGTCAGCGGCAGCCAGGCGTGCTTCTTCTTGCCCTCCTGGAGCATGCCCAGGGAGAAGTCGCAGGGGACGACGTACGCGCCGGTCGCGGCGAAGGGCAGCGAGGAGGTCGCCGTGCCGGCGGCCAGGTCGAGGACCTTGTGCCCGGGACGCGCACCGACCGCCTTGGCGACCTCCTTGCGCCACACCCGGTCCTGGCCGAGGGAGAGGACGTCGTTGGTGAGGTCGTAGTTCGCCGCGACCCTGTCGAACATGGAGGCGACTTCGTGCGGCTGCTTGTCCAGGGATGCCCTTGTCACTGGCGTTCGCCCCTCGGTGTGCGATGCGGATCGGCGGGTACGGCCCCATCCTCTCAGGCCGCGCCGCCCCCGACGGCCGGGGCTCCACCCGTGCCCCGCAGTGGCGGACCCGTTCCCCACCGTAGAACTGGTCCGAAGGACAGTTGCGCCGCGCCCCCGCGTACGCGTTGACTGCCACGGTGCGGCCCGGTGAGGGTCACCCACCGGATCAGAGCCCGCTCGTGGCCGGTCCGGCAGTGGCCGCCGCGAACAGAGGGCTCCACGATGCCGGCAGGCCATTCCACCGGTCGTTCCCGCCGCAACGGCCCGCGCGCCAGGCGCCGGGCCGAGCGGCGCAAGCGGCTGCGCCGCACCATCCTCCTCGGCTCGGCCGCGCTCGTCGCGGTCTCGGCGACCGCGTACGCGCTGATCCCCCAGGACGAGGCCGCCACGGCCGCCAAGGGCCGGACGGCGGTCCAGCCGGAGCCGACGGACGGGGAGTCCGCCGACGAAGCCGGGAACGCCGTCCCCAACGGCGGCAAGCCGTCCCCCGCACCCTCCCCGTCCTCCGCCGCACCCTCCCAGAAGCCGTCGGGCACGCCGTCGGGCGCCGCGACGCCCGCCCGGCCGGGCGTCTTCACCTCCTCCAGCACCGCCGGCGCGGCGAAGGGCAAAGGGCCCGCGCTGCGCTGGCGGATCGAGGTCGAGGAGGGCAGCGGGGTCGATCCGGAGTCGGCCGCCCGCTCGGTGGAGGCGATCCTCTCCGATCCCCGCGGCTGGACCCGGGACCCGGCGTACGGCTTCCAGCTCGTCGGCGCGGGCCAGCCGGTGGACTTCACCGTAAAGATCGCGACGCCCACGACCACCGACCGGCTGTGCGACGTCGTCACCCCCGAGCTCATCGGCGAGACCAACTGCCGGGCCGGCCACACCGTCGTGGTGAACCTCAAGCGCTGGCAGGAGGGTTCACCGCAGTTCAACGGCCCCGTGGAGGAGTACCGGGCGCTGATCGTCAACCACGAGGTCGGGCACGAGATAGGCCGCGAACACGAGACCTGCCCGGCCCCCGGCAAGCCCGCACCTGCGATGATGCAGCAGATCAAGGGCCTGCTCGGCTGCAAGGCGAATGCGTGGCCGTTCGACCCGAATGGAACCTACCTGTCCGGTCCACGCGTCCCATAAGGGGGAGAGTCGCCCGCAGGAGGGCGGTTCGGGGGGAGTGGAATTCGTGCGCGTCGTCAGCTTCAGCGTCCCCACCTGGTTCCCCTCCTACGAGTCGTACGGGGAACCGGCCGGGCCGCGGACGACGGACGAGGCCCTGCCCGCCGACGCGCAGTCCACCGAGGCCCTGTTGACCGAGCAGGAGTCGGCCGTGTTCCTGTGCCTGGCCACCGGCGCCTCGAACAAGGAACTCGCCGTGGAGCTCCAACTGTCCGTCAGCACGGTCAAGTTCCACGTGGTCAACATAAGGGCCAAGCTCGGCGGCATCAGCCGCCTCCAGGCCTGCCTGCTCGCGGCCCTCGCCCGCGAGGACACCCGGCGCACCGAGGACGAACGTCTCAGCGGCGGCGGTGGAGCAGTCGTCCTCCGATGACCGTGGCCACGCAGGTGGTCGCCCCCTGGGCGAGCAACTCGGCCTCGTCCGCCACGGCGAAGACCGCGAAGCGGGCCACGACGCCCGGCTCCAGCAGCCCGTGGAAGGCCTCCCCGGCCGTGTCCCGGCCGACGAGGGGATCCAGGGCGGGCGGCCCCTCGTACGCGGCCGGCGGCAGGATCACGAGCCCCGAGCGGCTCACCGCCGTGCGCACCGACGCGACCGTGAAGCGGCCGCACACCGCGACCACCCCGCGCGCGAGGAGCTTCTGCGTTCCGCGCCGGGCACTGTTGCCCCGGCGCGCCTCGGTCATCTTCAGCGCCTCCAGCGCGGCCTCACCGCTGATCGGGTCGGCGCCGAGCTCGGGGACCTCGTACGGGTCGTCCGGGTAGTACGTCCGCTCCAGCAGCTCGTCCGCCCCGCGCACCCACAGCCCCGGGGTGAGCACCCCGGGCCAGCGGCGGGTGCGGGCGTGCGGAAAGGCCGCGGCGAGATCCTCGTACGGCCCCACGCGGGCGATCCGGTCGCCGTCGACGAGGACCGCACCACCGGGCAGCGGCGCGCGGCCCGGCCCGGATACGAGGAGTTCGGCGGTGTGGAGCGTCAGCATCGTGTCGGACGCGTCAGTTCGTCGAGATGAGCTTCAGTTCGGGGTGCGCCGTGCCGCCCTCGATGGCGGTGGAGGAGATGTGCGAGACGACGCGGTCGTCGACCGGGTCGTTCGCCGGGTCGTCGTGCACCAGCAGGTGCTCGTAGGTCGTCGCGCGCTGCGCCGGGGTGCGGCCCGCCTTGCGGATCAGGTCGATGATCTCCTGGCGGTTGGAGCGGTGCTTGGCACCGGCCGAGGAGACGACGTTCTCCTCCAGCATGATCGAGCCGAGGTCGTCGGCGCCGTAGTGCAGCGAGAGCTGGCCCGCCTCCTTGCCGACGGTCAGCCAGGAGCCCTGGATGTGGGCGATGTTGTCGAGGAAGAGGCGCGCGATCGCGATCATGCGCAGGTACTCGAAGATCGTCGCCTGGGTGCGGCCCTTGAGGTGGTTGTTCTCGGGCTGGTACGTGTACGGGATGAAGGCGCGGAAGCCGCCCGTACGGTCCTGCGTGTCCCGGATCATCGCGATGTGCTCGATGCGCTCGGCGTTCGTTTCGCCGGTGCCCATCAGCATGGTGGAGGTGGACTCCACGCCCAGCTTGTGGGCGATCTCCATGATCTCCAGCCAGCGCTCGCCGGACTCCTTGAGCGGGGCGATCGCCTTGCGCGGCCGCTCCGGCAGCAGTTCGGCGCCGGCGCCCGCGAAGGAGTCGAGGCCGGCCGCGTGGATGCGCCGGATGGCCTCCTCGGCCGAGACGCCCGAGATGCGGGCCATGTGCTCGACCTCGGACGCGCCGAGGGAGTGGATGACCAGCTGCGGGAAGTCCTTCTTGATGGCGGAGAAGTGGTGCTCGTAGTACTCGACGCCGTAGTCCGGGTGGTGCCCGCCCTGGAACATGATCTGCGTGCCGCCGAGCTCCACGGTCTCCGCGCAGCGGCGCAGGATGTCGTCGAGGTCGCGGGACCAGCCCTTCTTGGCGTCCTTGGGGGCCGCGTAGAAGGCACAGAACTTGCACGCCGTGACACACACGTTCGTGTAGTTGATGTTCCGCTCGATGATGTACGTCGCGATGTGCTCGGTACCGGCGTAGCGGCGGCGGCGCGCCGCGTCGGCCGCCTGGCCGAGCGCGTGCAGCGGCGCGTGGCGGTAGAGGTCGAGCGCCTCTTCCTTGGTGATCCGGCCCCCCGCGGCGGCGCGGTCGAGGACAGACTGGAGAACGGCCTGGTCGGTCACCGGTGAGTCACCTTTCGGCGGTGTGTCTGTGTCAAGGTCCGGACCGATCCAGCCTACGCCAGGGGTTCCCGCGCCCCGTCACGGGCTTCGGGTCAGGTCGCCCTCGGGGTTCCCCGCGGGGCTGTCGCCGGACTTGTAGTGCAGCGTCCCGTTGGCGTTGAGGGTGAAGCGCTCGTCGGCGGAGCCGTTGGAGCAGATCCCGGGAGCCGGGTTGCGGTTGCCCGAGGTGTCCAGGACGAGCGAGCGGTCGGTGGCGGAGGACAGCTTCCAGTCACCGCTGCAGTCGGTGCCGAGGACGTCCAGGACCGACTTGTCCCGGGCGACGACCTCGCCGGTCTTTCCGCCCTTGATGGTGATCTCGAACTCCGTGGAGGCCCCGAGCCGGGCGGTGGTGACGGTGCCCTTCCAAGTGCCGATGAGCTCCTTGGGGACATCGGCGCGGGTCCCTGAGGGGGCCGCGGAACTCGCGCTCGGCGCCCCCGAGGGCTGGGTGGCCCCCGGCGCCGCCGGGCTGGAGGTGCGCGGGCCGCCGTCCGAGGCGACGTCGCGCCCCTTGTCCCCCTGGCCGGGCAGCAGGCCCATCCCGTACAGCCCGCCGGACAGCACCGCGAGGACGGCGGCCGCGGCGAGCACGAGGGTGCAGCTGAAGCGGCGGCCGGCCGCCCTGACGCTGACCTGCCGGCCCCCCGCCCCCTCCGCGGCGGTCCGCTGCCCGGGCAGCCCGGCGCCGGCGGTGGGACCGGACGAGCCGTACGGGCCGGCGCCGCCGGCGCCCGGGCCCGCGGTCTCGATCGGGGCCCCGAACACCCCGGGCGCCGAGCCCTGGCTCCCGTAGGACTGGTACGGGCCGGGCGCCGCGAAGCCGGCGCCCGCCGGGCCCCCGTACGAGGCGGCAGTGAACGGCACCGGCCCCGACGGGGCGTCCGCCGTGGCGCCGCCGCCCCCGTACGACGGGTCGGGCGCCCCGAAGCCGGCCCCCGGCCCGGACCCGCCCCCGGAGGAATCGGCGTCGAGGTCCAGCAGGGCCACCGCGGCCCGGCTGGCCTCCTCCACCAGCGGCGCGGGAAGCCAGCCGGGGGCGCCGAGCGCACCGCCGAGGGCCGCCGCGACCGCCTCCGGGGACGGCCGCTCGGCCGCCGCCTTGGCCAGGCAGGCCGCGATCAGCTCGCGCAGCTCCCCGGCCGGCACCGCGCCGAGCTCGGGCGGCTCGTGCACCACCTTGTAGAGGAGGGTCGCCGAGTTGTCCCCGGTGAAGGGCGGCCGGCCGGTCGCCGCGAACGCCAGGACCGCGCCGAGCGAGAACACGTCGGCCGCCCCGGTGATGCCCTTGCCGAGGATCTGCTCGGGCGACATGTAGCCGGGCGAGCCGACGGAGACCCCGGTGGAGGTGAGCGAGGCCGTGCCGTCCGTGGCCCGCGCGATCCCGAAGTCGATCAGCCGCGGCCCGTCGAGGGTGAGCATCACGTTGGACGGCTTCACGTCCCGGTGGACGAGGCCCAGTCCGTGCACCGCCACCAGGGCGCGGGCCAGACCCGCGCCGATGGCCCGTACCGAGGACTCGGGGAGCGGCCCGTGCGCGGCCAGCGCCCGGTCCAGGGAGGGCCCGGCCACGTACCCGGTGGCCACCCACGGCACCGGCGCCTCCGGGTCCGCGTCCAGCACCGGCGCGGTCCACTCGCCGCCCACCCGCCGGGCCGCCTCCACCTCGCGGCGGAACCGGGCCCGGAACTCCTCGTCGGCGGCGAAGTGCGGGTGCACGATCTTGACGGCCACGGTCCGGCCGCCCGCGCTGCGCCCCAGGTAGACCCGGCCCATGCCACCCGCGCCGAGCCGGCCCAGCAGCCGGTACGCGCCGATGGTCCGCGGCTCACCGGCTTCGAGCGGCTGCATCGCGTCCCCCAATTCCCCGTGATCGCGGGCGCCTTGTGCCACCCGGCCGAGCAGCAGCCTAGGGGGTGCCGTCGCGGGGGAAGCGTCCTGTCACCCTTTTGTATTTCCCGCACGCGATCGGAAATGCAAAAAGGCGTGAATTCCCGGGAAACTTCGCATTCGCCCGCCCGGCCCCACGGGCTACCGCTCGGTAAACCCGGTCAGCACTCCTGGACCACCGAGCTCAGCAGCTCCACGGCCACATCCGCGGCATAGCCCGTCGTGGGTCCCGTACGGCGCGCGAATTCCCGTACGCCGGCCAGCTGATCGGGGCCGAAACGGAAGTCGAGCGTCGTGAAGTACCGCTCCAGCAGGTCCGCGTCGAAGGCCTCCCAGCGGGCCGCCTGCTCGGCGACCTTGGTGACCTCTTCCAGGGAAACGTCCCGGGAGGCGAGGAAGGCCTCGTGGACCTCGCGCACGACGCCGGGCTCACGGGCGAGGTAGTCCTTGCGGGCGGCCCAGACGGCGAAGACGAACGGCAGTCCGGTCCACTCCTTCCACATGTGCCCCAGGTCGTGGACGGTCAGCCCGAGCCGGGGCGCGTCGTGGAGGGAGGCGCGCAGCGCGGCGTCGCCGATCAGTACGGCCGCGTCCGCCTCCTGCATCATCACGCTCAGGTCCGGCGGGCAGGTGTAGTAGTCGGGCCGTACCCCGTACTGCTCGGAAAGCAGCAGCTGAGCGAGTCGTACGGACGTACGAGAGGTGGAACCGAGGGCGACGCGGGCGCCGTCGAGCTGCCCCAGGGGCACCTGCGAGACGATCACGCAGGACATCACGGGACCGTCGCAGCCGACCGCGATGTCGGGGAAGGCGACCAGTTGGTCGGCGTTGCGGAGGAACTCCACGAGGGTGATCGGGCCCATGTCCAGGTCGCCCTGGACGAGGCGTTCACTGAGTTTCTCGGGGGAGTCCTTGGTCAGCTCCAGGTCCAGCAGCGTGCCGGTTCTGGCCAGGCCCCAGTAGAGGGGAAGGCAGTTCAGGAACTGAATGTGGCCGACGCGGGGCCGGCTGCGGTAGACGTCCACATCGCGAGACTAGCCCCCTCATCCGCGTCAGCCTTCGGGCGGGTCTCAAACGTCCGGGTGACGTGATCTTTCCCTCTGGTCTCCGCCGCAGGGTGCGTGCTAGGCTCACCGCAAGTTGCAGTTTGGTTTCCCTTGCAGTACGAGGCCTGCGGAGAATGTGACCCGCAGGCTTTTGTAGTTTTCAGACTTCTTAGCAGGTTCTGGAGCAGGGCGACCCTTTGGCCCATAGGAGGGCTCATGGCTACCGGAACCGTGAAGTGGTTCAACGCTGAAAAGGGCTTCGGCTTCATCGCCCAGGACGGCGGCGGCCCGGATGTCTTCGTCCACTACTCCGCGATCAACGCCTCTGGCTTCCGCTCCCTCGAGGAGAACCAGCAGGTGAACTTCGACGTCACGCAGGGTCCGAAGGGCCCGCAGGCGGAGAACGTCACCCCGGCCTAGTCGCCTGGGCCAACCTGTCGCGGGTTGGAAAAGCAGTACCCAAGGAGCCCTGTCCCCTCTGCGCGAGCAGAGCGGCAGGGCTCCTGCCCTTTCCCTCCCGGGGTGGGGGGCGGGGTACGGCAGTGGCCCCCGGCACCTTGACGGTGCCGGGGGCCACTGCCGTACGGGCCGGTGTTACGCGGCCGGGGTGGCGGTGATCTTGATGTCCAGGATCAGGGTCACGTTCTCCTTGGTGGTCAGGCGCAGGGAGTACGTGCCCGGGGCCGCGTCCGTGGTGAAGAGCTCCGGCAGGACGATCTTGCCGTCGGCGCCCGTCTTGGGCAGCACGCGGCCGAAGACCTTCTTGCCGTCCTCGTCCTTGAAGTACGGGGCCTTCGCGGTCGCCGGGTCCACCGGGACCCACTTGCCGTCCGCGTCCTTCACGACCAGGTCGGCGACCGTCTCCGTACCGGCGACGGCCTTGCCCGCGGCCGTGGCGAGGACCTCGACGCCCTTGAGGCTCGTACCGGCGACCGCCTCCAGCGGCTTCGAACCCTCCGGGCGCGACAGCTTGTCGGCGACCGTCACCGTGACGCGGCCCTCGAAGTCCTTCGTGAGCCTGGTCGTGGTGTCGTAGGCGGAGACGCGCAGCTTGAACGTGCCCGCCTTGGTGCCCGCCTTCAGGCCGGGCGCGACGGCGATGCCCTCGGGGCTCGTCTTGATCACCACGGACTTCTCCGCCCCGAAGAGCGTGCCGCCGGTGGTGTCCTCCTCGACCGCGAAGATCACCTCGCGGTCGGCGGCGGGCTTGCCGTCGCTCAGCAGCAGCTTGATCTTCGGGAGCACGGTGAAGGTGGCGCCGGCCTCGGCCGTCATCCCGGGCCCGTCGAGCACCGTCAGGTCCTGCAGGTGCGGGGCCGGCTTCTCCGGGGTCGGAGTCGGGGTCGGGGTGGGCGTCGGGGTGGGCGTGGGGGTCGGCGTCGGAGTCGGGGTCGGCTTGGGCGTCGGGGTCGGCGTGATCGGGGTCTGCGGCGTCGGCAGGGTGCCCGGCTGCGCGGGCGGGTAGTTCCCGGCCGGCGGGTTCGCGACCTCGGCGGCGCCGCCCTCCTGGTACTGCCGCATGTAGCCGAGCACGGTGTTCACGTACTCGCGGGAGTTGTTGTAGCTGAGGATCGCCGCGTCGAGCTTGGCCTGGTTCGACAGGTCACGGTCGCCCGCGCACAGGTAGAGCCCGGCGCCCAGCGCGGCGTCGTAGATGTTGTTCGGGTCGCGCTTGGCGTCGCCGTTGCCGTCGGCGCCCCAGGTGGCCCAGGTGGACGGGATGAACTGCATCGGGCCGACGGCGCGGTCGTACACCGCGTCCGCGTCCCACTCGCCCTTGTCGGTGTCCCGGATCTCGGCGAAGCCGTTGCCGTCGAGGCGGGGCCCGCGGATCGGCTTCTCGGTGTAGCCGTCGGCCTTGAGCCCGTAGCCGGACGCGTGGACGGACTCGACCCGTCCGATGCCGGCGAGCAGCTGCCAGGGCAGCTTGCAGCCGGGGAGCGCGGCCGCCACCGAGAGTTCGGCGCGGTGATAGGCGTCGAGGGCGGTCGCGGGTATCCCGCTGGCCCCCTCCTGCGCGCCCGCGCCGGCGGGCGGCGGGTCGGCGACGATGTCGGGCAGGTCCAGCCGGGCGTCACCGCGGTCGGTGGCCTGCGGACTGTCCGGAGTCGGCTCGGACTCGCCCGCGTCGGCGGTCGACGGATTGGTCACGACCGCGGCGGTGGTCAGGCTGGCCGCGAGGGCGGCCGTGCACAGGACCTTGCGCGACGTGTTGACGAGGTGACGGTGAAGCGGCTTCACAGTGCGGCGATCCCCCCAGGAGCCGTCAAAGGTGTACGGCAGGTCTAGCCGTGAATATCCACTGTCTATCAGGTATTCGAACCCGACTCGCCGTCCCGCCGACAGATGTGACGCACCATTCGTCTCGGCTTCACCGGGGTCTCGCGGCCGAATGGCCGGATACCCCAACTCCCTGACCGGATTGCCCCGATCGGAAGTGATTTCCGATCGGGGCTCCGATGTGAACCGCTACGGCCGGGTGTAGGTGAAGTAGCCGAGCAGGTCGGTGATCACGTGGTTGCTGCCGCCCCAGCTGTTCCAGATGCTGACCTTGCCGTCCCCGACGGGGGTGATGACGTGGTTCGGAACGGTGTCGCCGGGCCGGGTGTTGAGGCTGCTCGCGCTCGTGCGGGCGGTCCCGTACCCGTGGACGGTGAGGAACCCGGCGTCGCTGGTGTCGGTCGCGGTGACGTTCAGGGCCGCGCCGACGGCGTCCGCCGGCAGGCCGGAGACCGTGGTGGTCGCGCCGGGGGCGAGCTTGCCGGTGGTGCGCGTGTCGGCCAGCCGCTGGGGGACGACGGGGACGAAGAGGGCCTCGCCGCTGTCGCGGTAGTAGCCGACCGCGTCGACGACGAGGTCGGTGGAGCCGGCGTTGTTGTAGAGCGTGATGGTGCCGTCCGGGCCGACCGGGACGATGACCTGGTTGGACTTGTCCTTGCCGGGCTCCGGGTTCAGGTTCGAGGTGGCGGGGCGCCTCTTCGGGTCCGGGTAGGCGATCACGTGCGTGTCGGTCGTGGCGCCGGTGCTGGTCAGGTTGAGCGCCACGGCGGTGGCGTCCGGCGGGATGGTCCACACGCCCGCGACCTTGACGGTCCGGGTCTGGCCGCCGCCCAGCGCGCCGCCCGCGGTGCGGGTGTCGGCGAGACGGGTCGGGGTGATCGGGGCGAACTTGTGCCCGGTGTTGGGCTGGTAGTAGCCGACGAAGTCGACGACGACGTGCCCCTGGCCGGAGTTGAGCTGGGTGAGGACCTTGCCGTCGGCGCCGATGGGCACGGTGACGGTGTTCGACGAGGTGCCGCCCGCGCGGACGTTCACGTTCGAAGTCGCCGGGCGCGGCTGGCCCGAGGGCCAGACGTTCAGATGGGTGTCCTGGGTGGCTCCGGTCACGGTCACGTTCAGGACGGCTGCGGTCGCCCCGGCCGTGTGGCTGGGGCCCGAGCTGTAGTAGACGATCGGCAGGGTCACCGGGGTGGCGGTGCCGGCCTGCGCCGGGGTGCCCGCGGTACGGGTGTCCAGGGCGCGGAACGGGTCCACGGCCACGTAACCGGACGCGGCGTACGCGACCTGCACGGTCCGGCTGACCGTGGAGGTGGCGCCCTTGGCGTCCTTGAGGGTCACGGTCACCTTGTACCCGCCGGGCTGCGCGTAGGCGTGCCGGACGGGATCCGGCGCGGACACCCGCTCCTTGGCCCCGTCACCGAAGTCCACGTCCACCTGCTGGACCGGCCACGGTGTGGCGGAGGTCCCCGGGTCGACCTCGACCGTCAGCGGGGCGACGTACGCCCTCGGGTCCTCGGCGCTCGGCAGGAACGGCTTGGAGGTGAAGCCGGCCGTCAGCGGACCGGGCGCGGTCACCTTGGTCTTGTACCCGGCGAAGGCACTCAGGTTGGCGTCGTTGTACGCGGTCACCGTGGCCGTGCACTCGCACGGCGCGCTGTACACGTGCGTGGCGGTGCGCTCCTTGGTGACGACCGGGGCGGAACCGTCACCGAACGAGAAGTGGTAGGTGAGCGGACCGGACCACGCGCTGACCGCGGTGGCCGTCGCCTTCACGGTGGTGCCGGCCGGCGCCCAGGGCTGGTCGAGATCCAGCCGGACGCTCTGCACCCAGTCCTGGCCCTCGCGCGCACCGCGGTCGAGGTACCCGCCGTCCTTGCCGGTGTTGGGCACGCGCGGGTCGTCCACGACCGGATAGCCCTTGGAGTCGGTGAGCAGCACGCCGGGTGCCGTCGCGTCGGCGGAGTCGACGGCCTTCGCGCCGGCTTCCGCCGACGTCGGGACCACGATGTCCCGACCGCCCTGGCCGGTCGCCGCGTGGAACGCCGCCTGGTCCTGGTGGGCGGCGCCGCCCCACTGGTAGACCGGTCCGGCCTGGAAATCGCCCGCGATCAGGTTGTAGTCGGAGCGGGTGCCGTCCGCCGCGCTCTGCGACACCGCGATGGCGCCGCGTCCCGGAGCCGGGTCGCACGGACCGGACAGGCCCTTGGCGTTGATCACGTTGTTGAACACGGCGGAGCCGGACGAACCGCCGCTGAGCGAAACGGCCGCGCCGCAGCCGAGTTGGACGGTGTTGTTCGTGATGACGGTGCCGGGGGCGTCCACCACGGCGAGCGGCTCCTGCTTGCCGCCGTGGATGTCGTTGCGGCCGAGTACGGTGCGCTGGGCGCCGCCGTCGATCCGGACGCCGTACAGCACCGCCCGGCTGACGCGCACGTCCGTGCTCGCTTCGCCGATGACGAGGGACGCCCCGGTCGTCGAGCCGATCGTTCTGACCCGCTCCAGCTCGACGTCGGCGGAGCGGCTGACCTTGATGCCGCCGTTGGCGTACAGATCGCTGACCACCACGTGCGAGGCACCGCTGATGGTCAGCGCCTCCTTGCCCAGGATCACCGGGTTGCCCACCGGCCCGTCGGCCACGAAGGCGACCGGCTTGCCGGGTGCGCCGGAGCTGTTGATGGTGACGGCCTCGTCGTAGGTCTTGCCCGTCTTGATCCGCACGGTCTGGCCCGGCGCCGCGGCCTTGGCCGCCGCCGAGATGGTGCAGAAGGGCACGGCCTGCGAGCCGGGGCCGCCGTCCGAGCAGGAGGAGCCGGCGTAGTTGTTCACGTAGAGCGAGGTCGGGGTCTCGGCGGCGACCGCGGACGGAACACCGAGAAGGGTGACGAGACCTGCGGTGAGCAGGACCGTCGCACGAGTGGGACGCACCAGAAGGGTTTCCTTCAAGCCAGAAGTGACGTGGGAGTCACGCCGGCCGCGGCGCCGCACGACTGGTAGACGTTCTGTTCCCCCAGCGTCAGTCGGGCGCGCGCGAGCTCGAACAGACGATGGTCATCTTCCCCCGCGGAACCAGCCACTGTCACCTGTTTTCAGCCATGCCTGCCGGTTGAGGCATATGGCCGTCACGGCGCGCGACGTCATATGACCCTATGTAATTTCGCAGGTGTCCCGCTTCCCGCCGCGGCAGACCGTGCCGAGGCATGCCCCGAGAGGTGCCCATGAGGCGCACTGCGCGAAGTGACCAAGACGATTCCCCGCCGGGCCGCGCCCGGCACCGGGGCTGGCGACGGCTCGCCGTCGCGGCCGTGGCCCCCCTGCTGGCCCTGTCGGCCACGACCGCGACGGCCCAGGGCGTGTGGGTGACCGTCCCGAACCTGCCGACGGCACGCGCCGGGCTGGCGAGCTCGGCGGCGGACTGCCCGGAGGGCCTGCGCGGCACCTGCGTGTACGCCGCCGGCGGCAACCAGGCCCCGGAGAAGTTCGAGGCGTACAGCCCCTCCAGCGGCACCTGGGCCACGCTGCCGGTGCTGAAGACCCCCCGCCACCACGCCGCGGCGACGACCGCCCCCTGCCCCAACGGGGTACGAGGCGACTGCGTCTACGTCCTCGGGGGCACCAGCGCGGCCGGGGTCAGCAGGGTCGCCGAGGCGTACAGCACGGAGACCAATGCCTGGCTGTCCCTGACGCCCCTGCTGGCGGACCACAACAACGCGGCGGCGGCCACGGCCCCCTGCCCCGAAGGCCTGCGCGGCACGTGCGTGTACGTCTTCGGCGGCGACGACTCCGCCACGGCCGAGGCGTACAACCCGGCCACCAACCGCTGGGCCACCGTGGCGAGCCTGCCGACCGTCCGAAGCGCTCACGCCGGCGCGTCCGCGCCCTGCCCCGGGGACCCGAACCCCCGGAACATCTGCGTGTACGCCATCAGCGGGACCAACGCCAACCCCCTCTCGGTGGACTTCTACAACCCCGTCAACAACCAGTGGGGGCCCGCGGCCGAGATCCCGACCGCCCGCCTCCTCGGGAGGGCGGCCACGGCCCCCTGCCCCGATGGCATCCGCAACGGCTGCATCTACGTCGTGGGGGGCACCTCGTCCCCGAACACGGTCGAGGCCTACACCCCGGTCACCAACGCCTGGGTGACGCTGCCCTCCACGCCGACCGCTCACCTTGACCACGGTGTGGCCGCGGCGCCTTGCCCCAGGGACACGAGGCACCACTGCGTGTACGCCGTCGGAGGCCTGCTCACCGAGGGCGCCACCGGCACGACCGAGGCCTTCGCGATCGAGCGCCAGAGCGGCAGGCCCCAGCCGAGGCCGGAGCCCACCCCCGCGCCCCCGGCTCCGAACGGCCCGCGGCCGGACCCCGCACCGGCCCCGCTGCCCAAGCCCGACGTGAAGCCGCAGCCCGAGGTGAAGCCCCGGCCCGAGGTCAAGCCGCAGCCCGAGGTCAAGCCGCAGCCCGACGTGAAGCCTTGGCCGAAGCCGGAGCCCAAGCCCGAGCCCGAGCCGAAGCCTGACGCCAAGCCGGCGCCCAAGCCCCCGGCCGACAACCCCCAGACCGACCCCGCGCCCGACGCGGGCCTCGACCCGGAGCTCGACGTTCCGGCCGACGACTCGGAAGACGTCCGCAACACCCGCCACGCCCGCTAATCCGTCCCGTCACCTGGGGCCGGCGCCGTCACGGCGCCGGCCCCAGGCGCGTGGTACGTCCGACCGGGTAGGACTCCGGCATTTCAATCGTCACGCTCAGCAATCATCACATCATCCTATGTAACTTCGCGATGCCCCCTTTCCGCCGCGGCAGACCGTGCCGGGGCCGCCACGAGAGGTGCCCGATGAGGCGCATTCAGCGAAGTGACCGACAGGACTCCCCACCCGGCCGGACCGGACGCCGCCCCGCCTGGCGACGCCTCGCCGTGGCGGCCCTGGCCCCCCTGCTGGCCCTGACGGCCACCACCGCGACCGCCCAGGGCATCTGGGTGACCGTCCCGCCGCTGCCGACGGCCCGCAGCACCCACGGGGGCGCGGCGGCGGAGTGCCCCGAGGGGCTGCGCGGCACCTGCGTCTACGCCATCGGCGGCTTCGACGCGGTCGACCTCAGCGGCAAGGCCGAGGCGTACAGCCCCGCCACCAACACCTGGGCCACGCTGCCACCGCTGAAGACCCCCCGCAGCGCCCTCGCGTCGACGACGGCGCCCTGCCCCGGTGGGGTGAGGGGCGACTGCGTGTACGCCCTCGGGGGCGGTAGTACCCCGGGGGGTGACCCCTCGGCCACCGCCGAGGCGTACAGCACGGAGACCGGTGTCTGGCTGAGCCTGCCCTCCATGCCGACCGCCCGCCGCGCAGCCGCGGCGGCCACCGCGCCCTGCACCGAGGGGCTGGGCCTGCGGGGCACGTGCGTGTACGTCTTCGGCGGTTTCGCCCCCACCACGGCCGCCACCGTGGAGGCGTACAGCCCGGCCACCAACACCTGGGCCACGGTCACGCCGTTGCAGACCGGCCGTGCCAACCACGCCGGCACCGCCGCGCCCTGCCCCGGAGATCCGGGCCTCCGGAGCACCTGCGTGTACGCCATCGCCGGATCGGGGGCCGCCGCCAGCACCTCGGTGGAGGTCTACAGCCCCGTCCAGAACGGCTGGCAGTACCTCCCCGACATCCCGACGGGCCGCGATGACCTGCCCGGCGCGGCCACCGCACCCTGCCCGGAAGGCGTGAGCGACGGCTGCGTGTACGTCCTGGGTGGTCTCGGGGGCGGAAGCACTCTGACCACGGTCGAGGCTTACAGCCCGGTATCCAACACATGGCTGACGATGCCGCCGATGCCCACGGGCCATCGGGAACTGGCCGCCGCCGCGGCGCCGTGCCCCAAACGGCCGAAGAGCAGCTGCGTGTACGCCGTCTCCGGCTACGTCAACAGCGACCAGATCTCGGGAACGACCGAGGGCTTCGCGATCGAACGCCCGCCCGGCAGGCACCGTCCGCAGCCCACACCGACCCCGCCTCCGGCCACCACGGCCCCCGGCCACGGTCCCGTCACCCTCCCCTCCCCCGACCCCGACCCCGCTCGGTAGGTCGCAGCGCGCCGAGGCGGATCACCGGGCACCCGCGCCCATGCCCATGCCCATGCCCGTGCCCGCGCCCATGCCCGTGCCCGTGCCCGTGCCCGTGCCCGTCAGTTCCGCCCACACCGTCTTGCCCGGCCCCCTCGGCGCCACGCCCCACTCCCGCGCCAGCGCCTGCACCACCAGCAGCCCCCGGCCGCCCTCCGCCGACCACGGATCGACCTCCGGCGGCTCCCCGGGCGGCCTCGCGTCGTCCCGGGTGTCACTCACAGCCACCCGCACGTGCTGCCCTCCGTCGTAGCCGATCCGCAGCTCGAAGTCCCGTCCCGGCACCCGCCCGTGCAGGACGGCATTGGCGGCGAGCTCCCCGACGACGAGCCCCACGTCGTCGGAGAGCGCGCAGCCGTAGGGCACGCCCCAGAAGGCCAGCTGCGCCTGCGCGAGCCGCCGCGCGAGCCGGGCCCCGCGGCGCGTCGAACTGAACCGCTGCCGGAAGGCCAGTGCCATGTCACTCAATTCGGTCGTCACCTCACCGAGCGTGGCGACCGCGCCTTACGCTTTCCAGTGACGGCGGCGCTACGACGGTGATCCGTAGGGACGTCGGCCTGTTCGTGTACGGCCCGTACGGATGAGGGCGGTTCAGCCGATGAACGACCTGTCAGACCGCGAAGAACGTCCCGAACGCCCGGTGGAGGCGGACGGCACGGCCCACCTGTTCCGCGCCCTGGGCAAACAGATCAAAACCCTCCGCGAGGCGGCCGGCCTCCTCCAGAAGGAACTCGCCACCCGCCTGAACGTGGGCGAAGACCTCATCGGCGCCATCGAACGCGGCGTCCGCACCCCGCAGCCGGACCTCCTGGAACGCGCGGACCGCATCCTCCAGGCGCGCGGGGTCCTGCTGGTGGCGATCCCGGAGGTCAAGGAGGCGCTGAAGCGGGCGCGGACGCGGCATCCGGATTGGTTCCGGGACTATGCGGAGGCTGAGGCGCGCTCCGAGGCCATCCACGACTTCAGTCACCAGGGCGTGATGGGCCTCCTCCAAACCGAGGAGCACGCACGAGCGGTCTTCACGAAGCGACGACCACTCCTCAGCGAGGAGGCCATCGAAAAGCGCGTGGCGGACCGCATGGCCCGTCAACAGATCTTCGCGTGCTGGCCGTCCCCCACGATCAGCCTCGTCCTGGACCAGAACCTCTTGGAGCGCCAGGTGGGCGGCCCAGAGGTACACCGGGGGCAGCTTCGGCGGTTTCTGGAGGTGGGGCAACTACGAACCGTGGAACTACAGGTAGTCCCGTTCAAGCATGGCGAACACACCGCCATGGAAGGCTCGTTCACCCTCCTTCACCCGAAGGGGCGGCAGCAGGTCGCGTACACGGAGACCTACAACATCCCGAACCTGATCACTGATCCGGCGCAGGTACGGATCTTCGCTGAGCGCTATGGGATCATCCGGGCACAGGCACTCGCCCCGGACGAGTCCCTGGCCCTGATCGAGAAGATGCTGGGAGAGCGATGATGACCACCGACCTGGCCTGGTTCAAGAGCAGCTACAGCGGCGGTGAGGGTGGCCAGTGCCTGGAAGTGGCGCTCGGCTGGCGGAAGTCGAGCCACAGCGGCGGCGAAGGCGGCGAGTGCGTCGAGGTGGCCGCCTGCCCCACCACCATCCACGTCCGCGATTCCAAGGTGACGGCCGGGCCCCACCTGTCGGTGGCCCCCGGTAGCTGGACCGCGTTCCTGGACGGGATCACCGCGGCCCGCCTGCCGGCGTAGGTCCGGCAGGCGGGCGCGGCAACGGCTACCGCCAGACGACGGCCCGCCACTGGACCGGCCAGGTCCTGGAGCTGCCCAGGTTGCCCGCGACGCTCCCGGCCGCGTTGATCGCGACCGGGTCGGCCTGGTCGAGGCCGGCGGGAGCGGGCAGCGCGGTGACCTTGCCCTGCGCGTCCCACGTCACGGCGCGCTCGTCGGAGGTGCCGACGCTGGTTCCCGCGTCGTTGATGCCCTCGACGAAGGTGTGGCCGGTGCCCGGCAGCAGTTGGAGTTCGGTGACGGCGGTCCCGGTTCCGCTCCAGCGCAGGGAGCGGTCCTTGACGTTCGCCACCACCACGTCGGAGTTGTTGACGCTCACCGCCCGCGCGCCCGGGTCCTGGGCCGGCAGGGCCTCGATCTTCTTCCCGTGCGGGGCGCGGACGGCCTTCCACGTCCCGTTCGCGTCGGTGGCCCGGCCGATCACGGTGCCGCGCTCGTTGATCGCGGAGGGCTCGGCGTACGAGCCCCCGAGCGAGCCGAGGTCGTGGACGCGGCCCGCGGCATCCCACCGTACGACGCGGGTCTGGTCGCCGGGCAGGGACACGTAACCGGTGATCTCTCCGCGCTCGTTGATCGCGGTGGCCGCGCCGCCCTCCGCACGCGGGAGCAGGCGCAGTACGGTCGCCCGGCCGTCGGCGCCCCAGCGCACGGGGCGCGTGGTGGCCGTGTCCGTCGAGACGTGTCCCACGGCGACGTGAGCCTTGTTGATGTCCTGGGCCTCACCGTTGACGTAGCCCGCCGGTTCCTCCAGCCGGGTGAGGGCGCCGGACGCGGACCACCGGGCGGCGTGCCGTACGCCGTCCGCTGTGTCGGTGAAGCCGGCCACCGTGCCGTCGTCGACGACCTTGACCGCCTGGCCCCCCGACCCGTCGTCGATGGCCTGGAGCGGAGTGAGGGAGCCGTCGGCTCCCCAGCGCACGAGATAACCGTCCCTGTTCGCGTCCAGGGAGAGCCCGACGACGTCTCCGGCGTCGTTCATCGCCTGCGCCGAACTGTTGGTGTGGCCTGCCAGGAGCGGCAGTTCGTACATCGCAGCGCCGGCGCCGGCGCCGGACGCGGGCGGTACCACCATCACGGACAACATCGCGGAAAGGACCACGGGTAACAAGAAGATCCCCTGTCTTCTCGGACTGATCGCACGGAGCCGAACGCGCCCGCCGTACACCCCTGTTGACCCCCCGGGTGACGGGAACGGTTCGACCACCGCTGCCTCCCCCGACCAAACCAGGAAGAAACGCTTCAGTTTCACCGGATCAGTCCGGAGGACTGCGGAGGACTGCGGAGTACTCCGGAGGATCCTCGACGACCTGGACGAGACCGTCAGAAAATGAACGTGCCGATGCCGACGAGCATGCCGGCCACCGCGCCCAGCACCATGGCGGCGAACAGGCCGACCATGCCCGCGAAGAAGTAGCCCTCGCCGTCCTCGACCCTGCCGTGGCGCGCGCAGGAGAACAGCCAGGACGCCAGCGTCAGGAACGGCACGAGGAGCAGGCCGGTGGCGGTGCTGAAGTCGAACACGGCGCTGCCCGAGAGCTCGTAGGCCTTTCCCCGGGCCGTCCGGACCTCCACGTCGGTGCCGAACCGATACTTCTCGTCGGCCGTGTCCAGCACGATCTCGCGCCCCGGTTCCCCGGACTGCCGGGGGGTGTACCAACCAGTGCAGTCGGTGCCTGTCGCGTAGCCCTCCGCGTCGGTGGCCTCATAGCACTTGTGGATCGAGACGACCCCGTCCACGGGCCCGAAGCCGAGCACGGCGGCCATCTGCGGCCCGGGCAGCAGCCACACCAGCCACCCGGCCACCGCGAGCGTCACGACCACCCCGGCCCCGGCCGCCCCCCGCCCCAACCTCCGCACGGCAGCGCGCACAACGCCCCCCTCCCTTTCCCCTGGGCCGATACCCGCGGGGGGCGGGGCGTACGCGGGATGGGAGGTGCGGCGGGGGCTCCGGGGGCGGGGTCTCGGCGGGGCGGAATCAGAGAGGGCGTGGGGGTTTCCCGTCAGTCTCATCGTCTTCCGTGGCGGGACGGTCCCTCAAGGGCGCTCCCTTCGGTCGCGTCGCTACGCGATGGCCTACGGCCACCCTTGACCGACCGCCCCGCCACGGAAAATCGAAGACAGCCGGAAAACCCCCAAAAGAACGGGCCGGGCCCGACATCCACAAACGGCCCCATCACAGATATGCGGGCGGGTCCCGGCGCGCACCCGATCGCTACGCGCTCCCCACCCCTCAGCGTCTACCAGCCGTCCTGGGCTGGACATAAGCCGCCAACGATCGCTACGCGCTTTGCACGTCTCAGCGACTGCCGGCCGTCCGGGGCCACAGACCCCAACCCCCAGGAAGGCTCCCTCTTCGGCTGCTTGTACGCGCTGACGCGGGCAGGGTTCGGTGGGGGCGGTGTCCAGGGGTCAGAGGTGCAGTTCGGGTGGGAAACCGGTCCAGCGCAGTTCGGCGGGCAGGTGCCGCATGTCGTTGGAGAAGAGGACGGAGGCGGGCCGGCCGGGTGCGTATCGGATGACCGTCAGGGCGGCGTTGGCGTGGTTGAGACCGAGCCAGCGCCAGTTCGGAGCGTGCATGGCTTCGCGGACGAGCCAGGCGACCAGGAAGTTGTGGGTGACGACCAGTTCGTGGCGGTCCTCTTCGCCGTCCACCGGACCGGTGAACAGGTCCATCGCCTCGCGGACCAGTGCGGGTCCCCGATCCCGCTCCTCGTCACTGGCACCTTCGAGGAAGCGCAGGTAGAAGTCGGCGGATTCCGCCGGGAGCTCGTCCCGTTGCGGCATGTAGGGGACGTAGTCACCGGCAGCCTCCGACCGGTGCAGAGGAACGTCCTTCAGCTGGTCGCCGATCAGCTGTGCCGTCTGCTCGGCGCGGGGCAGTGGGCCGTGATGCACCGCCGAGAGCGGGACGTCACGAAGACGCCGGCCGAGCAGGGTGGCCTGCCGGCAGCCGTCCGCCGTCAGTCCGCTCTCGTCCGGCAACGCCTCACCGTGCCGGACGAGATAGAGGTACCGCGTTGCCGTGCCAGTCATCCCGAACTCCCCCGCTATCGATCTTGTGCCTGACTGGACGCCGCCCGCCCAGTGTCGGTTCCCCCGAACCGCCGTCGGCCAAGCAGGCGGCTCTGCTCCTGTTTCAGCTCAGCGAACCCGCGCCGTGCGTACGTGGCTATCTCTTCGCTGGGGAAGGCCACGATGGAGAGGTGCTCGCCGTAGCTCCCCTGGTCCCAACGGGCAGCCGTGATGTCGTAGCCAGACACGTGAGCGCACAGCTGAAGGAGAATGGGCGGCATCTCCGACTCGCTCAGAAGGTCAGCGTGTCTGATGACGAGGTCACGCATGGCCCGGATATTCGGCAAGAAGACGGTCCTGACCCACAAACGCCACTCTGCGAGCTCCTCCTCGGACGGTGGCCTCTCATGTGCGAAGGGCGACCTGCCGTCAGGACGAGCATTGCGTTCCATGAACGCGTCGAAGATCCGGCTGTTCGCCTCGGTGAGCGCGAAGAGCGGTCCATAGAAGTCGCTGAGTTGGCGATTCAAGCGCGCCAGGCGCTCTTGGCGCTGCGCCAGGCGCAACCCGTTGAAGTAGGTGGCGGCATACCCGACAAACGCCAGAGCGATAGTCACAACTGCGGTGGTCATGAAGGCCGATGCTAGTCAGCCGCCACTGCCATCCGACCCAGGACGAACGGCCTGCGGTCGCCGCCCCACCGAAGCGCGTAGCGATCGATGGCGGCCTACGTCCAACCCAGGACGGTCGGCAGACGCTGAAACGACGGGGAGCACGTAGCGATCTGTGGCGGCTTATGTCCAGCCCAGGATGGTCGGCAGACGCTGAGACGTGGGCAGCGCGTAGCGATTTGATGCGCACCGGGAGCCCCGCTCGTATATCTGCGACGGGGCCGTCCCTGAAAGGAGGACCCGGCCCGTTCTTTTGGGGGTTTCCCGGCTGTCTTCGATTTTCCGTGGCGGGGCGGTCGGTCAAGGGTGGCCGAAGGCCATCGCGCAGCGACGCGACCGAAGGGAGCGCCCTTGAGGGACCGTCCCGCCACGGAAGACGATGAGACTGACGGGAAACCCCCACGCCCTCTCTGATTCCACCCCGCCGAGACCCCGCCCCCCGAAGCCCCCGCCGCACCCACCGTCCAACCCCCCTCACCCCCTCACCCCCCGTACAGCCCCGCGATCACCTCCGCGTAGCGTTCCGCCACCGCCGTGCGGCGGAGTTTCAGCGTCGGGGTCAGGGTGCCCGCGGCTGTCGTGAAGTCTTCCGGGAGGATGTGGAAGGCGCGGATGCGGGCCGGGCGGGAGAGCGTGGCGTTGGCTTCGGCCACCGCGGCTTCGATCAGGGCGCGGACCGTCGGGTGCGTGGACGGGGTGGGGCCCGGGTCGAGGCCCTCGCGCGCCGCCCAGGCCGTGATCTCCTCCGCGTCGAGGGTGATCAGGGCGACCGGGTAGGGGCGGCGGTCGCCGATCAGGACCGCGCGGGAGACGTAGCGCGAGCGCTGGACGGCGAACTCGACCTCCGTCGGGGTGAGGTTCTTCCCGGCGGAGGTGATGATCAGCTCCTTCTTGCGGCCCGTGATGCGGAGGTAGCCGTCGGCGTCCAGTTCCCCCAGGTCGCCGGTGCGCAGCCAGCCGTCCCCGTCCAGCGCCTGCGCCGTCGCGGCGGCGTTCGCGTGGTAGCCCGGGAACACCATCGCCCCGCGCGCCAGCACCTCGCCGTCCTCCGCGATCCGCACCTCGCAGCCCGCGATCGGGCGGCCGACCGTCCCGGGGCGCACCGCCTGCGGGTGGTTGAGGGAGATGACTCCGCCCGACTCCGTCATCCCGTACCCCTCGAAGAGGGTGATCCCGCAGGCCCGCAGGAAGTCCTGGGTCGCCGGGGCGATGGGGGCGCCGCCGGTGAGGGCCCACTTCAGCCGGCCGCCGAAGGCGCCCCTGACCAGGGAGTAGAGGGACTTCTCCGCGGCCTCGTACTCCGCCCGCCGCTCCTGCGGCAGCCGGCCGTCCGCCGCGAGTACGCCCACCCGCACCGCCTCCTCGAAGCGTTCGCGGCCGCCCTCCCGGGACTCCGCCAGCGAGAGCACCACCGAGTGCAGCTTCTCGAACAGCCGCGGGACGGAGGGCAGATGGGTCGGCGCCACCTCCGCGATCTCCGTGAGCACGTCCTCGATCCGGCCGCCGAAGTAGCACAGCTCCCCGCCCTCCAGCAGGGTCGTGTACTGGATCAGCTGGGCGAGCATGTGCGCGAGGGGCAGGTACAGGTACGTGGAGTCCCCCGGCCCGCCCTTGATGAGGGGGACGGTGGCGTCCTGGATCGCGCCCAGGTTCCCGTGGGTGAGGCGGCAGCCCTTGGGGAGGCCCGTCGTGCCCGAGGTGTAGACGATCGACGCGTCCGCGGCGGGGGTCACCGCCGCCGCCCGGCGCGCCAGTTCCTCGGCCTCCGCCCCGGGCCCCGCCTCGGGCCCCGCCTCGGCCTCCGCCTCCGGGCCCGTGGCCGGCCCCGGCAGTTCGTCCATCAGGACCACCGACCGCAGCGCGGGCAGTTTCGCCCGGAGCGCCTCGACGCGTTCCGTCTGCCTCCCGTCGTCGCAGACCACGACGACCGCCTCCGAGTCCGACAGGACCCAGGCGAGTTCCTCCTCCCCCGCCGTCGGGTAGACCGGTACGAGGACCGCGCCCGCCGCCAGCACCCCGAAGTGCGTGTAGGTCCACTGCGGCCGGGTCTCCGCCAGTACGGCGACCCGTTCCCCGGCGGCCACGCCCAGGCGGAGCAGCGCGCACCCGACGGCCCGTACGTCCGCGGCCAGTTCCCCGTACGTACGGGTCTGCCACCCGCCGTCGGGCGAGCGGAACCGCAGGGCCGTCTCCGGCCCGTACCGCTCCTCGGTCCACTGGGTGAACACCGCCAGCGTGCTCGGCCGACCGTCCATCGCATGCCCTCCGGGGGAGTTGGTGACCCCCGACGCTAGGCAGCCGGACGGCCGCCGCGGCATGACCGGAAGCGTCACCCCGGCTGACCCGAACGCTCACCGGTCCGCGCACGTCCGTATCGCCGCGCGCCACGGAGGGCTACCGTCGAAGGCATGGGGAGGCGGACGATCACCGTGCACCATGTGCGCGCCCTGCTCGCGGGGGCTCGGGGCAGCGGCCTCGACACCGTGCCGATGCTCCAGGAGGCGCAGATCCCGCCGCTGCTGCTGGGCGACGACCGGGCGCGGATCACGCCCGCGCAGTTCGCCCGGCTGTTCCGGGCGCTGTACCGGAGCACGCAGGACGAGTTCCTCGCGCTGAGCCCGGTCCCGAGCCGTCCGGGCACCTTCGCGATGATGTGCCACGCCTCGCTCGGCTGCCGTGACCTGGGCGCGGCGACGGAGCGCGCGGCCGCGTTCTACGGGCTGTTCCCGGGCGGGCCGGAGCTGGCGCTGGAAGTGGTGGGCGGCGAGGCGCGGTTCACCGTGCGCAATGACTTCGCCCGGGACGAGGACCGGTTCCTCACCGAGTGCGTGCTCGCGATCTGGCACCGGCTGAGCAGCTGGCTGGTGGGGCGGCGCATCCCGCTCGCGTACGCCGCGTTCGCCTATCCCCCGCCGCCGCACGAGGAGGAGTACGAGATCCTCTTCGACTGCCCGGTCCGTTTCGGGGCGGACCGTACGGGCGCCGCGTTCGACGCGCACTGGCTGACCGCGCCGCTCGTACGGGACGAGCCCGCGCTCGACGCGATGCTCCGGCGCGCGCCCTTCGACCTGCTGTCGCGCCCCGAGTACGGGACCACGGTCGCGGAGCAGGTACGCCGCACCCTGACGCAGCGGCTGCGCACGTCGCCGCGGCTGCCCGCGCTCGGCGAGGTGGCGGCGCGGCTCGCGGTGTCCCCGGCGACGCTGCGGCGCCGGCTCCAGCAGGAGGGGACCTCGTTCCAGCAGCTGAAGGACCACGTGCGGCGGGACGCGGCGATCGCGGGGCTGGCGGAGAGCGGGGAGCCGATCGCGGAGCTCGCGGCGCGGCTGGGCTTCTCGGAGGACACGGCCTTCCACCGGGCCTTCCGCCGCTGGACGGGCACGACCCCGGGGGCGTACCGCATCGCGTCGGGCGGCTAGGCCCTGTCCGGGTTGTCCCGGAAGGACTGGCCTAGCCGTACTCGGGGCGGAAGCGGGCCAGCTGATCGGCCACGACGGCCAGCCAGGCGCTGGGCGCGTAGGGGACCGGCAGGTCGACCTCCATGCCCAGCTCGGCGATGCCGACCGCGTAGTCGATCTCCTCCAGGCCGAGGGCGAGCAGCTCGCGCACCTCACCGACGAGGCGCGACACGAGGGTCGGATCGGCCGAGTCCGCGTAGTCGCCGACGGCGGCTTCGTGGTCCTCGAACTCCGCGGGCATGTCCTGCGAGAACCAGCCGCCGAGGAACTGGCCGAGTTCCGGGAAGCGGGCGTGCCACTCCCAGTGCGTCTCGGGCAGTGCCGCCGGGGGTGGGACCCGGCCTTCCTCGATGCTCTGCCTGATGTGGTCGGCGAGCACCAGCAGCCACTGCTGGATCTCGGCCTCGGGCAGCCCGATGTCCGGGACCGGGTAGAACTCTCCGAGGCGCAGCCGCAGCCGGCCGGGCGGGTTCCGGGCGTAGGTGCGCAGCTGCTGCTCCGCGACCGCCAGGGCCCAGGGCCGGGCGTGCCAGGTGTGGCGCAGGTAGGCGGTGAGGGCCCGGCCGGGCCGGTCGGGGGTGTCGTCGGCGGCGAGGCCGGCGTACGCGCTGATCACCTGGTCGAGCTCGCCGTAGTGGCGGTCGAACTCCAGGGGCTTCATGGACATGGCCTGTGCCTCTACAGGTAGATCGGGAAGTTGCCGTGCACGACGAAACCGATGGGGCTCGTCGGCTCGCGCCGCAGCACGACCCGCGCGGCCCGCACGTCCACGGCCCCGCGTCCGGCGAGCGCCATGGCCTGGATCAGGACGCGGCCGACCGGCTGCTCGCGCGAGGGCCAGGCGGCTTCGATGGTGAGCCGGGGACGGGTGTCCTGGGCTAGCCAGCGGTGGATGGCCTGCTCGTTGCGGGTGACGACCTGCTGGGCGGCCCACTGGGCGGTTTCCCGGTCGGGGTATGTGGCGGATCTGGTGAGCACGTGGTCTTCCCGGTTCGGCGGCGGTCTGGTCAGGTGGACAGGAAGTTCCAGAACACGGCGACTTCGTCGTCGTTCACGGCGATCAGCCCGGCGTCACAGTCGTAGTGGCTGAAGGAGTCGTAGGAGCGGACGCCCTGTTCGTAGAAGTCGGGACGTTCGCCCTTCCAGCCGACGTTGGTGTGGAAGCGGGTGCCGTCAGGAAAGCGCGACATGATCACATCGGCCCGGCGCTCCATCTCCGGCCGGCGCTCCTCCCAGTTCCACGTCCTGGAGACGTCGAGACCGAGCACTCCGAGCAGGACGACCAGCGACCGTGCGGAGGACCGGGGGATTTCGTCCACCCGCCCCCGGTAGCGTTCCGCGTCCGCGGCGGTGGAAGGAGTCTCCA